>JAJRUE010000204.1 GCA_024277955.1 Alphaproteobacteria bacterium | reverse complement strand
TTTTCCGGGCAAGATGGTGACAGCAGGTTCGCCCGAATTTCACGAATTTGAACCGCCGTCACCGTATTTCTGCCCGAATTCAAATCCAGATTTCGAGGGTCGGCGCGGCGCACGAACGGGCCCGCAACCAGTAGTTTGGAGTGCAAGATGAAAAACATCACCAACCGTTTCTGGAATGATGACCTTGGCAGCTCGGTCGTGGACTGGCTGGTTCTGGGCGCTGGCGTGGTGTCGCTTGGGGTTGCGCTGATCTCGGCCGTCGCCTGACGAAAAACACCAAAAACCCGCCGCGCAATCGCGGCACTCCCCAATCGCCCGGCGCGGACCGCGCGGTTTTGGGTGCATTGCGGAAACAATCCCCGGATCTCACCGGGACTGATGCGCGTCAGCGCGGCAATTTTCTGCCAAACGTGTAAAATTCAATTCAAGTTACTAGGTTCAGGCTGTTCCGGCGGATGACTCCGTCGGCTCGGTTCAAAAGTATTGCGAGTGTGAGTGAAAATGTATTCCCAGGATTTCAGAAAGTTCCGCAGCGCGGAAGACGGCAGCCTCACCATTGACTGGATTGTGCTGAGCGTCGGCATGATCGTGTTGGCCGTGACGGTCGCGACCTTTCTCACCGCCCCCACCGGCACAACCGCGGCGAAAATCAACAACGCGTTCGAATCGGTCGACCCTTCAAGCTAGCGCGGCGTCAGACAAGCCGGCCCGACCCTGCCCCGGGCCGGTCCCCCGGTTCGATTGACCGGGTTTCGGTCGCGGTGATAGCATGGCGTTTTTCGTGGCTATGGTCGTTAAAATGGGTCGGCTCCTGATTTTCCTGATGTGCCTGGCAGGGGCCGCATCCGCGCAGGAAATCCTGCCGGCTGACTACGCCGCGCTCGGGCGCGACCTGAACCAGCTGGCCGATTTCGAAACCCTGCCCCAGCATCGCGAACCGGGGTTCCGGCTGGACAGGCTTTACCGCCACCGGGGCATGTGGCTGGGCGAACGCTTGGCCGGGCAATCGGTATCCGGCGACGGCGCGCATGACGCGCTGCAAGGCCGCCGATACGCCCCGCTTGCGGTGCTGCCGGGCGCGCCGGGCCAGAACCAGTCGATCGCGTTCCACCGTGGCTTTGGCTCCAACGCCTTGTTCCCGCTTGGGAAAATCGGATTTCCCGATCTCGAGGCCCGTGGCGAAGGGGCGGTGGCGATCCTGTTCGACCAGGACCAATGGGCGGTCGCGTTCAAGGTGCATTCGGGCTATGCGCGCCCGCTTGGCGGCGCAGCGAAAACCGGCGCGCTCATCGTCAGCTTCTATGACCGGCGCGGACGGCTCATCGCCCGCACAAGCCGCAAACTGGCGATCGGGATCAACGCTTTCGGGTTCCGGCGCGATGGGCGGCGCGCCGATATCGCCGCGATCACGGTCGAAAACACCGACCCCGGCGGCATCGCGATGGATGACCTGATCTACGAGTTGCGCCCGCGCATCGGCTGAAGCGCACAATCTCGGGAATAGCCCTTTCGAAGCCCGCGCCGCCGGCTTATATGGGGGCCATGTTCCTCGACCTGATCAATCGCCTGACCCAACCCCGCCCCGAGCCGTTTCAGGATGGCGACGCGCGGCTTGCCCTGGCGGCGCTCCTGGTGCGGATCGCGCGCAGCGACGGCGATTACGCCGCCGCCGAGATCGGGCGCATCGACCGCATCCTGGCGGCCCGCTTTGGCCTGTCACCCGAAGAGGCCGTTGCGCTGCGCCGCGACGCCGAAGAGGTCGAACGCCAGGCCCCCGACACCGTCCGCTTTACCCGCGCCGTGAAAGAGGCGGTGGCTTACGAAGACCGCGCGGCGGTGATCGAAGCCTTGTGGGAAGTGGTGCTGGCCGATGGCATCCGCGACCAGGAAGAAGACGCGCTGCTGCGTCTGGTGGCCGATCTTCTGGGGGTCAACGACCGCAACAGCAACATCCTGCGCAAGAAGGTCGAGGCGCGGCAGGGGTGATCGCCTCGCTGCCCATGTATGACCGGCCCGAAACCGCCCGCGCGAACGATGCGCTGTGGACCCGGATTCGCGCGGCCCTGGGATACGGGCCACTGCGGCTGGATCGCAAGCGCGCGCCCTGGGACGTCTGGAGCGACCCCGATCTGGTCTTGTCGCAGACCTGCGGCCTGCCGTTTCGCACGCGGCTGCACAAGCAGGTCACCCTGGTGGGCACCCCGGACTACGGCATCGAAGGCGCGCCGCCGGGGTATTACCGTTCGGTTTTCGTGGTGCGCCGGGGCGACAGCCACGACCTGCCCGCCTACCGCGCCCGCCGCTTCGCCTATAACGACGCCGGGTCGCAATCGGGCTGGGCGGCGGCTCAGACCCACGCGATGTCGCTGGGATTTCGCTTTGAAAACTGCCTGGCCAGCGGCGCCCATCGCGCCAGCGCGCGCATGGTGGCCGACGGGCGCGCCGACATCGCCGCGCTGGATGCGGTCAGCTGGCGGCTGATGCTGGCCCATGACGGGTTCGCCGCTGGGCTCGAGGTCATTGCGGCGAGCGAACCGACGCCGGGGCTGCCCCTGATCAGCGCGCGCGGCCGCGACCAGGCGCAGCTGTTTGCAGCGGTACGCGCCGGGATCGAAGCGCTGGATGCGGCCTCGCGCCGGGCGCTGGGGCTGCGCGCCCTGGTGCACATCCCCGCCGAAGCCTACCTGGCGGTGCCGACCCCGCCCGCCCCCTGAACCACACGCCGTTTGGGCCAAATCGC
>JAJRUE010000203.1 GCA_024277955.1 Alphaproteobacteria bacterium | reverse complement strand
ATATTGCTGCGATAGCGATGCAGGTTTTCGGCCGTTGCGCTTGATCGGGTTTGTCTCTGCTCCGAACAGAGGGCATGCGACCACCCGGGTGGGCGCGGATGCGCCCGCCTTGGGGGCGGGCAGGCGCAAATGTGCCTACCCGGGCAGCCGCGGCCCTGCGTTGGTGCAACAAGAAAATGGGCGGCAAAGACAACTTGTCCAGGACGGGCACCCTAAGCCGGGATCGCCCGCAATATGGCGAACTGCGCCAGCGCCGCCGCCGCCGACAGGGCAAAGACGATCTGCAGGCCGAACATCGCCGCCAGCCCGCCCGCGATCAGCGGCAGCAGGTAGGCGGGCGCGGTGACGGCGTTGAAATAGCCGCTGTAGGCGGGGCGGCGGTCGTGCGGCGAGATCTCCATCAGAAAGCCGATCACCGCGATGGTCAGCCCGTTGGCCAGCGCCCCCAGCACGAAGAACAGCACCAGGAACAGCGCGAAACCGCCGCCCTCACCGCCGCCCGCGCCCGCGCCGAAGCCCAGCGCCAGCACCGCCAGCGGCGGCAGCACCCGGCCCAGCGCGATGGCGCGCAGCAGGCTGACCTTGCCCAGGTGGTCGCCCCACCAGCCCCAGAGCAGGTTCGACAGCAGCGCGCCGGCGGTCTGCGCCGCCAGCAGCAGCGCCACCCGGTCCAGCGAAAACCCCGCCGCCGAGGCCTGGACCACGTAAAACGGCATCGCCATCAACACCGCCCCCCCGCACCACTGGGCAAAGACGAAGCGGCGGAACCGGGGATCGCTGCGAAAGACGCCCACGCCTTCGCGCAGATACTGGAAAAAGCTGGTCCTGCGGGCGGTGCCCGAGGGGGCTTCGGGTTCGCCCATCGCCGTGAACACCCCGGATGAGACGAACATCAACCCCGCCGCCAGCGCGATGATGGCGCTGTAGGACAGCGGAAAGGCCAGCCCCGCCGCCAGCCGGTCGGCCAGCGCCGCCACCGCCAACGCCAGCACCCCGCCGCCGAAGAACCGTGTCGCCAGCAGGCGCGAGCGCAGATGCGACGGCACGGCGCGCGCCACGATGTCGTTATAAGGCACCGCCACGATGCCGCTGATGAAACTGTAGCCGGTCCAGATCGCCATCACCGCCAGCGCCAGCCAGGGCCGCGGCCAGCCCGCGCCCAGCCACAGCACCAGCGCCATCAGCGCCATGAAGCCCGCCCTCCCGAAGGCACCGATCACGTAGTAGCGCATGCTCGACCCCGAGCGCTGTGCCAGAAAGCCGACGATCAGCTGCGGAAACAGCCAGCCGAACCGCAGGATCGCGGTAACCGCGCCCACCAGCAGCGAACTGCCGCTCAGCTGATAGACCAGCGCCGACATGATGGTGGCCGAATCCACCGCCGCCGAACCGGCCTGAAAGGCGATGCCGGCGGTGGCGACGTTGCGAAACCGCTTGCCGGTATCCGCCCCGGTATCCGCCCCGCCGCTCATCCCAGGTTCGCCCAGTCCGCCGGGTCCACGAACAGGCCGAACCAGATCGACCACGCCCCCAGCAACACAAAGATCATCCCCAGCACCCAGCGCCGGGTGCGCAGCCAGTCGCCGAGCACGGCCAGCCGCCCGGCAAGCGCCGGCACCATTGCGAACAGCACCAGCGGCGAGGACAGCGCCAGACCGAAGATCGCCATCATCGCGAAACCGGCGGCGATACTGCCGACGCTGGCGCTCAGACCCAAAAGCGCAAACAGGATCGGCGCGGCGCAGGCCGGAATGTTCAGCCCGAAGGCCAGCCCCAGCACATGGGGCGAACGCGCCCGTTTCCAGCTGTCGGGCGCCAGCCTGATACGCGGCAGGATCCGCCCGGACCGGCCGCTCAGAAAGGCCAGCCCGACCAGCAGGTAGAGACCGCCGAAGATCAGCCAGAATCCGGTCTGCACCCCGATCAGCCGCTGCCCGGCAAAGGCGATCAGCGCCCCGAACAGCCCCGCGACCAGCGCCCGCACCAGGACGAAACTGGCCACCGCCCGGCCGCGCTGCGCCGCCGGGCGATCCTTCTGGGTGTCGAGAAACACCAGGTGGCCGCCGATGGTGCAGGGTTCGATGAACCCGAGCAACCCCAGCCCGAGCGGCAGCAGAACAAGGCTTTGCACAGTCGGTTCCAATCAATCCCCTCGTCTGCTGGTCGGGTTTTCAGTGAAATGGCTGAAACACTTTAACCCGATGCAACCGCTTGGCCATCCCCTCGCCATCGGGTAACAGGATTGTGCATGGGCCGGCCGCGCGACGCCGCCCGCCCGTTCGGAGCAAGGGGGACTCTGCCTGCGGCGCGACTCGATGGCGGCGCCGAAAAATCTGGACAAAACGTTTGTATACATTCAATCTGGATGAAACCGTGCAGATGAATCTGCCCATGACACCAACTCAGGGAGACGAAAGATGGCACCCAGGAAAACAGATGTGAAACCCCATGCGCCGCGCTCGACCCGGCGCGGCGTGCTCAAGGGCATGGCGGCGACGGGGCTGATCGCCTCGATCCCCGGCATCGTCCATTCCGGCAGCGACGAGCCGATCCGCATCGGTTTCCAGGTGCACCGCACCGGCATCGGCGCCGCCTACGGGCGCTGGTACGAACGCACCACCAACGCAGCCGCCAAGGTGATCAACGAAGCCGGCGGCATCAACGGCCGACCGGTGGAGATCATCGCCGAAGACGACGGCACCGACCCCAAGCGCGGCGCCGAGGTGCTGGAAAAATTCGCCAACCAGGCCAGGGTGGACGTGGCCTATGGCACCTTGTTCAGCCATGTGGTGATCGGCTCGGCCCCGCGGGCGGGCGAACTGAAACTGCCCTATTTCGTGGTGTCCGAGGGGCATCACGTGGCCAGCGGCAAGCTGAACCGCTACACGCTGCAGCCCGGCATCACCGACGTGAAAAGCCAGGTGCAGGCGATGGCGCCCTTCGTGGCGTCGAACCTGGGCAAGAAGGTCACGATGATCTTTCCCGATTTCGCCTTCGGCCACGACCACCGCGACTATTGCAGCGCCGCGATCGAGGCCCAGGGCGGCCAGGTCGTCGCCAAGATCGCCATTCCGCCGACCGAAACCTCCTTCACCCGCTATTTCCCGCAGATCCCGCGCGAAACCGAGGTGATCTATCACGTGATGGTCGGCCCGTCGGTGCTGACCTTCGTCAAGGAAATGGGCGAGTTCTTCGGCCCCTCGAGCCCCGAAATCTTTGGCTTTATCGACAGTCTCGAAGCGGTCGATCTGGCGACGCCGGGGCTGGAATTCCTGGAAGGCTCGTATTTCTGGGAAGGCAATCCGCGCTACGCCCAGGCCAACCAGAGCCCCCATGACAAGTTCTACCGCGAACGCGTCGGGGTCGATGCCAACGGCGCTTCGGTGGACGACCCCAAGGACATCGCCACCTATGCCCATATGTTCGGCTGCTGGGAAACGCTGCACGTGATCAAGGACGGGATGGAAGCCGCCGGCTACAAGGGCCCGCAGGATCGCGCCGCCCTGATCGAAGCCGTGGAAGCCATGAGCATCATGCCCGCCGGGCGCGCCCACCCGCAGGGGCCCAAGGTGTTCAACGGCAAGACCCACCAGGTGTTCGGCGAACAATACATCAGCCAGGTCGCGGACGGAAAACTGGTGGTGCGCCACGTCACGCCGATCGAAGACGGGTTCTACCCGGACGAAGTGGACTACACCAGGCAGTCCTTCTGAGCCATGAAACGCGGCGCCGTCCGGCAAGACCAGCCGGGCGGCGCCGGGGACATTATCGCAGGCGCATCGAAAACCCATGGATTTCGGCCCACACCTTTTGCTCGCCATGCTCGAAGGGCTGGTGCAGGCCTCGGTTCTGACGCTGACCGCGCTGGGGCTGTCGCTGGTGTTCGGGGTGATGCGGGTGGTCAACGTGGCGCATGGCGAGTTCTTCATGCTCGGCGCGGTTCTGGCGTGGTGGGTCACCAGCATGGTGGGCGGACCGCCGGCGCTGGGGTTTGTCGCGGCGATCGTGGTGGCGCCGCTGCTGGTCGGCGTGATGGCGGCGGCGGCCGACTGGCTGGTGCTGCGCCGGATCGACTATGACCCGGAACGCACCATCGTCGCCACCATCGGGCTGCTCTATATCATCCAGCAGGTGACGCTGATGAGCTACGGGCCGGATGCGCGCCCGGTCGCCCCGCCCTTCAACACCCGGCTGGCACTGCCCTGGGTCGAATGGGGTGAAAGCGGCCCGGCGCTTTACTGGCCCTGGGGGCTTTCGACCACCAGCTACAAGCTGTTCGTGATCGGCGCGGCGGCGGCGGTGGGGCTGGCGTTCTGGGCGATCATGGCGCGTTCGCGGCTGGGTCTGATCCTGCGCGCGACCCAGCAGGACGGCGAAACCGCCCAGGCCTTTGGCGTCCCGGTAGAGCGGGTCTATGCGCTGGTCTTCGGCATCGGCGCGGCGCTGGCGGCGCTGGGCGCGGTGCTGGTGGTGCCGATCCAGCAGGCGCATTACCTGATGGGGGGCGATCCGCTGCTGCTGAGCTTCATCGTGGTGATCATCGGCGGGCTGGGATCGTTGCGCGGCACGGTCTTCGCCGCCGTCCTGATCGGGATGAGCGATGGCGTCATCTCGGTATTCTTCTCGCCGACGCTGGCCAAGATCCTGGCGACCCTGCTGGTGGCGATGGTGCTGGTCTACCGCCCGCAGGGCCTGTTCGGACGCAGGCCCGCATGAGCCGCGCGATCGCCCTGCACCTGGGTTTCGTCGCCCTGCTGTTTGCGCTGCAGTTCGTGCTGCCGGCCTATCACCACGGCATCCTTGCCCGCGTGATGGTGATGGCGGTCTTCGCCATGGGCTACAACCTGATGTTCGGCTACACCGGCCTGCTCAGCCTCGGGCATGCGATGTTCTTTGCCGCGGGCATGTATGGGATGGGGCTGGCGCTGAACCTGTGGGGGGGCGGGGTGGCCGCTTCCTTTGGGCTGGGGGTGGCGGCGGCCTTTGGTCTGTCGGTGATCGTCGGGCTGCTGGCGCTGCGTACCATCGGGGTGGCCTTCATGATCGTGACGCTGATGTTTTCACAGACCGTCTATCTGACGATCCTCTATTTCGGAGCGTTCACCCGGGGCGACGAAGGCTTTGCCATTGCGCAATCGCTGCGCCAGCTGGCCGGGCTGGACCTGAGCGCGCCCGCAACCCGCTATTTCGCCGCCTGGGCGCTGTTTTCGGTGGTGCTGCTGGGCACGCTGGCGCTGGTGCGTTCGCCGCGCGGCCGGGTGCTGGTGGCGATCCGCGAAAACGAAGACCGGGCGCGGATGCTGGGCTATGACATCTGGCGGCACAAGCTGGTGGTGGTGGTGGCCTCGGGCACGGTTTCGGGCGCGGCGGGCGCGGCCTACGGGCTGCTCTTTGGCTATGTGGGGGCCAGTTTTTCGCAGGTGCCCTATTCGATCTTTCCGCTGCTCTGGGTGCTGCTGGGCGGGGCCGGCACGGTGCTGGGGCCGTTCATCGGCACGCTGTTCATGTTCTACCTGATCGATCTGTCGTCCAGCCTGACCGACGCCTACATGCTGGTGGTGGGCATCGCCCTGGTGCTGCTGACGCTGTTCGTGCCCAAGGGCATCCTGGGCACGCTGCGCGAAAGGGGGGTGAAATGGCTGCCGTAAGCCTGCTGACCACCCGCGCGCTGGGGCGCGACTTTGGCGGGCTGCAGGCGGTGCGCAACGTCGATTTCGACCTGCCCGCGGGCCAAATCCGCGCGCTGATCGGCCCCAACGGCGCGGGCAAGACGACCTTTGTTTCGATGCTGTGCGGCCGCATCCCGGCCAGCCGCGGGCAGGTCATGTTCGAGGGGCGCGATGTCACCGCCCTGCCCGCCCACAAGCGCATCATGCTGGGCATGGCCTATACGTTCCAGATCACCTCGATCTTCGAAAACCTCAGCGTTTACGAAAACGTCGCGCTGGCGGTTCAGCGCGCATCCCGGGCGCGCGGCGCCGAACTGGCCCAGGATGTGGGGGCCGTGCTGGCGCGTGTCGGCCTGGACGGCAAGGCCGACCAGCAGGCCGGAGACCTGGCCTATGGCCACCAGCGGCTGCTGGAAATCGCGATGGGGCTGGGGCAAAACCCGAAACTTCTGATCCT
>JAJRUE010000020.1 GCA_024277955.1 Alphaproteobacteria bacterium | reverse complement strand
TCCGGCTTGCAAATCCGCCAACATTTTCCTGCTTTCAACGCACTCCCTTTTCAAAAAATGATCGTACGGACAGTGCATCCGATTATCATTAGGCTGAGAATACAGGCCGCTTACGAAAATTCCTGCGGTCAACCGTGCCCCTCAATAAACACGGACTTTGCGTTCTGATCTGATAACGAATCACCAATCGATACCGCACAAGATTGCGGAAGGAAAAGTCTGATCTGGGTGCCAACAGACCAATCGCCGTGAAGCTCGACCAGGGTCTGCGGGACCGCCTCCAGCGCCTAGCCGAAGCGCGCGGCCGTTCCGCCCATTGGCTGCTGCGCAGGGCGATCGAGCAGGTCGTCGCGCAAAAGGAAAAACGCGAGACCCTGCGCCAGGATGCCCTCACGGCCTTGCCGGATACCGGGAAACCGGTCGCCCGGCCGGCGCGGCTCGACACCGGAAAACCCGCCCATTCAACCACAAGGCCAGCACAATACCACCGATTTCGCCGGTATTGTTTCCGAAACGGGCGATTGCAGAATTCCTCTCAATATGAGATAAACGGGATATCCAGCCTGGGTTTTCGCTGGGCGTCGAGTTATACAGGAGAATGGTTTGTTGAAGCGCTTTGTGTTGTCCACCGTGGCTTCCATGTCTTTTCTGGCGTCACCGGCGGGGGCGCAGGGCGGGAGTCTCGACGGGCTGATTTCCGGCTGCTGGCTGGACCCGGCGAATTGCGCCGATCTTGTGGAAGGGTATGTCCAGGGCCTGGATCCCAACGACTCGCAATCGCAGGTTCTGGTCGGGCTGCTGGCCGCCGAACTTTTCGATACCGCGCAGGCGGCCGGACCCGATGGGCGGCGCGGCTTCTTTGCGGCCTTGCTGCACCTTGCCAAGTGGCTGGATCGCGTCGGTGCCTCGCAGTCCAGCGGCGTCGAGGAACTCGCCTACGACCTGATCGGCGGCAGCGGCGGGGCGGGTGACAGCACCCCGCCGGACCACGGGACACCGCCAGACGACGGGACGCCGCCGGACGATGGAAACCCGCCGGATGATGGCTTCCCACCGGACGATGGAAACCCGCCGGACGACGGGACGCCGCCGGACGATGGAACGCCGCCGGACGATGGCTTCCCGCCGGACGATGGAAACCCGCCGGACGATGGCTTCCCGCCGGACGATGGAAACCCGCCGGACGATGGCTTCCCGCCGGACGACGACGAACCCGACTACGCAAGCGAGGAATAACGGATCCGGCGAGCCGCCGGGGCGTGGCGGCGGGCTGCGGCCCGGATGCCGGCGGCAGTTCGTCGCGGGTTTCGAGTTCGTCGCGGGGTTTTCCCAGACGAGCCCCGGCCCCGAGGCCCCTCGCCGCCCCGCCCCCCTCGCCGCCCCATCCATTTGCGATACGGCCTTTGCAGGTGCACCCTCAGCGGGGCAGCGCCAAGGCGCGGGCGCGGGCCGTCGTCGCGTCTGACAGCCAGAGCCTGTCGCTCCTGATCGGATTCGCTGCTGCTCGAAACCGAGGGCATGCGACCGCCCGGTCGGGCGCAGGACCGGGGCGCGCCCGAGCGGAACGGATGCGATCACACACAACGGGCCTGCGCGGACCGATACGCCAGCAAAGGCGCGCGCGAAACGCCGTTCAGGCCCTATTCGTCGCCATATCCATAGTGGTATTTGTATCCGCGGCCGCCGCTGCCTTCCTTGTGGCTGAGAACCGTGAGAAGCGGCGCTTCGGGGCGCATGGCCTCGCGCAGGGGGCCGCGCACGGCGCGCAGTTCGCGCTGGCCGGTAGAGGCCCAGCGGACCACCATCACCACGATATCGGAGTATTTCGCGAGATAATGCCCGTCGATCACCGGCAACAGCGGCGGTGAATCCAGGATCACCACGTCAAAGGTCTTCCGGGCCGCGTTGATCACTTCCTCGAACTGCGAGGACGACAGCAGCTGGTCGGTCGGCGTGGCGCTGCGGGTGCGGCCCAGAACCAGGGTCATGTCGCACAGCGGATCGGCGCTGGAAAAGTTCTGCATCGAAATGCGATCTTCCGGCGCCCGAAGATAGTCGAGGAAACTTCCCGACGGCTCGGCCCCGATGAACTGGTGCAGGCTGGGCTTGCGCAGGTCGGTATCGATCAGCAGCACCCGCTTGCCGGCCAGGGCGTAGGTGCGCGCCAGCGCCAGCGAGGTCGTCGTCTTGCCCTCGTTCGGCACCGTCGAGGACACGAGGATCACCAGCCCCCCCTCGGCCGGGAACTTCCCGTCCTCCGCCTTGGCGGCGATCTTCTGCACGTTCTGGTCGATCGAGGCGCGCAGCCTCCGGATCGACTCGGAATAGCCCGACAAGGGCTCTTTCACCACCTTGTCGGCGGGCGAGAACTCGCCGCGCGCAAGGCTCGAGGCCAGCGGCACTTCCGCCACCACCGGCGCCTGGATCGCATCCTGCAACTGGTCGGGCGAGGTGAAGCCGCCGATGAAGAATTCCTTCATGAAGGCGAAAAACACCCCGAGCCCGCCCCCCAGCACCAGCGCCAGCGCCATCGCCAGCTTTTTCTTCGGGAAGGATGGCGCGGTGGGCGGCAGGGCGGCGGAAACCAGCCGGCTGTCGGCGATCTGGACCCCGGCCTGGGTTTCGAGATCGCGCTTGCGCGACAGCAGGTTCTGGTATTGCGCCCGCGCATTGCTGGCATCCTGCTGGATCTCGAAGATCCGGGCCAGCAGATCCGAGGGCAGCTGGCTGGCGACGAGGGTCTCGCGCAGCGCCCGGCGGGTTTCCTCTTCCTTGGCGCTGAGCGCCGCCACATCCCTGCGCAGCGACGAAAGCTGCCGCGCCGAGGCCGTGGCCAGCCGTTCTTCCAGCGCCGCGATCTCGGCCCTCAGATCGACCTCCTGCTGCGACCCGGCGACCACCTGGCCAAGGCGGCGTTCGATCCCCGCCCGCTGGCGTTCCAGTTCGGCGATCGCCTGGCTTTCCAGATCCGCCGCCAGCGCGCTCCAGTTGCGGTTGTTCAACTCGTTCTGGGCCTGGGTCAGCTTGACCTCGTTTTGTAGCCGCGACGCTTTCAGATCGTCGAGAGCGGCCGCAAGCGCGGTGATGTCGCCGGCGCCGGTCTCGGCCTCGATCCGGGCCAGGTTTTCCTGGATGAAGCGGTCGAGCGCGTCTTCGGACTTCGCCAGTTCGGCGCGCTGGGCCTCGATCTGTTTCTGCAGCACGTCGCGCGCCGCCAGCGAGGACTGGATCTTCGCTTCGACCTGCTGGGTGATGTAGGAATTCGACAGCGCGTTGGCCAGTTCGGCCGCCCGATCGGGCGAGGCCGACGACACCGACACCGTGATCAGGAAGGTCGAACCCTTGCGGCGGATCTCGGTCGCATTCTTGAACCGCTGGACCACGCCGCGCACGATCGCCTTGGGGTCGTCCTTCTTCTTGCGCTGCAGGCCCAGCGCGGTGAACAGCTTTTCACGCAGACCGATACTGGGGCCGAATTCCGGGTCGGCGATCAACCCCTGTTCGCGGACAACCGCGAGCGCCACCGTGTCCGAGCGCAGGATCTCGACTTCGCTGTCCACGCGCGAAGACGCATAGGACATGTTGACGTTTCCCGCCGTATTCGGGTCGAGCAGGTTCTTTTGCGACGGATCCACCAGGATCAGCGAACTCGCGGTGTAGATCGGCGTCACCGAGAACAGATAGACCGCCGCCACGGCAAGGCAGAACACGATCGTGGCAATGATCAGCCCCATCTGCCGGCGCAGCGTCTCGACCAGGGCCATCAGGTCAATCTCGTCGTCTTCCATGAATCCGTCGTCCTGCAGTCATTTGTTCAAAATCGGGCTGTCTTCCAAAATCGGCCGCACCGGCACAGGTCTACACCGACTTGGGCCGGCTTGACCACCGGGGCCGGGATTTTTTTCATCGCTGTCAGGTCTTTGGCGCATAATCGCGCCCGGGGTGGCGAACCATCTCCGCCACCGCAACAAAACCGTCATTGCCCGCCCTCCGGGGCGTTTTTGCGCGCAGGTCGCGCCGCCCCCAGGCCGAGCGCGAGAATGGCCAGAAAGACATAGACATTGGCCGGCATTTCAAGGCTGAAATCGGCCAGCGAATGCAGCGCCGCCAGCGCGATGACCCCGAGACCGGCGATGGCGAGCACAAAATCGTGCCTGCGCGCCGCGACGATGCGCCCGAGCCCCAGGGCAACAAGGCCGACGATCAGCAGCGGCAGGGATCCGAAGATCATGCCCATTTCGCTCCAGAGCGTCAGATAGGTCGAATGCGCCCGCGCCCAGACCAGGTCGGGCGACACCGGCGGGCGGTGAACCTGCTCGAAGGCCAGCGCAAAGGCATCCAGCCCGAAACCGGACAGCGGCCGCTGACCGATGAGCCCCAGCACCTCCCGGTAGAGATCCATTCGCGTGCCGCCGTCCTGGGCCGAAAAGATCGCCCGGTCCAGCGTCACCTGCCCAAAGACGAAAAACACCGCACCCGCCGCCAGCGCCCCCATCAGCGCCAGCACCAGCCCCGTGCGCCGCGACCGGCCGGTGTGCTTGCGCACCACCAGGATGGCCGCAAGGATCAGCCCGGCGCCGGAAGAGGCCACCCCCATCCGCGACCCCGTCGCCACCAGCGCCGCCAGGATCACCAGCAGCAGGACCCAGAGCGTTGCCGCCCGCAGCCCCTCGACCGAGACCATCCAGAACCGGCCGCGGGCCAGCGCGCGCCCGCGAAACCCGTCATGCAGCAACAGCGAAAACCCCAGGATCGCGCCGAACCCGGCGAATGTGGCAAAGGAATTGCGGTTGACAAAGGTTCCGGTGACCACGAACCGACCCGCCTCCTTCGGCCCCCAGTGGAACGCGTCCCCCAGAAAACGCAGGCTGATCAACCCGTAAGCCGCATGCGCCGCCACGATCAGGAAGATCGCCCAGGCCAGCCGGCGCGCGCGCATCCGGTTGTCCGCCACCTGCAGCATCAGGAAAAAGAACCCCACATAGGACGCCCACCTGAGCGCCGCGATCCGGGTTGCGTCGCGGTTGAGCGTGATGACCCCATCGCCGGAAAGGTTCGCGCCGGACGGCAGCCAGCCGGCAACCGGCAGCGTCTGGAGTGCCGCGAAGCCCAGGAACAGCACCGCCAGCGCCGACAGCGCCGGCATCCGCCAGGGCGGGCGGCGCAGCCGGATCCGGTGCACCGCAAGCGCCCCGAGATAGACCCCCAGCAGCGCAAAGACGACCGCCGCCAGGATCATCCAGAACACCGGCCGGTTGCTGCCCAGAGGCACCGGCGCCAGCGCGACCGCCGCCATCAGGGCGATCGACAGCCGGCTGTTGTATGTTCCCAGCAGGACCCTGTCCCAGGGCGACTCCACCGCCTCGGGCGGCGGCAGATCGGCCCTCTCGGGGCGCACGGGAGTAAAGGCGAACAGCCCCTCTCCCGGCGCCTCTCCCTGCCCCTCGCCCCGGCCGGCCGGCGAGTCCTCGGGCGCGCCGTCCGCCCGCGCGCTGTCCGGCGATCCGGGCACATCGCGCCCCGCCGTTCCCTGCCGCCTGCCCGGGATCCGGGTGTCGTCGTCGTCGCTCATGCGCCCCCCGCCCGGTCCTTCAGCGC
>JAJRUE010000202.1 GCA_024277955.1 Alphaproteobacteria bacterium | reverse complement strand
GATCGCATGCAGGATCGCCGGGTCCGAATTGGCGCGAAGCTTGGCGCAGATCGACGGATTGCGCATGGTCCGGGACACCAGCGCCAGCGCCTTGAGATGCTCGACACCGGCGTTTTTCGGCGCAAACAACGCAAACACCAGGTCCACCGGCTGCCGGTCGACCGCGTCGAAATCCAGCGGGTTTTCAAGCCGGATGAACGCGCCGGTCACCCGGTCAAGCCCGGCCAGCCGGGCATGGGGAAGGGCGACACCCTTGCCCACGCCGGTCGGCCCAAGGCTTTCTCGTTCAAGAAGCGCGTCGACGGAATCTTCGGCATCGATGCCGAAAGCCGCCGCGGCAATCTCGCCAAGGTCCAGAAACAGCCGTTTCTTGCTCGTGATCGTGCCCGCGACCCTGACGGCCGACGGATCCAGAATATCTGCTATTTCCATTGCTCGACGCTTTGCTCCGATCCGGCGCGTTTCTTCGCGGGATCACTTCACGTTATTCGGGTCCACCCAGCCGATGTTGCCATCCTCGCGCCGGTAAATCACGTTGATACCGTTGTTGCCCTCGTTTCGGAACACCAGCGCGGGCGCGCCAGCCAGTTCCATCTGCATCACCGCCTCTCCGACCGAGATCAACGGGATCTTCGCTTCCATTTCGGCGATGATGATCGGCTGGAGCGTTTCCGGCTCCGACTCTTCTGCATCCCCGTTAGCGGCGAGGATATAGGAGGAAGCCGGCGAGAGTTCAACCCGTTGTTCGCGTACCCGGTGGTGGTCCTTCAGGCGGCGCTTGTAGCGGCGCAGCTGCTTGTCCATCTTTTCGGTGCATTTGTCGAAGGCGGCGTAGATTTCGTGGGCCTTCGCCTTGGCTTGTGCGGTCAGGCCGGTCGACAGATGCACCGTGGCTTCGCAGACGAATTCGCCCGCGGACTTGGAAAAGATCACGACGGCATCGGTCGGGCGCTGTGCGTATTTCTCAACAACAGTGCCGAGTTCGGCTTTGACGTGGGATTGCAGCGCTGCCCCAATGTCGATTTGTTTGCCGGTTATTTGGTACCGCATCTCGCCTCCTTCTTTGTAGTCAACATGAAATCCTGGGCACCCGAACCCGGGCGCCGTGTTCTGAAAGGGGAATAATCCGCCTTGATTGCGTTCTTGGATGGGGCCGTCTGGCGCCGGGCGCCAAGGCTGTGGGGATTGGAACCTGCATTGATGCCATTTGGCGACGACTCGGCCCCTACTGTCAACCACGACGGAAAAAACTTTGCGCCTTCAGCCGATCCGAAAGCTGTTTCCAAGGTAAACGCGGCGTACATTTTCGTCCTGAACCACTTCCTCGGCGGTTCCGTTCATGAGAACCGTTCCATCATGTAAAATGTATGCGCGATCCACGATTTCAAGCGTTTCGCGGACATTGTGATCGGTGATCAGCACGCCGATGCCGCGTTTCTTCAGGTCCACCACCAGCGATCGGATTTCGCCCACGGCGATCGGATCGACCCCGGCAAAGGGTTCGTCCAGCAGCACGTATTTCGGGTTCGACGCAAGGCAGCGCGCGATTTCCACCCGCCGGCGTTCCCCCCCCGACAGGGACAGCGCCGAGGCCCGGCGCAGGTGGGCGATCGAAAATTCGGACAGCAAGTCTTCCAGCCGTTCGCGGCGGGTGATCTTGTCGGGTTCGGCGATTTCCAGGATCGCCAGTATGTTGTCTTCCACCGACAGGCCGCGGAACACCGACATTTCCTGGGGCAGATAGCCGATGCCCAGCTTGGCGCGGCGATACATCGGCAAAAGCGTGACATCGCGCCCGTCCAGGATGACCTGCCCGCCCTCGGGTGTCACCAGCCCGGCGATGGCGTAAAAGCAGGTGGTCTTGCCCGATCCATTCGGCCCCAGCAGCGCGACCACTTCGCCGCGCGACAGGTCCAGGCTGACATCGCGGATCACCAGGCGCTTGCGGTAGCTCTTGCGCAGGTTGACGACGTGCAACCCCGCGCCACCTTCCTGCACCGTCAGGGTCGCCATCAGTTGCCGCCCGTCTGGATGATGGTCTTGACCCGGCCCTCAAGTGTCGCCAGCCCGGAATTCAGATCCACCACCATGCGTTGTGACGACAGCGCGTTGGCGCCCTGGGTCAGGATGACATCGCCGGTCATGACGATGATTCCGGTGTCGATCGAATAGATGGCTTCCTGGGCTTCGGCGGCTTCGTCGCCGTTCACAAGGGTCACGCCGCCCGATGCAAGCAGGCGCGATATCCTGCCGGTGGCGTCATCGCCGGCGGCGGCGTATTCCACTTTGACCTTGCCGGCCGAAAGCCGCATCTCGCCCTGCCCGACAACGACATTGCCGACAAACAGCGCGGAGCCGTCCTGCTGGTTGATGCTCAGCTGATCGGCGGTGATTTCGACCGGCAGCGTCGTGTCGTGCTGCAGCCCGCCAAACGGAACCTGCGTGCCCTGCGCCCAGGCGGTGGGCCCGAAGAGTGTCAGAAGCGCGGTGATCGCCAGAAGCCGGATGAATGCCATTGCCTGTAATTCCTGCTGGATGTGCAGCCTAGTTCTGCGGTTGGTATACCAAATGCACACCTTCCTTGAAAACAAGTTCATAGCTGGCCGGAGAACCGGCATCGGATTGTTGCCTCAACACCATTTTCCCGGCCTCGATACGGCCCAGCGGACCGTCTGCGGTGATCTTGCCCCTGGTCGCCATCCGGGTGGCCTGGGTATCGGCGGTCAGCACGTCGGTCTGGATCGTGTATCCGGTCGAGGTGGTGACCGTGACCCCGGCCCGCAGCACCGCCTGCCCGGCCTCGGGGTCAAAGGTGGCGGCGGCGGCGCGGGCCTGAAAGGTTGCCCCGGACGGGGTTTTCAGGTCGGCGCGCAGATCGACCGCCTGGATGAGGCCCGGTTTGTTCGGGTCGGGTTGCGCGCTTTGGGCGAAGATATTGATAGCCGTGCCTGAATCGGTGACGCCGGAAAACGCCGGGCTGCCGATCTTCTGGTCGCGGGCGAGTTCTTCGACCTGGCCCTTGGCGATCGGGATGCTGCGTGACAGTTCGTGCGACCGCGACACCAGGAACAGCGTCGACAGGATCGCCAGCGCCGCCAGCGGCAGGACGATCTTGAGCCAGGCCACCAGACGGGAATAGCTGTCGTCGTAGGCGGGCATCGTTCAGACCACGCCAGCGCGCAGGCAGTCGTGAATTTTAAGAATGCCCACCGCGTTCCGGCTGTCGGGGCCATCCACCACGAACAGACAGGTGATCTTTTTTTCATCCATGATGGCGACGGCTTCTTCGGCCAGCGCGCCGCGTGCGATGGTGCGCGGCGCCGGTGTCATGACCTCGGCGGCGGTGCGTTCGAGCAGGCCGGCCATGTTGCGCCGCAGGTCGCCATCGGTGATGATCCCGGCAAGTTGCCCGGCGTCGTCCAGAACCCCGACCACGCCAAAGCCCTTTTCGCTCATGGTCAGCAGGGCGTCGCTCATGGCGGTGGCGGGGCCGACAAGCGGCATGTCTTCGTGCATCAGGTCGGCGACCCGCGACAGCCGCGCGCCCAGCTTTCCGCCGGGGTGAAAGTCGCGGTAGCGTTCCGGGGTGAAGGCCTGGTGTTCCATCAAGGCAACCGCGATCGCGTCGCCCAGCGCCAGCGTCATGGTCGTGGATGTGGTCGGCGCCAGCCCCATCGGGCAGGCTTCGCCGGCGGCGGGCAGAACGATGGCCACGTCGGCCTGGTGGATCAGCGTGCTGTCGGCCTTGCCCGCGACCCCGATCATCGGGATCGAAAAGCGCCGGGTATAGGAAATGATGTCGGCCAGTTCGGGGGTCTCGCCGGAATTGGACAGCAACAGGGCGACATCGTCGCGGGTCAGCATGCCCAGATCGCCGTGGCTGGCTTCGGCGGGGTGCACGAAGAACGCCGGGGTGCCGGTGCTGGCCAGCGTCGCCGCGATCTTGCGCGCCACATGGCCCGATTTTCCCATGCCCGACACGATGACCCGCCCCCTGGCGTGGCGCATCAGGTCGACCGCCTGGCAAAACCCCTTGCCCAGCGACTGCGCCAGCTGGCCCAGCGCATCGGCTTCCTTTTCGATGACGCGCCGACCGGTCGCCAGGATGGTTTCGTCGTTCATGGTCTACCGCCTGCCCTAATGGGCGAAAATGTCGATCTCGGGCCAGCCGGCCAGGTCCAGCCGGGCGCGGGTGGGCAGAAAGTCGAAACAGGCCTGCGCGATGCCCTCGCGCCCCTCGCGCACCAGCCGTTCGTCCAGCTTTTCGCGAAGCGCATGCAGGTAGAGCACGTCCGACGCGGCATAGCCCAACTGCGCTTCGCTCAGGGTTTCGGCGCCCCAGTCGCTCATCTGTTGCTGCTTGGAGATGTCCACCTTCATCAACTCGTCCAGCAGGTTCTTGAGCCCGTGCCGATCCGTATAGGTGCGCACCAGTTTCGAGGCGATCTTGGTGCAATAGACCGGGGCGGTCAGCACGCCAAAGGCGTTCAGCAGGGCGGCGATGTCAAACCGGCCGAAGTGAAACAGTTTCAGCACGTTCGGGTCGCTCAGCATGGCGCACAGGTTGGGGGCGCTGGTCTGGCCCTTTTCGATCTGAACCAGGTGCGCGTTGCCGTCGCCGCCCGACATCTGCACCAGGCACAGCCGGTCGCGGTGCGGGTTCAGCCCCATGGTTTCGCAATCGATCGCAACGACCGGGCCAAGGTTCAGCCCGTCGGGCAGATCGTTCTGGTAAAGGTGGTTCGCCACGCCGACAGTTCCTTTTTTCGCCCGCTTTTCTTGGGCAATAGAGTTTTTGGCGCTGTTGCGCAACCGCGCGCTGGGGCCGTCGGCGCGCATTGGCCGGGCTGGCCATTGCCGCGGCGCCGGGCTACGGTTTGGCGACACGCGGAGGTTTTCGACATGGACGATAACGCCCGAATGGACGCGGTGCGTGAAATTGCCTGCGATGCCGGCGTGCTGGCGCTTTCCTATTTCGAACAGCTCGAAGACATCACGGTGGACCGCAAGGGCCATCAGGACTTTGTTTCAGAGGCCGACCGGCAGGTCGAACACAAGATCCGCCAGGATCTTGCCCGGGCCTTTCCGGACGATGCGATCATCGGCGAAGAACATGCGCCAACGCCGGGCACTTCGGGGTTCACCTGGGTGATCGACCCGATCGACGGGACCATGAACTTTATCCACGCGATCCCGGCCTGGACCGTGGTGATCGCGGGCGTCCGGGATGGCCAGACGCAGATCGGGGTGATCCACGACCCGTGCCACGGCGATACCTTCAGCGCGATCCGCGGGCAGGGGGCGTTCCTGAACGGGGAACCTGTTTCGGTGGCGCGCGGCGGCTGTTTCGACGATGGAACCGTGGGGATCGGGTATTCCAACCGGGTGGCCCAGGAAAACGTGGTGCGGCTGGTTCAGGGTCTGGTCGGAGCCGGGGCGCTGTTCTATCGTAATGCGTCGGGCGCGTTATCGCTGGCCTATGTCGCGGCCGGCCGCCTGTTGGGCTATTGCGAAGAACACATGAACGCCTGGGACTGTCTGGCCGGCCAGCTGCTGGTCGCCGAAGCGGGCGGGTTGATCGAGGATCAGGACGCGAGGGCGATGATTGCCGATGGCGGGCGCGTCATCGCCGCCGCGCCCGGGGTCTTTGCGGACCTCGTAGACATCTGTGATCGCGCGTTCGGCGGCGCCTGAACCGGCGGCGATCAGTCCCGGGGTAACAGCACGGGGCCCGAGCGCGCAAAGCCGACCGCCACCTCGGCGCCAATCTCAAGTGGGTTGATCACGTCGTCATGCACGGCGAACATGGTGCCGAACGAGGCTTCCAGCGTGTATTCCATACGCACCCCGACATAGGTCGCCTTGGCGACCCTGGTGCGAAAGCCATGGTCCGCACCCAGCACCAGCCGCGCCGGGCCCACCGCCAGCGTTGCCGGCCCCGGAGCCCGGCCAAGCGCGGGCAGGGTAAAGCGGTAGACGTCCACCACGACGGTCGCCATGTCGTCGGTCACTAATTCGACCTG
>JAJRUE010000201.1 GCA_024277955.1 Alphaproteobacteria bacterium | reverse complement strand
CCTGGCCCGCCGCCCGGGCCTGTTCCAGCGCTGCCGGCCATTGCCGCCAGTGCGGCGCGCCCAGGCGCTGAACCCGCCCGCCTTCCTGATCCACCAGGATCGGCGCGTCCCGGCCAACCGCGTCGCGCAGTTCGGCGCAAAGGCGGCACAGCTGGGCGGGGGTGTCGATATTGCGGGCGAACAGGATGAAGCCCCAGGGCTGGGCCTCGGCGAAAAAGTCACGTTCGGCGGGCGACAGCCGCGTCGAGGCGCAGCCCAGAATGTGGGCGCCCTGCCCCATTCAGCGCGAAACCACCGGGATGCAATCCGCGTCCTTGAGGATCAGCGCCGAACAGAAGCGCCGGGCGTCCGACATGTCCTTGAAGCCGTGAACCCGCAGCCGGTAGAACACCCGCCCGCCGGCCTGCGCCTTTTCGATGACCCGCGCCTTGTCGGCCATCAGATCGTCGAACCGGTCCGCGACCCTGCGCCATTCGGCGCGCGCCACCTCGGGGGTTTCGAAGGCGCCAAGCTGCACCAGCCGGGTGCCCGCCGGAATATCCGCCGGATCGATGCTGGCGAACCCGTCGCCCTGCGGTGCGCTGGCGGTTTCGACGGTCGCGGTTGCCGGGGCCGCCGGAGCTGCCGCCGGTGCCGCCGACGGGGTCGCAGCCAAGGCCGCCGTGCGAACCGCCGCCGGGCGCGGCAACGGAAGACGCGACCGGGAAACCCCGGGGATCTCGGCGGAAATGACCTCGGGCGCCGGCGCTGCGCCATTGCCGGCCTCTTCCGCCGCGCCGGTAAGGCTTTTGAGCGTCGCCTCGATCAGCGAGGCGCGGTCCAAAGACGAATCGGCCTGCGCGGGCGCCGAATCGGGCTCGGGTGTGGCGGCGGCTTGCGCGCCCGCCTCGGGTGCGGGCCGGGTGGCGTCGGGGGCGCTGGCCACGGCCACATCGGCCCCGCCGGCCGGCTTGTCGGCGCCGTTGGCCGCGGCGATGGCGCCAAGCACCTCGGCGGGCTGGTCTTCGGGGGTCAGGCTGGTGGGCTTGGGCGCCAGAACCAGCCGGTCGGCGGGGGCCTCGGCCTCGCCCACGGCGGGGATGTTGTTGACCGCAAGCCCCTGGTATTGCGCGCTCGAGCCGCCGGGATCGTCCGGGGCGACGCGCATCGGCCCTTCCAGCGCGCGCACCACCGGCACCCCGGTGACGTCGCGCACCATCAACTGATAGCCCCACCACCCGAGACCGGCGATCAGCGCCAGCGACACCAGCGCGCCAAACCCGTTGATGATGGTCTTTACGTCAACCGCATAGGCGGGATCACCCCCGCCCACGGCTTCGCCAAATTCGATATCCGCCATTTTGCCTCACTGCTCCGCCAGGGGTTGGCCCCCATACAGCTTGTCTTGCCTATAACCTCGCCCCGGTTATGTCGGCGGCTGCGCCTTGTCGATCAGCGCATTTCCGTCGCCGGGGTCACCCCCAGAATAGCAAGACCGGCAGAAATAACAACGGCTACGGCCCGCGGCAGGGCGATTTTCGCAGCCGAGGCCGCGGCGTCGCCGTCCTGCAGGAAGCGCAGCTCGGGCTTTTCGTTGCCCCGGTTCCACAGCGCATGGAATTCCGAGGCCAGGTCATACAGGTAGAACGCCACCCGGTGCGGCTCATGGGTGCGGGCGGCGATTTCCACCAGGCGCGGCCATTCGGCCAGCTTTTTCGCCACCGCGAATTCGGCCGGGTCGCTCAGATCGGGGGTGTCGGAAAGCGCGATGCCGGCGGCTTCGGCCTTGCGCAGCACCGAATGCACCCGCGCATGCGCGTATTGCACGTAGAACACCGGGTTGTCGCGGGACTGTTCCAGCACCTTGTCAAAGTCGAAATCCAGCGGCGCGTCGTTCTTGCGCGTGAGCATGACAAAGCGGGTCACATCGGCGCCCACCCGCTCGACCACGTCGCGCATGGTCACGAAACTGCCGGCGCGCTTGGACATCTTGAACGGCTCGCCGTTCTTGTAAAGCCGCACCAGCTGCGTCAACTTGATGTCCAGCGGCACGCGCCCGTCCGAAAGCGCCTGAACCGCCGCCTTCATCCGCTTGACATAGCCGCCGTGATCGGCGCCCAACACATCGATAAGCGCATCAAAGCCGCGCTCTATCTTGTTGTAATGATAGGCGATATCCGGTGCGAAATAAGTCCAGGAGCCGTCTGATTTCTTCACCGGGCGATCCACGTCGTCGCCGTATTCGGTGGACTTGAACAAGGTCTGTTCGCGCGGCTCCCAGTCTTCGGGCTTCTTGCCCTTGGGCGGCTCCAGCACGCCTTCGTAGATCAGCCCCTTGTCGCGCAAAAGCTCGATCGCGGCTTCGATCTGGCCGGTGCCATACAGCGACTTTTCGCTGAAGAACACATCCATCTCGACCCCCAGCGCCGCCAGGTCGGCGCGGATCATCTCCATCATCGCGTCGGTGGCAAATTCGCGCAGCTCGTCCAGCCAGACCTCTTCGCCCTTGTCCAGATAGGCGTCGCCCACCTTGTCCCTGAGCGCCTGGCCCACCGGCACCAGATAGTCGCCGGGATACAGCCCCTCGGCGATCTCGGGCGCCAGCCCATGCGCCTCGCGGTAACGCTCATAGACCGAGCGCGCCAGCACATCGACCTGCGCGCCGCCATCGTTGATGTAATATTCGCGCGTCACCTCGAAACCGGCGAAATCCAGCAGCGCCGACAAGGCATCGCCGAAAACCGCGCCGCGGGTATGGCCCACATGCAGCGGCCCGGTGGGGTTGCAGGACACGAACTCGACATTGACCTTGCTGCCCGCCCCGATCCGCGACCGCCCGAAATCCGCGCCCTGCGCCAGAACCGCCTCGACCACCCCGGACCAGGCCGCGCCCGCCAGACGCAGGTTCAGGAACCCCGGCCCCGCCACCTGGGCGGTCTCGATACGCGGGTCGGCGACCAGACGTTCGGCCAGGATCTGGGCGATATCGCGCGGCTTCATCCGCGCCGGCCTGGCCAGCACCATCGCCGCATTGGTGGCCATGTCGCCATGGGCGGTGTCGCGCGGCGGTTCCACCGTCACATTGGCAAAGTCCAACCCCTCGGGCAGATCGCCCGCGGCCACCATCGCCCCAAGGCTTTCCACCACCTGCGCTCGCATCTCGGCAAAAAGGTTCATCGCATCCGTCCCGACTGTTCAAGGCGCGTCTCTACCACGCCCGCCGCTCAGGTCAACGCCAGCGCGCGCCCCACCCCTTCTTCTGTCCGAAAATATCCCCGCCGGAGGCACCGCGACGCGGCAAAGCCGCGGCGCAAACCGGGAAAATGGCGCCGTCAGGCGCCGCCGCCCAGCAAGCGCGCGTGTTCCTGCAAGGCAAAACGGTCGGTCATGCCGGCCACGTAGTCCAGAACCAGCCGCGCCAGCTCGGTCTCGCCGGTGGCGCTTTCCACATCCTTGCGCCACTCGCGCGGCAACAGCTCGGGGCGCGCCATGTAAAGCGGGAACAGATCCTCGATGACCCGCGTCACCCGGGCGCGTTCCGCCATCACCGAAGGCGCACGATACATCCGCTCGAACAGGAAGGCCTTGATCGCCTTCAGCTCCATGTAGAGCTTCTTGGAAAACCGGATCATCGGCTTGCCCAGATGGCGGATGTCGTCGGCGCTTTGGGGCGCCGCCGCCTCCAGCCGCGAACGCGCGATCGCGATCACGTCCTCGACCATCACCCCGAAGACCCGGCGCAGCGCCTCGTGGCGCCGCCGCATCGGGTCCAGCCCCGGATAGAGCCGGTCGACCTCGGCAAAAGCCGGGCCGGTCACCGGCAGCTCCATCAGGTCGGCTTCGCTGAACAGCCCGGCGCGCAGCCCGTCGTGCAGGTCGTGGTGGTT
>JAJRUE010000200.1 GCA_024277955.1 Alphaproteobacteria bacterium | reverse complement strand
GAACCCGAGACGGTGCCGGACGAAACGCGACAGCTCCGCAGGTGCCGCCCGCACCCCATGAACCTGCCAAAGCGCATCGGCCAGTTCCGGCATGGTCATGTCCGGGCTTTGCTCGATCCGCGATCTCAGGAAATCACCCAACCGCTCAAGCCGCCCGCTCCCTGCAGGACGCCCTCGCTTGG
This sequence comes from Alphaproteobacteria bacterium, assembly GCA_024277955.1. Classification (GTDB taxonomy): domain Bacteria; phylum Pseudomonadota; class Alphaproteobacteria; order Rhodobacterales; family Rhodobacteraceae; genus JAJRUE01. The sequence goes on along the minus strand of JAJRUE010000200.1, from coordinate 10,520 downwards.
AATCGAAGTTCGGTGCCTTGAAAACCGGCTTCAACGGAAGGTTTGCGCCCGACCCCGGGGGTGGGCGCGGTGCAGTCTCGTGGGCGGCTCATCAAGCGACTGACGTTGCAACCTTCTGAAACACCGTAATAATTCGCGCCCGCCCTGGGGGGCGGGGTCGGGCGCGAACCGGATCGAAAGCGATACGGGAGCAGATGATTGCATGATGCGAACTTCAGATTCAGGTGACTAGCTGTGGAGTCTCATGAGGTTGTTCACGTCCATCCCTGATCGGCTTTCGGTTTGTGCAAACTTCAGCTTCTCAGAGGTGGATCGAATGAACAACCTGGTGAGAGATCACACCTAGCCCTTGACCGCCCCTTCGGACAGGCCGGACACCAGGTATTTCTGCGCAATCAGGAACACCACCGTGATCGGCACCCCCGACAGGATCGCGGCGGCCGCGAAATCCCCCCACAGGTATTTGAATTCGTTCAGGTAAAGCCTGGACCCAACCGCCAGGGTCATCTGGTTTTCCGACCGGATCAGCACCGACGCATAGGGGTAGTCGTTGATCACCCCGATGAACACCAGCACGAAAACCACCGCCACGATCGGCACCGCCAGCGGCAGGAAAATATGCCGGAAGGTCTGCCAGGGCGTCGCCCCGTCGATCTGCGCCGCCTTGTCGAGCGCGCTGTCGACGCTGTCGAAATAGCCCTTGATCGTCCAGATATGCAGGGTGATGCCCGAAAGGTAGACCAGCACCAGCGCCAGATGGCTGTCGATCCCGAGCCAGGGGCTGACATCGCCCAGCGCATCGAAAATCGCATAAAGCGCCACCAACGCCAGCGTCGTCGGGAACATCTGCAGGATCAGCAGCGCATCCAGCAACCCGGCGCGCCCGCGAAACCGGATGCGCGAAAACGCATAGGCCGAGATCGTCGACAACGCCACCACCCCGAACCCCGCCAGCAGCCCCAGCTTGATCGAGTTCCACATCCAGCGCACCACCGGGTAAGGCGGCTCGATCACGGTGCCGTCGGGGCGGGTGTAGCTTTGCCCGAAGGCGAGATACCAGTGTTCGAGCGTCGGGTTTTCGGGCCAGAGCGAACCGATGGTGAAATTGCCCTGACGGAAGGAAATCGAGATCACCATGAGAAACGGGAACATGATCACGATGATGAACGCGATCATGAACCCGTGGGCCAGGATCTTCTTGCGGCGCAATTCGCTGGGGCGCTCGACGATCACGGGCGCCCCCCCCGTTTGCTGGCGGCGCGGCGCATGGCGACGAAATTGGCATAGGCCACGGCGCCGACCACGATGAAGATCAGAAAGGTGATGGCCCCCGCCAGCCCGAATTGCTGCCCCGAATCCATGAAGCTGATCCGGTAGGTAAAGCTGCCCAGGATGTCGGTCTTGCCCGCCGGGATCACCGTGCCGGGCATGTCCGGCCCGCCGCGCGTCATCAGCAGGATCAGAACGATGTTGTTGAAGTTGAAGGCGAAACTGGCAATCAACAGCGGCAGGAACGGCGGCAGGATCTGCGGAAGCGTGATCGTCAGGAAAACCCGCAGGGCGGATGCGCCTTCGATCGAGGCGGCTTTCTTGTGGTCTTCGGGGACCGACTGCAGGAATCCCATCGACAGCAGCATCATGTAGGGATAGCCCAGCCAGACGTTGACGATCACGATCATGATCCGCGCCAGCGTGGCGTCGGTGAACCAGCTGGGGCGGATGTTGAAAAGCGCTTCCAGGATCAGGTTGATTTCACCGAAATTCTGGTTGAACAGCCCCTTGAACACCAGGATCGAGATAAAGCTTGGCACTGCGTAGGGCAGGATCAGCAGCAGCCGGTAGGCCGGTTTGAACGCCAGGTGCGGCCATTGCAGGATGGTGGCCAGCAACAACCCCACCGCAAAGGTCAGCCCCACCGACAGCAGCGCAAAGGTGACCGTCCAGACAAAGATCGACACCATCGGGCCGCGCACCCCGTCAGAGGTGAATATCCGTTTGTAATTGGCCAGCCCGATGTTGACCCGCCAGCCGGGGGGCAGCTTTACCCCGGCCTCGGTTTCGAAAAAGCCGGTGTCGTGGTTGGCGGTCAGGATCTGCCCGTCGGTGGTGCGGCGCAGATGATCGGCGTCGATGCGTTCGTATTCCGGCGTCACCCCGGCAAAGCTGCGCAGCCCGGAATTGCGCAGTATCTCGCCCTGCGGGGTGGCGAGGTCCAGCTGTTGCAGCCCGGCGCGCAGCTTGATCGCGTCGCGCATTTTCAGGGTGTCGGGCGGCGCGTCCGGCGCGGGCGCCAGGGCGGCCTGTTGCGGCGCGTCCAGGGTGACCGGTTCCGATATCAGGCCGCGTTCGGGCAGGTAGATGCGAAAGGCGTCGCCGTCGCGCGCCACCAGGAACCTGGTTTCGCTGGACTTGTCCACCAGCTTTGACGACAGCAGCACTTCGACCGCGCGTTCGTAGTTCAGCAGGTTGAGCGAACTGTAGTTGGTGAAGCCCAGGTAGACGGTGAACACGATCGGGAACAGGATAAACACCAGGATCGCCGCCAGCCCCGGAAAGATGAAGCGCGCCGAATAGAACCGGCGCGAACCGAAGACCAGCGAAAAGGCGGTGATCAGCGCCAGCAGGATTGCCCCGAACAGGGGCTGGCCGTCGATGTACAGCCGAAAGGCGGCAAAAAGCACCACCGCCGCGCCCAGACCCAGGGCGCCAAGGCTGAGCGCGCGCGCGGTGGCGGGCGCCACCCCGGCCGGAGTTGCAGAGATGTTTTCAACCGTGCTCATCTGCGGCCATAGTGCTTTGGCGGGCGGGCGCAGGCAAGGGGCCCGCGCCCGCGCATCGTCACTCGCCCAGGATCCGGGCTGCGGCGTCGTTCAGCGCATCGTCAACCGATGCCGCGCCGCTGGTGATGTTGCTCAGCGCCGGGCCCATGGCCGACCAGAAGGCCCCCATTTCCGGGTTGGACGGCATCGGAACGCCGATCGCGGCATTGGCAAGCGTGGCCGCCACCTTGGGGTCGCTCTGCGCCTGTCCGGCGGAAATGTCGGCCAGCGCGCCAAGTTCGCTGTCGGCGTTCCACTGGGCCAGACCTTCGTCGGTCAGCACGTAGTTTTCCAGCAGTTCGGCGGCTAGGTCGGCATTGGGGGATGCGGCGTTGATTGCCGCCGAATAGACCCCCAGGAACGGCGGCGAGGCCTTGCCGTTCACCGCCGGGATCGGCGCGACCGCGATGTTGATGCCGGCACTTTCCAGGTTGGCCCAGCCCCAGGGGCCGTTGATGATCATGGCGGTTTCGCCCTTGCTCATCGCGCCTTCCATCACGCCGTAATCAACGCCCTGCGGCATGATCCCCGAGGTGATCAGATCCGACAGCACCTGCGCGCCCATCTTGGCGCCGGCATTGTTCACGCCGGTGTCGGTGCCGTCATAGACCCCGTCCTTCTTGCGGAAGGCATAGCCGCCGTTGGCCATCAAGAGCGGCATGGTGAAATAGGTGTTGTTGTAGTCCCACATGATCGGGGTCACGCCATCGGGCAGGTCCAGCTTGGGGATGTCTGCGAAATCCGCCGGCGGCGTGTCGATCAGGTCGGTATTGTAGATCAGCCCGACGGCCTCGACCGCGACCGGGTAGCCCCAGGTCTTGCCGCCGAAACTGACCGCGTCCCATGCGGACGGCAGCACGCCGGCCTTGAACTCGGCCGACGGCGACACCGGCTGGATCAGGCCTCCGGCGGCCCATTCGCCGAACCGGTCATGGGCCCACAGCACGATATCGGGGCCGTCGCCGGTGGCTGCGGCCTGCTGGAACTTGTCGGTCAGGCCGGGGTCGACCACCTCGACCACCACGTCGACGCCCAGTTCCTGGGTGAACTTGTCGACCACGGTCTGCAGTTTTTCGTCGCCCTTGCCGGCGCCCATCCAGATCACGATCTTGCCGTCTTCAAAGGCGAAGGCCGAGCTGGCCGATGACAGCAGCACCGCCGCCAGGGTCAGGGATTTGAGGACTGGTTTCATTATGTTACCTCCCGGTGTCCTTGTTCGCCGCGCCATGCACGGCAGGTTGATCGGCCCCGTCGATCCGGAAACTTCGGGCGGGGGGGCCGTCAGGTTCCAGATAGGCAAAGCCGTTTGCGCCCAGATGCAGGGCAGTTCCGTTCAGATTTGCGGCTTGGTTCGGGCCGGTGAGTTTGCCGGCGCGCTCCAGGACCACCGCAACCGGCCCCGGAGAAAGGTTGAAAACACAGGTCAGCACCCGCCCGTCGCAGGCGCGGTGAAAGGCCAGGACCGGTTCCGGCCCGTCCAGAAAGCGCGTGTCGCCGCGGGTCAGTTCCTTGCGCGCCCGCCGAAAGGCCAGCGCCGCCCGGTAGGCGTGCAGCACCGAGGTATTGGCCTGTTCCTGCCCGGCCACCGCGCGCGCCGCCTGCGGCGGTTTGACCGGCAGCCAGGGCCGGGCGGTGCTGAAGCCCGCATGCGGTTGATCGGCGTCCCAGACCATCGGCGTGCGGCAACCGTCGCGGCCCTTGATTTCCGGCCAGAACCGGATGCCGGGCGGGTCGGTCAGCTCGCCGTAGTCCAGAACGCTCTGTTCCAGCCCCAGCTCTTCGCCCTGGTAGATGCCGATGGTGCCCTGAAAGGCGGTCAGCATGGCGATCGCCTGCTTGGCCAGCCCGTCGCTGCTGGCCGCATGGGGTTGCCAGCGGGTCACATGGCGTTCAACGTCATGGTTGGAAAACGACCAGCAGGGCCAGCCGTCGGGGGCGTTTTCGAAAAACGTCTCGATCCGGCTGCGAAAATGCGCGGCGCTGAAATCTGGGCTGAGCATGTCAAAGGAATAGGCCATGTGCAGCCGGTCATTGCCGCGGGTGTAGTCGGCCATCACCTGCATCGCGCGCCGCCCCTCGCCCACTTCGCCCACCATGCAGCGCGCCGCGTAGCGGTCGGTCAGCGCCCGCATGCGCTGCAGAAAGGCGATGTTTTCCGGCTGGGTCTTGGAATGGATGTGGTCCTGCATGCCGTAGGTTTCCGACGGGATCTGCCCGGGCGGATGGTCGGCGGGCGGATTGTCGCGCAGCAGCGGATCGTGCATGTAGAAATTCACCGTATCCAGCCGGAACCCGTCCACACCGCGTTCCAGCCAGAACCGCATGGTTTCCAGCAGCCAGTCCTGAACCTGCGGGTTGTGCAGGTTGAGATCCGGCTGCTCGGCCAGGAAATTGTGCATGTAATACTGACGGCGGCGAGGCTCCCACGTCCAGGCGGGGCCGCCAAAGACCGACAGCCAGTTGTTGGGCGGGGTGCCGTCTGGCCTGGGGTCGGCCCAGACATACCAGTCGGCGAAACCATTGTCGCGGCTGCGGCGGCTTTCGGCGAAATAGGGGTGCCGGTCGGAACTGTGCGACAGCACCTGGTCGATGATCACCTTGAGCCCCAGCGCATGGGCCCGCGCCACCAGGGCATCGAAATCGGCCATGTCCCCAAAGAGCGGATCCACGTCGCAATAATCGGCCACATCATAGCCCATGTCGGCCATGGGCGAGGTGAAGAACGGCGACAGCCAGATCGCATCCACCCCGAGCGAAGCGACATGATCCAGCCGCCGTGTGATGCCGCGCAGATCGCCGACGCCGTCGCCATTGTCGTCCTGAAACGACCTTGGGTAGATCTGATAGATCACGGCCCGGCGCCACCAATCATCCATTTGCGGTCACTTTCCCTGTTGCCCGATTCGGGTGAATTCGCAGGGCGATCTAAATCGATTTAAAACGTTTTGAAAACGATTTTCTTTCCATCGTGGCAATTTTTTCCGTATCTAGCTTGGGGTATTGACGATTTTCACCGGCCATGCTCTTAGTAGTAAGATCTGAAATTTAAACGTTTGTGGTACCCACCTTGGCGACACTCAAGGACATCAGCCAGAAAACCGGCCTGTCGGTCGCCACCGTCAGCCGGGCGCTGAACGGCTTTCCCGAGGTCAACGCCAGGACCCGCACCCTGGTCGAGGAGACCGCGCGCGCGCTGAACTACAGCCCCAACCGGCTGGCGCAGAAACTGGTGTCGGGGCGCTCGGGCATGGTCGGGATGGTGGTGTGCGGCGGCACCGACCTGACATCGGACCGGTCGTTCATCGAGATCATGATCGGCCTGTCATCGCGCCTTGCCGAACGCGACATCGACCTGGTCTTTCAGGTCGGCCAGGGCGACGATCCGGTCGCGCCCTACCGCAAGCTGATCGACAAGAACACGCTGGACGGCTTTATCCTGAACGCGCCGCGGGTGGGGGATTCGCGCATCTCTTTCCTTCAGGAACAGGGCGTGCCCTTCGTGGTGCACGGGCGCGACAGCGACGATCCGGCTTACGCGTTCTACGACATCGACAACCCGGCGGTGGCGGCGCAATCGGTGCAACTGCTGACCGATCTTGGCCACCGGCGGATCGCGCTGATCAATGGCGATGCGGAATTTGCCTTTGCCGGACAGCGGCTTGCCGGGTTCCGCGCGGCCATGGCCGAGCGCGGGCTGACCGCCCCGCCCGAATTCATCTTCCACGGACTGCCATCCGAAGACTACGGCTATACCAGCGCGCTTGCGGCGCTTTCGGGGCGTCTGGGGGCCCGGCCCACCGCGATCATCTGCGCATCCACCCTGATCGCCGCCGGGGTGATGAAGGCGGCGCGCGACCTGTCGCTGGACGTGCCGGGCGAGCTTTCGATCATGGCCCATGACGACGCCCTGCCGGAACTGCGGGCGATCAACTTTCAGCCCAGCCTGACGGTCACCCGGGCGCCGATGCGCGAAAGCTGCGTGCCGCTGGCCGACAAGCTGATCGACCTGCTGGCCGGGGTGCCGGTGGACCGCTTGCAAACCACCGTGCCTGCCGAGCTGATCATCCGCAGCTCGACCGGCCCGGCCCCCAGCCAGGAGACCGACGCATGGACATGAGCGCCGCCGGAATGACCCCCGGGGCGGGCACCGGCACCGCCATGCAGATCCGCGCGTTGGGCAAGAGCTTTGGCTCGATCGAGGTGCTGAAGTCCATCGACGTGGAGATGCGCCAGGGCGATTTCCTGGTGCTGGTGGGGCCGTCGGGCTGCGGCAAGTCCACGCTGCTCAACTGCATCGCCGGGCTGGAAGAGGCCAGCACCGGGCAGGTCTTCATCGCCGGGCGGGACGTGACGCAAGAGCCGCCGCGCGACCGCGACATTGCGATGGTGTTCCAGTCCTACGCGCTTTACCCGACGATGAGTGTTGCCGAAAACATCGGTTTTGGCATGAAGATCCGCCGCGTCCCCCGCGACCGGATCGCCGCGCGGGTGGGCGAAGTGGCCGAACTGCTGCAGATATCGCACCTTCTGGACCGGCGGCCGGGGCAGCTGTCCGGCGGCCAGCGTCAGCGCGTGGCGATGGGCCGCGCGCTGGTGCGCGATCCGGCGCTGTTCCTGTTCGACGAACCCCTGTCCAATCTCGACGCCAAGCTGCGGGTCGAAATGCGCGCCGAAATCAAGCGGTTGCACGAAACCACCGCCGCCAGCATCGTCTATGTCACCCATGATCAGGTGGAAGCGATGACGCTTGCGACACGCATCGTGGTGCTCAAGGATGGCGCGATCCAGCAGGTCGGCACGCCGGAAGAAATCTATGACCGGCCCGCCAATACCTTTGTCGCCGATTTCATTGGTTCGCCGCCGATGAACCTGGTGCCGGCAACGGTCCAGGACGCCAGCCGGCTGGATTTCGGAGACGGTCACCGGCTGGACCTGCCGGCGCCGCTGGACGCCCTGCGCGGCCGCGACCGGGTGACCGTCGGGATCCGGCCGGAAGACATGGTGCTTGGCCAGGACGGCGCGGTTCAGGTCGTGCCTTCGCTGATCGAGATGACCGGCGCCGACAGCTATGTGTCCTTTGCGCTGGGCGGCGTAACCGTCACGGCCCGCACCCCCGGCCGGTTCGCCGGCGCACGCGGCACCCCGGTGGGGTTTCGCGCCGATGCCGACCGGTTGTCGTTCTTCGACCCCGCCAGCGGCCAGCGAATCTGATCGGGCCATGCCGGTTCACCCCGGCGCGACAAGGCCCCAGGTCACATACCCATTAACCCTGTGCCACTGGGCGATTGCTGCAATAGCTCAGGGGTTCGGCGCGCGCCGGGCCGCTGAGATGAAGCAGCAATCGCGTCCTTCGGATTTGACGGATTTTCTGCGTGGCGACGTCACACAAAAAATTTGTCAAACCAGTGGCGCAGGGTTAATGGGTATGTGACCTGGACTACCCCCATGCGCGCCTTCATCGCCCTGCCCCTGCCCGACGCTCTTCTGGACAACCTGGAACAGCTGCAACGCCGCCTGCCCTTTGGGCGCGCCGCCCCGCGCGACACGCTGCACCTGACGCTGGCCTTTCTCGGGGAATGCCGCGACGACGCCCTCGAGGCGCTGCACCACTAGCTGAGCGACCTGCGCGCGCCGGCATTCGACGTGCAGCTGTCGGGGCTCGGCAGTTTCGGCAAGCAGGCCCCGCGGGTGCTGTTTTCCGATGTGGCCGCGAACCGCGATCTGTCGGCCCTGCGCAAGCGCATCCGGTCTGCCATGCGCCGCGCCGGGCTTGAAACCCCGCATGAACGCTACCACCCGCATGTCACCCTGGCCCGGTTTTCGCGCGATCTGCGCCCCGGCGACACCGCCCGGCTGGCCCAATTCATCGCCGCCCACGCCGCTTTTCGCCCGCCACCGTTTCGCGCCGAAACCTTTACTCTGTACCAGTCGACCCTGCGCCCCGAGGGTGCGCGCCACGATGTGCTGGCCCGCTATCCGCTGCTCTGATCCGCGCCCATTGAAACCCGGACCCGCCCGATTATATTCCGAAAGACGAATTTGAAAGGAGAGGCCCATGGCCGAAGCAGTCAAACTGACCTGTGCCCAATGCGGGCAAGTCAACCGCGTGGCGCGTGACAAGATCTCGGCCGGGCCGAAATGCGGCACCTGCGGGGCGCGCCTTGCCGACGGCAAGGTTGCCGAACTGGAACCCGCGACGCTCAAAAAGATGATCAAGGCCGACGATCTGCCGCTGATCGTCGATTTCTGGGCCCCCTGGTGCGGCCCCTGCCGGATGATGGCGCCGGAATTCGCCCGCGCGGCCCAGGCGCTTGCCCCCAAGGTGCGTTTTGCCAAGATCAACACCGAGGATTACCCCAAGGTGTCGATGGAACGCGGCATCCGCGGCATCCCGCTGCTGATCCTGTTCCACAAGGGCAAAGAGGTCGCCCGCCTGCCCGGCGCCCGCCCGGCGAAAGATATCGAAACTTTTGTGCGGACAAACGTCAAAGGTGTCTGAAACCGCTTGACATTGCCGGGCCAAAAGCCAATTTTCCGCGCCGATGGGGCCGTAGCTCAGTTGGGAGAGCGCGTCGTTCGCAATGACGAGGTCAGGGGTTCGATTCCCCTCGGCTCCACCATATTCCCCGCCCGATGATCCTGCCGTGAAGGCGCGCCGCGCACCGGCGGCCGCGTGGCTTGCCAAGCGCGCCGCTTCGGTTGAAACTGCCCGGCGTGACCCGGCTGTTCGGCCGGCAGGAAAGGATCCCTTGCGATGAATGGCGACATCCTCGCCCAAGGCCCGATGCGCGACCCGATCGAAGCGCTGGTCTCAGAGCCGGACGATGCCGTGATGGCGGTGATCGTCGGCGTCGAAGGCCCGTCCTACCGCCCGTTCGGGGCGGTGATGGCGGTGCTGGGCGACAAGCGGCGGGTGGGGTCTTTGTCTTCGGGCTGTATCGAGGCCGACATCGCCGTGCATGGCCGCGAAACCCTGAAAACCGGCGTGCCGCGCGTCATTCGCTACGGGCGCGGGTCGCCCTTTGTCGACATCCGCCTGCCCTGCGGCGGCGGGCTGGACATCCTGCTGGTGCCGCGACCGGACCCGGTCGTGCTGCGCCAGTTGGCCGAACGGCGGACGGCACGCAAACCCTGTGCGCTGGTCATCGACGAAACCTCGGGCGCGATGCGGCTGGAACCGGCGGCCAAGCCGGGCCGGCGCGACGAACATGTGGTGCTGGCGTTCCAGCCCGAACTGCGGTTCCTGACCTTTGGCAAGGGCCCCGAGGCCAGCACCTTCGCCGCCCTGGTGCGCTCGGCGGGCTTTCCAGGCACGCTGTTTTCGCCCGACCGCGAAACGCTGGAATTCGGCCGCGCCGCGGGTTGCGATCTGCGCCACCTGAAGGTGATCGAGTTGCCCTCTGACGCCGCCCCCGACCCCTGGAGCGCGGTCGTCGTGTTCTTTCACGACCACGAGCTTGAGCCGCCGATCCTGGCGCGCGCGCTGGAAAGCGATGCCTTCTATGTGGGCGCGCAGGGCAGTCGCCGGGCCCGCGATGCGCGGCACCTGGAACTGGCGGCGATGGGGGTTCCGGCCGATCGCCTGGCGCGGCTGCGCGGGCCGATCGGGCTGGTGCCATCGGTGCGCGACGCCCGCACGCTGGCGGTGTCGGTGCTGGCCGAGGTGCTGCAGGCGGCGATGGAAAAGGGCTTGCTGGCCGG
>JAJRUE010000199.1 GCA_024277955.1 Alphaproteobacteria bacterium | reverse complement strand
TGGCCTTGCCCCAGCGCCGGTAGTTGCGCGCATCGGGGGCCGAGCGCACGTCCAGGCCGCGAAAGGTGATGTCGGTCGCATTGGAGAGCGAGCGCACCAGAAACAGCGCCGAATTGCCGCCCCGGTCGGGCCATACGTCCAGGTTCTCGAACACGATATTGCGGCTGTTGGCCACCTCGATCCGGTCGAACCTGGCCCGCCCGCCGGGGGCCGAGGCAATGGTGAGCGGGCTCGAAAAACGCTGGTTGGCGATCTTGAGCGGGCCGTATTTGTCCGGCAGCAGCAGCAGGCGGTCACCGCCGCGCAGCCGGCCCGAGTCAAGCGCCGCGCCCGGCGATGCGAAGGGGCGCGCCCGGCTTCCGTCGCCCGCCGCGCCGGAATTTGCGCTGGCGTAATAGGTCGCGGCCTGCGCCGCCGCCGGAATCAGCAGACCCAGCGCCATGACAAGCGCCGCAAAAACCGCCATCGCGGGCGCGGTGACAAACGCAGTGCCCACGCGCCGCGAACGGCCGGGGTGGCGGGCTGAAGGGGTCGCGTTGCGCATGATCAAGACCTTTCCTGTCGAGCGGGCGTCAACCGGGCCCTGCCTTCATCCTAGCACCACAAGGGTGCGCCTGGCGATCACCTGCACGTGAAACCGCGCAGCAAATCGCGCAGCGCCGGGCTATTTTTCGCGCCCGAAGCGGTTTTGCAAAGCACTGACGATGGTGGTGTCAAACCCGGTGGTGCGCAGAATGAAGGTCACCAGCGTCACCCGCACGATCGCCATCGAGACCAGCGACGCCATTGCCGCGCCCTCGATCCCGAACGGTCCGATCAGCGCCAGGTTCAGCGCGAAGTTAAGCGCAACCCCGCCCGCGGTCACCAGAAACACCAGCCGTTCGCGGCGCAGCATCACCAGCATAATCGCGTCGGCGCCGGCCAGAACCACCGTCGCCTGCCCTACCAGCAACAGGCGCAGCGACGTGCTGGCCTGGGTGAATTCCGGCCCGAACAGGCCCAGATACAGGTTGGCCCCGAAGCCAAAGACCAGCACGATCGGCGTGCCCGCCAGCAGCGACACCAGCGCCGCCTGCGACAACAGCCGTTGCGCTTCGTCATGGTCGTCGCGCGCCAGCGCCCGAGACAGCATCGGGCCGACCAGTTGCAGCGCGATCATGTTGGCGATGGTCACCAGGATGGCGCCGCGCGCCGCCGCGCGGTAGATGCCGACCTCGAAATGCCCCAGCAGGCCGCCCACCATCAGCACGTCCAGGTCCAGTTGCAGCCGGTTGGCCACCGCGGTCATCAGCAGGGGCAGGGCGCCGGCGATCCACAGCTTGAAGTGGAATTCCGACCGCGCCGGGTGCGCCTGTTCGCGCTTGAGCATGCGCAGCAGAACCACCACCATGATGATCAGAACCGGGATCGCCGAAAACAGCGAAAGTTCAAAGACATGGACCGGGTCCAGCGAAAACCCGATCAGCACCGCCCCGCCGATCAGCCCGAGATACAAGAGCTGGCGCAGGACGGTTTCCAGGAATTGCGAGGTCAGGATGCGCTGAAACCCGTTCAGCCCGTTGGACACCGACAAGACCAGCGCATGCACCACCGCATAAAACGCCACCATCGGCCAGCCCGGCGCCAGCGTCAGCGCCCCGGTTTTTTCAAGCACGAACAACGCGATGGTGGCGATGGCCCCGGTCAGGGCCAGCGTCACCAGCACGGTGATCAGAAAGCCGGTCAACAGGCCGCCCTGCTTGCGGGTCAGATAGGTCGGCAGTTCGCGGATCGACAGATCCCCAAGCCCCAGGGGCAGGAAGGTGCCGACGAAAACCGCCCAGGTGGCGGCATAGGTAAAGGCCCCGTAGTCCGAAGCGCCCAGGATGCGGGCGATGAAGATCGAGCCGAGGAACTGGACGAACAGCCCGCCGAACCGCATCAGGAACGACAGGCCCGCTTTTCGGAAAAACTCGGGCAGGGCCACCGGCCAACCGATTTTCCTCGCTGTCATGAAAACTGCTCCCGACTACCAAACCCGCCTGCACGGGCACAACACTTTCCGGGCTTCATTCACACGGGCCCGGTTCTGGGGTGTGATACACGATTTTTCCCCAAATTGCGATTGGCGAAGCTACAGGGTTTGCCGGCAATGGCAATCCGTCGTCTTTCGGGGGTTCCCGACCGGAAAGAAACCGGCCCGCAGGGCGGGATTGTTCGTGATCCGACATAGGTTTTCCGTAAAATGGCCCTGATGGTGTGACACTGGTGGAAATAATTGCTAGTGCAAATGTCACATGCTCAGCGGCCGAGGCGATCGGAACAAGTCATCGGACCGGCCCGCCTGGCTGCCAACGCCCGGAGAACAACGTGAACGGCAAGATGGATCTGGTTGCCGCGGTCAATGACGAGGCCACGCTCGGGCGCAATCTGCTGGCCAGCGACATGGTGGCCCGGGGGTGTGTCAACCTGCACGTTCTGCGCGATGCGGTCTCGGCCTCGCGGGCCTATAACGCCGCGCTGGACGCAACCATGGGCGAGATCGTCATCTTTGCGCATCAGGATGTCTATTTTCCGCCCGGCTGGCTGCACCGGTTGCAGGGCGCGATCGCAGATGTCAGCGCCCGCGATCCGGACTGGGCGCTGATCGGCCCGACCGGGGTTTCCACCGATGGCCGGCATCTGGGGCGCGTGTGGTCGTCCAGCCAGAACGCCTGTGTCGGAGACCCGATCGCCGGACCCGAGCCGGCCCAGAGCTTTGACGAACTGGTGATCGTGATGCGCCGCGCCGCCGGGCTGCGGTTCGACCCCGACCTGCCCGGGTTTCACCTCTATGGCGCCGACATCGTCCAGACCGCCCGCGCCCGGGGGCTGGGGGCGTGGATCTGCG
>JAJRUE010000198.1 GCA_024277955.1 Alphaproteobacteria bacterium | reverse complement strand
CGGGCCGATCCATTTGCGGCCCGTGGCCGAGCGTTCCACATCCAGAAATGCCATTCAGACCACCACTTTCTGCGCCACTTGCGCCCCGACCCCGAACACCCGTTTATAGCGCGCGATTTCCTCTGCCGGCCCCATGGCCTTCGCCGGATTGTCCGAGAGTTTGACGGTGGGGCGGCCATTGGCCGAAACCGCCTTGCACACCAGCGAGAAGGGGTCGAGCGCATCGCCTGCCAGCCCGCGAAAATCATTGGTCAGCAGCGTGCCCCAGCCGAAGCCGACCTTGACCCGCCCGCCGAAGCGCGCCTGCAATTCGATGATTTTATCCACATCCAGCCCGTCGGAAAAAATCACCCGTTTGTTGCGCGGATCCTCGCCCCGGGCCTGCCACCAGGCAATCGCTGCTTCGGCCCCTGCGGCAGGGTCGCCGGAATCGATGCGGATGCCGGTCCATTTCACCAGCCACTCCGGCGCATTCTTCAGAAACCCTTCGGTCCCGTAAGTGTCGGGCAGGATAATACGCAGGTTGCCGTCGTGTTCGCGCTGCCAGTCGGCCAGAACACGGTAAGGGGCCTCGGCCAGTTCCGTGTTGTCCTCTGCCAGAGCTGCGTAAACCATCGGCAACTCATGCGCGTTGGTGCCGATCGCCTCCAGCTCGCGGCGCATGGCGATCAGGCAGTTGGAGGTGCCGGTAAAGCGGTTGCCCAGCCCCTCCTGCATTGCCTGCACGCACCAGTCCTGCCACAGGTAACTGTGCCGGCGTCGCGTGCCGAAATCGGCGATGCCCAGATTGTCCAGTCCGCGCAGCCGCTCGATCTTTTCCCACAACCGCGTGGTGGCGCGGGCATAGAGCACCTGCAATTCGAACCGCCCCATGCCCTTCAGCACAGCGCGCGAGCGAAGTTCCGAGATCACCGCCAGCGCCGGAATTTCCCAGAGCATCGCCTCGGGCCATGTTCCCCCGAACGTCAGCTCGTATTGCCCGTCGCGTTTTTCCAGATGATAGGGCGGCAGGCGCAGCCCTTCGAACCATTCCATGAATTCGGGCGAGAACATCTGCCGTTTGCCGTAAAACATATTGCCGCGCAGCCATGTGCTTTCGCCACGCGACAGCGACAGGGTGCGCACATGGTCCAGCTGCTCGCGCAACTCCCCCTCGTCGATGATATCGGCGAGGCGCACCGCTGTAGTGCGGTTGTGCAGGGCGAAAGTGACCTGCACGTCGCGGTGATAGTGGAACACCGTCTGCGCCATCAGCAGCTTGTAGAAATCCGTGTCGATCAGGGATCGCACGATCGGGTCGATTTTCCAGTTGTGGTTATAAACGCGGCTGGCAATATCCATGTGGGAACCTATCCTTGCAGCAGTTTCAGCCATGCCCGCACGGCAAATATCCACCCGATACTCGCCGCGACTACCCAGAAAACCAGAAAGGCGCGCACGGCCAGAACTTCGCCGTTAATCGCAAAAAATGCGGCGCCGGCGATACCGGCGGTCCAGCCGATCAGCCAGATTGGCAAAAACACCAGTGCCACCATTCGCGGCGCACCCGACATACGCTTTGCCCCGGCTGTCTGGCGGTTTTCCGGCAGCGTAGTCCGGCGTGGCGCGGCCTTGCGTGAATTGCCGAAACCGACCCGCCGGACCATAATGCTTTACCCTGCTTTCAGGCGATAGAACAAACGCCGCACAGAACCGGTTTTGGACCGCATCAGGATGGTTTCCGTTTCGATGAATTTCCCGTCGCGCCTGATACCGCTGACGATGGAACCGTCGGTGACACCGGTGGCGGCGAAAATCACGTCCTGCGTGACCATCTCGTCGCGCGAATAAATCCGGTTCAGGTCGGTGATGCCGGCCTTGCGGGCGCGGCCCCGTTCATCGTCGTTCCTGAACAATAGCCGGCCGTACATCTGCCCGCCCATACATTTCAGTGCCGAGGCCGCCAAAACCCCCTCGGGCGCGCCGCCGGAACCCATATACATGTCGATGCCGGTTTTTCCGGCTCGGCGCAATGCATGACACCGGCCACGTCGCCGTCGGTGATCAGGCGGATGCGGGCGCCGGTTTTGCGCAACTCCTCGATCATCGCTTGATGGCGCGGGCGTTCCAGCACACACAACATCAAATCGGACGGCGCGCAGCCTTTGGCCGCGGCCAGCGCCTCCACTCGTTCGGTCGGGGTCATGTCCAGTGTCACCACCCCCTCGGGATAGCCCGGCCCGATGGCCAGCTTGTCCATATACACATCCGGCGCGTGCAGCATGGAGCCGCGCGGCCCCATGGCAATCACCGTCAGCGCGTTGGGCATGTCTTTCGCCGTCAATGTGGTGCCTTCCAGCGGGTCGAGCGCGATATCCACCCCCGGCCCGTCGCCGGTGCCGACTTCCTCGCCGATGAACAGCATCGGGGCTTCGTCGCGCTCGCCTTCGCCGATGACGATGACGCCGGCAATGTCGAGCCGGTTCAACTCGGTGCGCATGGCGTCCACGGCGGCCTGATCGGCGGCTTTCTCGTCACCGCCCCCGACCAGTTTGGCGCTGGCAATCGCGGCGGCTTCGGATACGCGGGCAAGCGCCAGCGAAAGTATACGGTCGGAAAAAAGGGAATCGGGCATCGGTGTGTCCTTTGTTGTCTGGGCCTAGACGGATTCTATGCGGATGGCGACGGGTGCGGCAAGGGAAACCTCTTGCGCGGAAATTTCGGTCAGGGCGCCGTCCAGCCTGTTGCGCGAAACGGCATGAGTAACGATCAGAACCGGCGCGGTTTCGCCGGCATGACCGTGTTGGCGCATCCGGTTGATCGAAACGCTGTGCTTGCCCAGAATTGTGGCCACCTGCGCCAGCACGCCGGGTTCGTCCGCCAGCGAGAAACGCAGGTAATAGGAGGCATCCGCCCCCGAGGTCGACCGCGCCGCTTTCACCAGCGATGCAGCCGGCGCGCCAAACACCGGAATGACCAGCCCGCGCGCGATGTCCATCACGTCGCCCATGATCGCGCTGGCGGTCGGGCCTTCGCCCGCGCCCGGCCCCTGATAGACCGTCTGGCCGACGAAGTCGCCCTCGACCACCACCATATTGCTGACACCTTCCAACTGGCCGAGCGGTGAATCCGCAGGCACAAGGCAGGGCTGCATCCGCTGTTCCAGCCCGTCGGCATTCATCCGCGCCACGCCCAGCAGCTTGATGCGATAGCCCATGTCGGCGGCGTCCTCGATAT
>JAJRUE010000197.1 GCA_024277955.1 Alphaproteobacteria bacterium | reverse complement strand
CCCTGTCGCGCGCGTCCCGAGCGTCAGATATTCCGCGCCTTTCTCGCTGGCGGCGCAGGTGGATCGGGTTTTGACCCTGGCGGCGGTCAGCGGGGCGGCGGGCCGGTTCAGCTGAAGCTGAACACATTTCCCAGCGCCGACAGGTCGCTGACGTTTTCGATGATGATGACATCGCCGCCGCCGAAATCGAATACCGCGTTCGCGCCAACGATCGCGCCATAGTCGGCGATCACGTCGGCGCCGGTCGCGGCGGTTGCGCCGATCATGGCCAAGGTCAGGTCGATGGTGTCGGCGGTGATGTCGAAATCGTGGATCACGTCCTGGCCCGACCCGGTCGCGAACAGGAAAACATCGGCCCCCGCGCCGCCCGTCAGGCTGTCGTTGCCGGCGCCGCCGATCAGGCGGTCGGCACCGTCGCCGCCCATCAGCACATCGTTTCCGCCGGCCCCGTCCAGCAGGTCGTCGCCGCCGTTGCCAAAAAGCGCGTTGGCCCCGCCGTCGCCGAACAGCCGGTCGGTAAAACGCGACCCCGCCAGATCCTCGATCGAGACATAGGTGTCGCCGGCGGCGTCGCCGGTGTTGATTGCGCTGTTGGCAAGGCTGGCGGTAATCCCCTGTTTTGACATGAAATACTGGGCCCGGTCGGTGCCGCTGCCCCCATCCAGCAGATCGGCCCCGACCCCGCCCGACAGCACGTCGTTGCCGCCGCCGCCATAAAGCGCGTCGTCGCCACCGCGCCCCTGCAGCCAGTCGTCGCCGCCGTGACCCCAGATGCTGTTCGCGCCGCCGTCGCCATACAACTGATCGGCGTAGGCCGAACCGCCAATATCCTCGATCGAGACATAGGTGTCGCCGGCCCCGTCGCCGGTGTTGCGGGCGGAATGAAGCAGGTCGGCCCTGAGTCCCGTTGCCGAGGTTGCGTAGCTTGCCTGGTCGGTCTGGGCGCCGCCGTTCAGCCTGTCAGCGCCCGCCCCGCCGATCAGGATATCGGTGCCGTTGCCGCCTTCCAGCGTGTCGTCGCCGCCGCGCCCTTCCAGCGTGTCGGCCCCGTTGTTGCCCCGAATCGTGTCGGCCTGCGCGCCGCCGCGGATGGTGTCGTCCATGCCGGTGCCGGCGATCGCCTCGATCGACACCAGAACGTCGCCGGCGGCGTCGCCGGTGTTCAGCGCCGGGTTCAGCAGGTCCAGGACGATCGGCTGGGTGGCGGTGACATAGCTGGCGGTGTCAAAGCCGCTGCCCCCCATCAGCGTATCGGCCCCCTGGCCGCCGGTCAGAACGTCGTCGCCGCCGTTGCCGGTAAGGATGTCGTCCAGGTTGGTGCCCACCAGGGTGTTGTCGGCGGCGGTGCCCACCTGGGTCTGGCCGCCGCCGGTCGTGCCGCCGCCTAGCACCATCGCCGGGCGGTCGGTGTTGAACGGGTTGGTGGCGATCAGTTCGGCCAGGCTCAGCGGGTTTCCATCGCTGGAATTGATGATCAGGGTTTCGCCCTGAAAGGTCAGGCGCGCGCCAAAGGCGGTGGCGACGAAGCCAAGCGCGTTGGGGTCGTGCAGCAGCGGGTAGAAAGACAGGTCCAGCGCATCGACCCCGCGCTGGAAATCGGTGATGGTGTCGTCGCTGCCGTCGGCTTCGAAGGTAAAGACATCGGCCCCGGCCCCGCCGGTCAGAACATCGGAGCCGGCCCCGTCGACGATGATGTCGTCGCCGGCCCCGCCCGACAGCTGGTCGGCGCCATTGCCGCCCAGCAGGATGTCATCGCCGCCGCCGCCGGTCAGGGTGTCGTCGCCCGACGTGCCGGTGAAGGTGCTGCCAAGCGCGGAAATATCGTAGGAAAACCGGCTCATCCCCGCTTCGGTGGAGGAGGTGAGGAATATCTGCAGCGTGTTGCCATCGGCCGCCATCGCCGCGGCCGAAACGTTGTTGAGGGTCGTGCCCTGGGTGTCGGCGACGCTGGCCAGCAGGTGCAGCTTGCCGTCGGGGCGCAGACGAAACAGGGAAAACCCGTCGTCGGACCCGGCGGTCAGGACAAAAACCGCATTCCCCACCGTGACGGTTTCGACGAGCGCCGCATTGGCAAAGCGCGAGTTCTGATCGTCCAGCACGTGATCCACCGCGGTAAAGCTGCCGTCCGCTTCCAGCCGCAGGATCGACAGCGACGATGACCCGGCGCTGACCACGGCGACATAGGGCTGCCCTTCCAGAAAGACCGGCGCCATGTCGGTCGGTGTGCTGATGCCCAGCCCGTCGGGCGCGCCGAACCCGGCCACCTGCGCAAGATTGCCGGCGCTGTCGATCGTGTAGCTTTGCACCGTGTCCGAGGCCAGCGACGAGCCCAGGATCCAGGTCTGGCCGTAGGCGCTGACCCCGACCAGGTCGGATATCTGGCCGACCGCCGGGCCGGGGGCCGGGGTGACCGCCTGCAGCGATCCGTCGCCCTGGACCTGAAACGCCATCAGCCCCGCGCCGTTGGGCACCGTCGAGACAAGGTAGCTGGCCGCGCCCATGTCGACGCCCAGCGCCGCGACCTGGTCGACCGCCTGGCCAGAGTTCAAATGCGTCAGGTCCAGCGCATCGGACGTTGCGCCGGGGCTGACGTTCAGAACGCCGGAAATGCGCGACGCTGACAGCATCGACGTGGCGCCCCCGAAATCCGCCGCCACGAAGCCATCGGTCGCAGCCCCGAGGAAATTCTGCCCGCTGAACGATGCGCCCGCCGATACGTCGAAATCCATCGTCCGGGCCGAGGCGCCATAGCCCGCGAAGACACTCAGTTGCAGCCCGGCGCTGCCCTGCGTCAGCGACAGGTCATGCACATCCGCGCCATAAGGCAGGAACGGGCTGGTTACCGTTTCGACAAAGGAAAGAGCCGCCATCCGATCGCCCGCCATCCGTGCCCGACATCCGCGCCCATCGCCGGACGCGCCCGGATCATGCGACGAACTGGTTAACGGCGGGCTTCCGCCGCGCCGGGCGGGGGCGACGTTTTAGCCGCAATTTTAGTCAATTCGGATGGGGTTCGCGCTGGCCATTTCGCGCGCCGGCTATTTCCCGCGCCACACCGGGTCGCGCTTTTCGGCAAACGCGCGCGCGCCTTCCAGCTGGTCTTGCGAGGTGTAAAGCCTGCGGACCGTGTCGAATTCGGATCTGGTGATCTTCTTCAGCGCGTCCTGGAACTTCATGTTCTCGGCCTCGCGCACGACCTCCTTGATCGCGGCCATCACCAGGGGCGGGCCGGCGGCGATTTCGGCTGCCATTTCATGGGCTTGATCCAAAAGCCTGTCTGCCGGGCAGACCCGGTTGATCAGCCCCCAGCGCAGCGCTTCGTCCGCCTCCATGACGCGGCCGGTCAGCAGCATCTCCATCGCGACATGATAGGGGATGCGCCTGGGCAGCCGGATCGAGGCCGCATCCGCGATGGTGCCGGAGCGGATTTCGGGCAGTGCAAAGGTGGCATGGTCGGCGGCCAGGATCAGGTCGCACGAAAGTGCCAGTTCCAGCCCGCCGCCAAAGGCGATGCCGTTCACCGCCGCGATCACCACCTTGTTCATGTCCGGCAATTCCTGCAACCCGCCGAAACCGCCCACCCCATAGTCGCCATCCACCGCATCGCCCGCCGCCGCCGCCTTGAGATCCCAGCCCGGGCAAAAGAACTTGTCCCCCGCGCCGGTCAGCACTGCGACCCTCAGATCCCGGTCGTCGCGAAAATCGGCAAAGGCCTGGCCCATCAGCCGGCTCGTGGCCAGGTCGATGGCATTGGCCTTGGGGCGGTCGAGGGTGATTTCCAGCACCTGTCCGACGGTGCGCAGCCTGAGGGGGGATTCGGTCATTCGAGGTCTCCGATTCGGATAAGGGCGTCAACCGCGACGGCCCGGTCGGGCAACGCCAGCAGGGGGTTCACTTCGACTTCGCTGACGCGCCCATGCATGGCGATCACATAGGACTGGATCGCCATCACCGCGTCAATGACGGCGTCGGGATCGGCGCCGGGCTGGCCGCGGTAGCCCCGCAGCAGCGGCGCGATTTTCAAGCGGTTGAGCGCCTGGGCGATGTCCCGGCGCGACACCGGCACGATCAGCGAAACCGAATCGGCCAGGACTTCGGCCAGGG
>JAJRUE010000196.1 GCA_024277955.1 Alphaproteobacteria bacterium | reverse complement strand
TTCTTCAACACCCTGGGCGCCGATACCACGGTGGTCGAGGTGCTGGACCGGGTGCTGCCGGTGGAGGATGAAGAGATCTCGAAATTCGCGAAAAAGGCCTTCGTGAAACAGGGGATGAAGATCATGGAGAAATCCATGGTCAAGCAGCTGGACCGCGGCAAGGGGACCGTCACGGCCCATATCGAAACCGGCGGCAAGTTGCAGAAGCTGGCGTTCGACACGGTGATTTCGGCGGTGGGGATCGTCGGCAACGTGGAAGGGCTGGGGCTGGAAAAGCTGGGGGTCAGGATCGACCGCACCCATGTGGTGGTGGACGAACACTGCCGCACCGGGGTGGAAGGCCTTTATGCCATCGGCGATATCGCCGGCGCGCCCTGGCTCGCCCACAAGGCCAGCCACGAAGGCGTGGCGGTGGCCGAAATGATCGCCGGGCAAAAGCCGCACCCGGTGCGCCCCGAGGCCATCGCCGGCTGCACCTATTGCACGCCGCAGGTGGCATCCGTCGGCTATACCGAGGCAAAAGCCAAGGAACTTGGCTACAAGGTCAAGGTCGGCCGCTTCCCGTTCATCGGCAACGGCAAGGCGATCGCGCTGGGCGAACCCGAGGGCCTGATCAAGACGGTGTTCGACGCCAGGACCGGCGAACTTCTGGGCGCGCACATGATCGGGGCGGAAGTGACCGAACTGATCCAGGGCTATATCGTCGGGCGCTCCCTGGAGACCACCGAAGAAGACCTGATGAACACCGTTTTTCCGCACCCGACGCTGTCGGAAATGATGCACGAAAGCGTGCTCGACGCCTATGGCCGGGTCATCCACATGTGAGACGTTGCCAGGCGGCGCAGCCTGCGGCTGCAAGATGATTGCGCCGCGCGATGCGCGTCGCGGTGCCTCCGGCGGGAGTATTTCGGCAAAGAAGAAGAGTCCGCCCCTTCTTCTGTCCGGAAATATCCCCGCCGGAGGCATGAAAGCCCCGGAGATTCTCCGGGGCTTTCAAAAATATAGCCGTGGCGCGCAAGCGCCTCCGGTTTGAAACGGCTCAGCGTTCGATCGGGCCGCCGGCCGACGCCCAGTGGCCCAGGCCGCCGATGTTGTAGACTTCCTTGAAACCCATCTTGGTCAGCTGCTGGCCGGCCATCTGAGACCGGGCGCCCGAGGCGCAATACAGCGCCACCGGCTTGTCCACATCCAGGTCCGGGTGGAAGTCGGGGTTGCGCGGATCGGCCTGAAAACGCAGCATCATCAGCGGGATGTGCAGCGCGCCCTTGGCCTTGCCGCTTTGGGCGACTTCGTTGATGTCGCGCACGTCGATGACGGTCATTTCACCGGCCGCAGCGCGGGCGATGGCATCGGAGGGCGCAATCGGGGAGGGTTGGCCCTGCGCGGGGCGGGCTCGCATGAAGTTCAGCATCGGTATCGTTCCTGTTCGCGTGTTGCGGTTGTCTTGCCCCTCGGTCGGGGCTCGGGCTCACATATATTCGAAAAATGGAATATGACAACCCCCTTTTTTGATTGCCCAGTAAAAGTTCATGGAATGTTCTCATTTTTCGGTTGGAGACTCGGCGCGCATCCACTATCTGTTAACCGTTGCATGATCGCCGGGGTGCAGGCATGGCCGAGCTGAAGAATATCGAGGTGCGCGGGGCGCGCGAACACAACCTCAAGAACATCGACGTGGACATTCCGCGCAACCGGCTGGTGGTGATCACCGGGCTGAGCGGCTCGGGCAAGTCCAGCCTGGCCTTTGACACGATCTATGCCGAGGGGCAGCGGCGCTATGTCGAAAGCCTCAGCGCCTACGCGCGCCAGTTCCTCGACATGATGGAAAAGCCGGACGTGGACCATATCAGCGGCCTTTCCCCGGCGATTTCCATCGAGCAAAAGACAACTTCCAAGAACCCGCGCTCCACCGTCGGCACGGTGACCGAGATCTACGACTATCTGCGGCTCTTGTTCGCGCGCGCCGGCACGCCCTACAGCCCCGCCACCGGCAAGCCGATCGAGGCCCAGCAGGTGCAGGACATGGTGGACCGGATCATGGCGCTGCCCGAGGGTACGCGCGCCTATCTGCTGGCCCCGATCGTGCGCGACCGCAAGGGCGAATACCGCAAGGAAATGCTGGAGCTGCGCAAGCAGGGGTTCCAGCGCGTCAAGGTGGATGGCGAGTTTTACGAGATCGAGGACGCCCCCAAGCTCGACAAGAAATTCCGCCACGACATCGACGTGGTGGTGGACCGGATCGTGGTGCGCGCGGGGCTGGAAACCCGGCTCGCCGACAGCCTGCGCACCGCGCTGGACCTGGCCGAGGGCATCGCCATTCTCGAAACCGCGCCGGGCGCGGGCGAAGAGGTGCAGCGCCTGACATTTTCGGAAAAATTCGCCTGCCCGGTGTCCGGCTTCACCATCCCCGAAATCGAGCCGCGGCTGTTTTCCTTCAACGCCCCCTTTGGCGCCTGTCCGGATTGCGACGGGCTGGGGGTCGAGCTGTATTTCGACGAAAACCTGGTGGTGCCCGACAAGACGCTGAAAATCTACGACGGCGCGCTGGCCCCCTGGCGCAAGGGCAAGTCGCCCTATTTCCTGCAGACGATCGAGGCGATGGCCCGCCACTACGGCTTTGACCGCAACACCCGCTGGAAAGACCTTCCCGAGAAGGTGCAGCAGGTGTTTCTCTACGGATCGGGCGATGAGGAAATCAGGTTCCGCTACGACGATGGCGGCCGGGTCTACGAGGTGACGCGCGCCTTCGAAGGCGTCATTCCCAACATGGAACGGCGCTACCGCGAAACCGATTCGAACTGGGTGCGCGAGGAATTCGAGCGCTACCAGAACAACCGCCCCTGCCACAGCTGCGGCGGCTACCGGCTGAACGAGGCGGCCCTGGCGGTGAAGATCGCCGGGCTGCACATCGGCCAGGTGGTGGAAATGTCGATCCGCGAGGCGTTCGACTGGTGCGCCGCCGTGCCCGAAAGCCTGAGCGCCCAGAAGAACGAGATCGCCGCCGCGATCCTCAAGGAAATCCGCGAGCGCCTCGGGTTTCTCAACAATGTCGGTCTGGAGTACCTGACACTGTCGCGCGCTGCGGGCACGCTTTCGGGGGGCGAAAGCCAGCGGATTCGCCTCGCCAGCCAGATCGGATCGGGGCTGACGGGGGTGCTTTACGTTTTGGACGAGCCCTCGATCGGGCTGCACCAGCGCGACAACGGCCGGCTGCTGGAAACGCTGAAGAACCTGCGTGACCAGGGCAATACCGTAATCGTCGTGGAACATGACGAGGAAGCGATCCGCACCGCCGATTACGTCTTTGACATCGGCCCCGGCGCCGGGGTGCATGGCGGGCAGGTGGTGGCCCAGGGCGCGCCCGAGGCGATTGCCGCCGATCCCGCCTCGATCACCGGGCAGTATCTGAGCGGCAGCCGCGAGATCGCCGTGCCCCGGACCCGCCGCAAGGGAAACAGGAAAAAGCTTACCCTATCAAAGGCTTCCGGCAACAACCTCAAGGACGTGACGGTGGATTTTCCGCTGGGGAAATTCACCTGCGTCACCGGGGTTTCCGGCGGCGGCAAGTCGACGCTGACCATCGAAACCCTGTTCAAGACGGCGTCCATGCGGCTGAACGGCGCCCGCCAGACGCCGGCGCCGTGTGAGGCGATCAAGGGGCTGGAGCATCTGGACAAGGTGATCGACATCGATCAGCGCCCGATCGGGCGCACCCCGCGGTCGAACCCGGCCACCTATACCGGCGCCTTTACCCCGATCCGCGACTGGTTCGCCGGCCTGCCGGAAAGCAAGACGCGGGGCTACAAGCCCGGGCGGTTCAGCTTCAACGTCAAGGGCGGGCGCTGCGAGGCCTGCCAGGGCGACGGGCTGATCAAGATCGAGATGCATTTCCTGCCCGATGTCTATGTGCAATGCGAGACCTGCAAGGGCGCGCGCTACAACCGCGAGACGCTGGAAATACGCTTCAAGGGCAAGAGCATAGCCGACGTTCTTGATATGACCGTGGAAGAGGCGCAGGGGTTCTTCAAGGCTGTGCCCAGCATCCGCGACAAGATGGACGCGCTGATGCGGGTGGGGCTGGGCTATATCAAGGTCGGCCAGCCGGCGACCACGCTTTCGGGCGGCGAAGCGCAGCGGGTGAAGCTGTCAAAGGAGCTGGCCAAGCGGTCCACGGGCCGGACGCTCTATATCCTGGACGAGCCCACGACGGGGCTGCATTTCGAGGATGTGAAGAAGCTTCTGGAAGTGCTGCACGAGCTGGTCGAGCAGGGCAACACGGTGATCGTGATCGAGCACAATCTGGACGTGATCAAGACTGCCGACTGGATCATCGACATCGGCCCCGAGGGTGGCGATGGCGGTGGGCGGATCGTGGCGACCGGCACGCCCGAGGATGTGGCCGAGGTGGTGGAAAGCCACACCGGGCGCTATCTGAAGGAGATGCTGAAAGGGGCGCGGGTGGCGGCGGAGTGAACCGGCCCGGCCATTGGGCGGGCGGCCGGGGCGGGTGCCTCCGGCGGGAGTATTTTGGCAAAGAAGAAACGGGGGCGTTTGGGGGGCATTCGGTGGGTGTTGCTGGCGATTGCCGGGGCGTCTCGCGGGTAATTGGGGTGTTCGTTGAGTGCACCGTCGGTGCGGCGGAAAGGGCGGGTGCGCCGGGGCTGGCGGCATACGTGTGGCGCGGCTGGTTCCGGCCTGTCTGGCGTCAGGGCGGCGCGGGGCATGAAAAAGGCCGCCGGTCATGCGGGGCCGGCGGCAGGAACCCTGATCGGGTCGGCTCAGGCGTGATGCGCCTTGCCGCCCTTGTGGTCGTCATGGGTTGACCAGCCGAACAGCTGGTAGATGGCGCACCAACCGACCACCGCGGTGGCCAGCGGGATCAGCCCCAGCCAGAACGCCCAGGAATAGGTGAGATCCGGCCAGACGAACCAACCCGCGATCAACAGCACACCGACGATGGCGCGGATGACGCGGTCTGTCACGCTCATGTTTGTCTTGAACATTTGAGGCACCTCCTTTCGTCCAGGATTTGCACTGCTGATCTGGGGTGGGGCCGGCGGTTTTTCAAGGGGGGCGCGTGTCCTGGGGGCGTGGAGCTGGCGCGCGCGCTCAGGCGTCGAGCTCGATCCAGATGGGCACGTGGTCCGAGGGCTTTTCGCGGCCGCGGATTTCGGCGTCGATCTGGCAATCGCTCAGCAGGTCGGCGGCCTGCGGGGTCAGCAGGAAATGGTCGATGCGGATGCCGTCGTTGCGCTGCCAGGCGCCGCGCTGGAAATCCCAGAACGTGTAGTGCCCCGGCGCCGGGGTGCGGGCGCGCAGCGCGTCGGTGAACCCGAGGTTGAGAATGCGGCGGAACGCATCCCGGCTTGCGAGCAGCGCCAACGCGTCTTCGCGCCATTTTTCCGGGCTGGCGGCGTCTTCGTCCTGCGGGATGATGTTGTAGTCGCCCGCCATAAGCGCGCAGTCTTCGGCGGCCAGCAGTTCGCGGGCGCGGGCGCGCAGCCGCTCCATCCAGCCCAGCTTGTAGTCGTATTTCGGCCCCGGCGCCGGGTTGCCGTTGGGCAGATACAGGTTGCACAGCCGCACCGCGCGCTTGTCGCCTGTCACCGTCGCCTCGATCCAGCGGGCCTGGTCGTCGGCCTCGTCGCCGGGCAGGCCGCGCACCACGTCTTCCAGCGGCAGTTTCGACAGGATCGCGACCCCGTTGAAGGACTTTTGCCCATGGGTTTCAACGTTGTAGCCGAGGTCCGAGAAGTGGTCGCGCGGAAAGTTTTCGTCCACCGACTTGATTTCCTGCAGCAGCGCCACGTCGGGCGCGGCCTCTTGCAGCCAGTCGGTGAGGGCGGGCAGGCGGGCCTTGATGCCGTTGATGTTGTAGCTGGCGATTTTCATCGGATGCGGCCCCCGGCGGTTGGTCTTGCGGTGCATAGTGCGTTTCGGGGCGGCAAGGCAACCTTGGCGGCCGATTTCCGGCGCTCGGGGCGCGTGGTGCGGGGCGCGGGGTGGGCAGGCGCGGCGGGCAGGCAGGCCGGTCAGGCGCGGCGGGTCAGGCGCGGGGGCGCTGGCGGGCGGCGGCGCGGTGCACGAACAGCGGCACCAGCACGATCAGCGCCAGCAGCCGGGCCACGTGGGCGGCGGCGACAAAGCCCGGGTTGGCGCCGATCACCGCGCCGATGGCCACCATGGTTTCCAGCCCGCCCGGCGCGAAGGCCACCAGCACATGCGCCAGCGGCATCCCCAGCCAGCCGGCCACCGGCCAGGACGCGGCCAGCGCCAGCGCCATGCCGAAAACCGTGCTGAACAGCCCCGCCAGCAGGCCTCTGCGCAGCATCGCCGGGGTCATGCCGTTGAACCGGGTGCCGATTAGCGAGCCGATCACCACCAGCGCCGCCATCGCCAGGCGCGGGTCCAGCCCGCCGCGGCTCAGCTCGCTGGCGTGGCCGGCGGCCGACACGCCCATCGCGCCGATGAACAGCGCCGCGGGCACCCGCAGCCGTTTCAGCACCAGGCCAAGCGCCAGGCCAAGCGCCAGCAGCGTTGCGGTCTGCGCGGCGGGCAGGGTCAGGCCCGGCGCGCGCGGCACGCCGCCCAGATCGACGCCAAAGGCCAGCGCCGCGAAGGGCACCAGCATCACCAGCGAAAACAGCCGCACCGACTGGATCACCGACACCTGGACAAGGTCCGCGCCGATTTCGCTGCTGAGCGACAGCACGTAGCTGAGATGACCGGGGGTCGAGGCCAGCACCGCCGCGCGCGGCTCGATCCCGAACAGCCGGGTGAGCAGCGGCGGGGTCGCCGCGAGGATCGCTACAAGCATCGCCGCCAGCGCCGCAAAGGCCACCGGCCAGCGCAAAAAGGCGGCGGTTGTGTCGGGGGTGACGCCGGCCCCGACCGCCAGGCCGATGACCAGAAAGGCGGCATCGCGAAACACCGGCGGCAGCGAAAACCGCGCCCCCATCAGGCTGAGCGCCGTCACCAGCACCGCAGGCCCGGTCAGCAGGTAAAGCGGAAAATGCAGCGCATGGCCCAGCGCCGCGCCCAGCGCGCCGGTCAGCAGGGTCACGACAGAGTTGGTCAGGGACGATGCGGACATGGGACCGTCGCTATCACATTGGCGGCGGCGGGCAAGGGGCAGGTCCGAGAGCGGCCCGGCGGACACAGGGCGCGCGCCGGGGCAAAATGGATCGGGGTCGGGTCTGAGGGTGGTGTCGGGTCGGGGGTGGCGTCGGGCCGGGGGGGCGGCGGGCGCGCGGCGGACAAGTTTTGCCCGGACCACCGCCGGGGGTCCGGGCATTGTCGTGCGACCGGGGCCGCGCGGCCGGGGTCGTCTGGTTGCGACGCGCCCCGGCCAAGGCGGCCACAGGGCCGGTCAGGTCACGGTGATCAGCGTCCACATGCCCATCGCATAGTGGCCCGGGATGTTGCAGGCCAGCATGTAGGTGCCCGGTTTCAGCCGCAGCACCAGCACGCCGCTTTCGCCCGGCTCGGTTTCCGGCACCTCGCCCAGCGCGCCGGCGGCGTCTTCGTCGAACCGCTGGATTTCCGCGTCATAGGGCAGCGGCTTCGAGGTGTCGGCGATCGGCACCACGATCATCTCGTGTTCGATATCCTTGGACGAGTTCACCACTTCAAAGCGGATCTCGCCGGCGGGAACCGTCTTGCGGTCGACCTTGACGCCCATCGGGGCGCTGTCGAGCATCTTGGCGCCGGGCGTGCCCAGCATGATGGGCATCGAGTCGTCGAACGCGTCGATGGCGTCCAGGCCCTTGTCCCACAGGTCCACCCTGATCACTTCGTCGGTGTCGGTTCCGGCCAGGGCGGAACCCGCCGAAAGCGCGACCGGGGCCGCCGCCATCAGCATCAGTGTTTGCCGTCTAGAGAGTGTCATTTCCAGTACTCCTGTCATGTGCACCGGATTGCCGGACGGGTCAGGATGATCCTTGTTCGGTATCCGTTGCGACCAATCATTCCTTGTAGACTTATTATGGCGCAGTCCGGCGCGTGATTCCTTGATCTGGAACAAGGAATGGCGCCGCCCCGCAGCCAGGCGCGCGGGCCGGAACGGGCGATGTCGACGGCGGATGCTGGTGGGGCAGAAAACCCGGCGGGCGGTCGCGCGCCGGGGCGGGGCTGGGCGGGGGCGGCAGGGCCGGGTCGGGCAGGGGCGGGCAGGGGCGGGCAGGGCCGCCGTTCCGCCGGTCAGGATCCGGTCACGGGCAAGGCTACATGGAAAACGAGGTGCCGCAGCCGCAGGACGAGGTCGCGTTCGGGTTGTCGATCACGAAGCGCGCGCCGATCAGCTCTTCGGTGAAATCGATGGTGGCGCCCGACAGGAATGGCAGCGACACATCGTCGATCACCACCTTCTGGCCCGCGCCTTCCAGGACCACGTCGCCGTCGGCCGGATCGTCCAGGCGGATGTCGTATTGGAAACCGGAACAGCCGCCGCCTTCGACCGCGACGCGCAGCGCCTTGGCTTCGCCGGCGCTTGCGTTGATCTCGGCCAACCGGGCAAAGGCGCGGTCGGTGACTTTCGGGGGCAGGTTCATGGGTGCGCACTCTGACGTTTCAGTTTCTTCACTTTCGCAATATATGGAGCGCAGGCATCCTCGACAAGGCGGGCGACAATATGCGCAAACCCTATGCATGCGATCCGGCGGCCAGCCGGGGGCGGCAGTTTCCCGAAAAGATCAGCACCTTTCGCTCGCCCTTTCAGCGCGACCGCGACCGGATCATCCATTCCAGCGCGTTCCGGCGGCTGAAACACAAGACCCAGGTCTTCGTGGAACACGAGGGCGATTACTACCGCACGCGCCTGACCCACACCATCGAGGTGGCGCAGGTGGCGCGCACCATCGCCGGCGCGCTTGGGCTGGACGAACAGCTGGCCGAGGCGGTGGCGCTGGCGCAT
Organism: Alphaproteobacteria bacterium; assembly: GCA_024277955.1. Lineage (GTDB taxonomy): Bacteria > Pseudomonadota > Alphaproteobacteria > Rhodobacterales > Rhodobacteraceae > JAJRUE01. Next base: position 450 of record JAJRUE010000196.1, on the reverse strand, counting down.
GATCTGGGCCATCCGCCCTTTGGCCACACCGGCGAAGACGCGCTGGCGGCGCTGATGGCGCCCTATGGCGGGTTCGACCACAACGCCCAGGCGATCCGCATTCTGACCCGGCTGGAACGCCACTATGCCGATTTCGACGGGCTGAACCTGACCTGGGAGACGCTGGAAGGCATCGCCAAGCACAACGGGCCGGTGACCGGCGATATTCCCTACGCGCTGGCCGAGTTCGACGCGGTTTACGATCTGGAACTGGACACATGGCCCAGCGCCGAAGCCCAGGTGGCGGCGTTTTCCGACGATGTGGCCTATAACCACCACGACCTGCACGACGGGCTGCGCGCCGGGCTGTTCAGCGAAGCCGACCTGATGGAGCTGCCGGTGACCGGCCCGGCTTTTGCCGAGGTCGACCGGCTCTATCCGGGGCTGGACCCGATGCGGCGGCGCCACGAG
>JAJRUE010000195.1 GCA_024277955.1 Alphaproteobacteria bacterium | reverse complement strand
CGCCAACTATGCCGGCAACGACGAGGCCGCCGCGAAATTCACCGAGGAAACCGGAATCAAGACCTTCAAGTGGTCGGTCGCCGACTATGACGCCTGCGTCGCCGGCGCGGCCCAGGTCGAGGCCGAGCTTGGACCCATCGACGTGCTGGTGAACAACGCCGGCATCACCCGCGATGCGCCGTTCCACCGGATGACCCGCGAACAGTGGCAGCAGGTGATCGACACCAACCTGTCGGGCGTGTTCAACATGACCCACCCGATCTGGCCGGGCATGCGCGAACGCAAGTTCGGGCGCGTGATCGTCATCAGCTCGATCAACGGGCAAAAGGGACAGTTCGCCCAGGTGAACTATGCCGCCTCGAAGGCCGGCGACCTGGGGATCGTCAAGTCCCTGGCCCAGGAAGGCGCGCGTTTCGGCATCACCGCCAACGCTGTGTGCCCCGGCTATATCGCCACCGACATGGTGATGGCGGTGCCGGAAAAGGTGCGCGAGGCGATCATCGCCCAGATCCCCGCCGGCCGCCTTGGCAAGCCCGAGGAAATCGCCCGCTGCGTGACGTTCCTGGCCGCGGACGAGGCCGAGTTCATCAATGGATCGACCATTTCGGCAAATGGCGCGCAATTCTTCGTGTGACGAGCCCGGCGGACCGGATCCGGCCCGCCGATGACCCGCCCCCGCGCCACCTGGATCGGCTTTTCGGCCGTCCTCTTGTGGTCGCTTCTGGCGCTGCTCACGGTGGCGACTACGCCGGTGCCGCCCCTGCAGCTTGCCGCCACGAGCTTTGGCATCGGCGGGACGATCGGGCTGATCTGGGCCTGGAAAAGCGGTGAACTTGTACGCCTGCTGGCCGTGTCCTGGAAAGTTCATGCCTTTGGAACGGCCGGACTTTTCGGATACCACCTGGCCTATTTTTCCGCCCTGCGCAACGCCCCGGCGGCCCAGGCCGGGCTGATCGCCTATCTCTGGCCGCTGCTGATCGTCCTGTTTTCGGGTCTTTTGCCCGGTGAGCGTCTGCGCCCGGGCCAGATCGGCGGGGCGGTGATCGCCTTTGCCGGCGCCGCGCTGATCATCGCCGGCGACAGCACATTTACCAGCGCCCATGCTCTTGGCTATGCGCTGGCCGGCGCCTGCGCGCTGATCTGGTCGGGGTATTCGGTGTTGTCCCGCCGGCTGGGGCATGTCCCAACCAGCAGCGTCGCGGTGTTCTGCCTGTTCAGCGCGGGTCTTTCGGCGATCGCGCATCTGGCCCTGGAAACCACCGTCTGGCCTGTGGCCGCGACGGGGTGGGCGGCGCTTGTTTTGCTGGGGTTGGGGCCGGTTGGACTGGCGTTCTACCTGTGGGATATCGGCATGAAAAAGGGCGACATCCAGCTGCTGGGGGTCGCGTCTTACGCCGCGCCATTGCTTTCGACCGTCATCCTGGTTCTGGCCGGGATCGCAACGCCGGGATGGCCGCTGGTGATCGCGGCCATGCTGGTTTCAGGCGGCGCCCTTGCCGCCGCGAAATCGGGTCGTCAGGCGTGAGCCAGACGTTCGATTTCTTCCTTGAGTTTGAGCTTTTCTTTCTTGAGGGCGGTGACCTGCAGGGCATCGGTCCCCGGGCTTCGCTGCGCTTCTTCGACTTTTTCTGAGAGGTGCTGATGTTTCTTCCGGAGTTCCTGCAGGTGCGAACTCAAGCTCATGGTCGTCCTCCTCTTTGTGGATGCTCTGTGCCAAGTGCAGCACAAAACCGGGCGTCTGTCACGCCTGTTTGCGACGCGGACACACCGGATGGTGTTGCGCCATAAGTTTTACAAAATCCTTAATCCGCGAATTTCAAGGGGGCGGCATTGCGTAAAATTTCCTGAATTTCCGCCCGATAGCTGTCGCCGTCCCGCTGGTGGCGGTCACCGGCGTGCAGCACCAGCGGCGCGGCCAGGCGCAGCGGCGCACGAGCGCCTTTTCGCGCAGTGACCAGGATCAGTTCCGCATCCCGCCCCCGGCGCGGCGAAACCGGCAGCACCTGGACCGCCCCGAGACGCGAATCAATCGCCGCCAGCACATCGCTCAGCCGGTCGCCTTTCTGGATGATCGTCAGGCGTCCGCCGGGGCGCAGGCGCCGGGTCGCCGCGTCCAGCCAGTCCGCAAGCGGCGTGTCGCCGGCCAGCGCGGTGTCACGCCCGCCGTCGGGGGCCGGCGACCCCCGCGCCCGGCTGAAATACGGCGGGTTGGCCATCACGTGATCAAAGCTGACCGCGCGCAGCGCCGCCGGCATGGCCCGCAGATCGGCGCAATGCACCTCGAAAGCTGTGGCGTTTTGCGCCGCGTTACGCCGGGCCAGCGCGGCGTAGTCGGCCTGCAATTCGACCCCGGCAAGCGCCACCCCCGGCACCCGCGCCGCCAGGCAAAGCCCGGCCACGCCCACGCCGCAGCCAAGTTCGAGCACGCTGTCGCCCGGCCGCGCCGCCACCGCTGCTGCCAGCAAAACCGCGTCGATCCCGGCGCGGTATCCCCGGCGCGGCTGCCAGGCCAGAACCCGTCCGCCAAGGAAAGCGTCGCGCGTCAGATCGGCGTCGTCAAACCCCACGAACCTAGCGCCCCAACTCGATCTGGTTGTCGCGCAGAACCCGCTCGGCCCGACCCAGATCGGCGTCGCGCACCATCATGCGGCGCGGCAAAACGCCTATGCTGCCTTCCAGCACGCTCATGTGGACGTCGATGGCAAAGCAGTCTATACCCTCGCCCTTGAGAAGGGCCGTGGCATAGGCGATGACCGTTGGGTCGGTTGTGCGTAGAAGCTCTTTCATATTCCGTGACTTAAGGGCATGCGCCCGGCTTTGTCGAGATCAAGTGACGAGAGCGTGATGGGTTTGGACGACACGATTATCAAGCCGCACGAACGCCTTGCCGACCATCTGGCCGGCGACATGGCCGCCGTGAATTCCCTCATCCGCGAACGGATGGCCAGCGAACATGCCCCCCGCATCCCCGAGGTCACCGCCCATCTGGTCGAGGCCGGCGGCAAGCGTCTGCGCCCGCTTCTGACGCTCGCATCGGCGCGGCTGTGCGGCTATGACGGGCCATTCCATGTGCATCTGGCGGCGACAGTGGAATTCATCCACACCGCCACCCTGCTGCATGACGACGTGGTGGACGAAAGCGGCCAACGGCGCGGGCGACCCACGGCCAACCTGTTGTGGGACAACAAGTCTTCGGTTCTGGTGGGCGACTACCTGTTTGCGCGGTCCTTCCAGCTGATGACCGAAACCGGGTCGCTCGAGGTGCTGAACATCCTGTCCAACGCCGCCGCCACCATCGCCGAAGGCGAAGTGCTGCAACTGACCGCGGCCCAGGATCTGGCCACCGACGAAAGCGTCTATCTGAAGGTCGTGCGCGGCAAGACGGCGGCGCTGTTTTCCGCCGCCGCCGAGGTTGGCGGGGTGATCGCCGGGGCGCCTGCGGGGCAGATCGAGGCGCTGCACACCTATGGCGATGCGCTGGGGATCTGTTTTCAGATCGTCGATGATCTGCTGGATTACGAAGGCTCGGACGCCATCGGCAAGAACATCGGCGACGATTTTCGCGAGCGCAAGCTGACCTTGCCGCTGATCAAGGCGGTAGCGCAGGCCAGCCCCGAAGAACGCGCCTTTTGGGAACGCGTGATCGAAAAGGGCAAGCAGGGCGCGGGCGATCTGGATCACGCGCTGGACCTGCTGCGCAAACACGGTGCGCTGGATGCGGCACGCGCCGATGCGATGGGCTGGGCCGGGCGCGCCAAGGCGGCGTTGGCGGGTCTGCCCGATGAGCCGATTCGTCAGATGCTGGACGATCTGGCCGACTATGTGGTGGCCCGGATCAGCTAGTCACCTGAATCTGAAGTTCGCATCATTCAATGATAAACCCCGGATCGCCCCGCGATCCGGTTCGCGCCCGACCCCGCCCCCAGGGCGGGCGCGAATTGTTCTGACGTTTCAACGCGTTGCGACGTTTCTATTTCATTCAACACGCGTGAGATACGGCACCGCGCCCCCCTCGGGGCCGGGCGCAAACCTGCCGTCGTTCCTGATTTCAATGATACGCACTACGAGTCCACCCCACTAGGGCCTGTCTTCATTTGCCTTACGGCCCCGGCGGCACCCGCCCCGTCGCATCTCTGGTGCCCTTGCAGCGCTACGGTCGGACGCAAACATCACGTTGGCGCGAAGTTTCCAGTGGCAGGAATTACGATCCCATCCCGCCCGAAATCCTTGATCCGGCATTCGGGCGCGGGCGCGCCTTTTGCGACTGATCCCCCAACTGGCCTTCGGCAAACCACCAGTCCGGGTGCTGGCGCGCCAGAGCATCGCACGCTGATCGGGCGCGGGCGCGGTCGGGAAATATCCCAAAACAGGTGGCACCGGACCCGGACATCCGGGCCAGCAGGACATCGGGGCAGGCGCGCAACGCCGTCAGCACCCGCTCGATGACCGGTTGCCTGGCGACCGCCGGCGCCTCGAGGTCATTGCGCTGGTCACGCAGCCAACGCGCCAGGTCGCGCACCGACGAAAAGCCGGGGATCGCTTCGGGCATCGGGGGATTGTTCTTGTCTTTCAGTTGCTTGAAGACAGAGGGTGTCGAAACGCCAACCCCCGGATTGACCACCAGCGCCGGGATCGGCGGCAGGCCCGCGACCCGATCCAGCCGCCCGCCCACGCCGCGCGCCCGGCAACTGGCCGACGCCAGACACATGGGGATATCGGCCCCGAGACCAAGGATTTCCTGCCAGAGCCCGCGCATCTCGCCGCCCGCGTCCGCCCGCTGGCCGTCCATCGGATCGCCAATCAGATCGCCCAGCCCCCAAAGCGCGCTCAGCCCGCGCAGCGCCGCGGCGGCGTCGGCCGATCCGCCGCCCACGCCCGAGGCCGGCGGCAGGGACTTGGTCAGCCGCAAGGCCGCGCCGCGCCCGCCCCCCAGCAGCCTGGCCGCCCTGAGCACCAGGTTTTCGCCCCCGGCCGGCACCCCGCGCGCCTGCGGGCCATCGACCACAAACGACAATTCGTCCGCCGCCGAAAGGGTCAGTGCGTCGCCGAAAGGCGCGAAAACCACCAGGCTGTCCAGCAGGTGATAGCCGTCGGCGCGCTGGCCGGTGACATGCAGTGTCAGGTTGATCTTGGCCGGCGCGAAAACCCTAGTTTTCATTGGCCAGCGAAATCGGCGCGGCGCCTTCTTCCTGCAGTACCTTGTCCAGGCCCACGGCCAGTTTGCGGCGAATGCGCTCGGCGTCCTTTTCTTCGGGGTCAAAGGACAGGGCGCGGTTCCACTGGAACCGGGCCTCGCGCTTGCGGCCCACGGCCCAGTAAACGTCGCCCAGGTGATCGTTGATGATCGGGTCCACCGGCACCAGTTCGGCGGCGCGTTCCATATGCGGCACCGCTTCCTGATAGCGGCCCATGCGATACAGAACCCAGCCCAGCGAATCGGTGATATAGCCATCGTTGGGCTGCGCCTTGACGGCCTTGACGATCATGTCCAGCGCTTCGTCCATGTTGGTGCGCAACTCGACAAAGGAATAGCCCAGGTAGTTCAGCACCTGCGGCTGGTCCGGCTTCAGTTCAAGCGCCTTGCGCAGGTCCGCTTCGGCCTTGTCCCACTGTTTCAGCCGTTCATGGGCGATGCCGCGCATGAAAAACAGCGACCACTGCGCCGGGCCGATGGTGTCGTAGCTTGCCACCGCCCGGTCATAGGAATCTGCCGCGTCCTGGTAGCGTTTCTGCCGCCGGTAGGCATCGCCCAGCGCGATATGCACCGATGGCCGGCCGGCAAAATCGCGCGACAGCTGTTCAAGGACTTCGATCGCCGCTTCGGTCTTGCCGGCCTTGTCCAGCGCATCGGCGCGGCCAAGTTCGGCGCTGACAAAGGCCGGATCGTCGCGCGGAACCTGCTTGTAGGTCTGGGTCGCCAGTTCGTAGCGTTCCATCTGTTCAAGAAGCTGCGCCGACATCAGCACCGCGTCCACGTAGCCGGGCCGAAGGTATTGGGAGATGCGCGAATAGACCAGGGTGTAGCCATCGGCGGCCTCGCCGCGCAGCACCCGGGCGACGCCAAAAAACACTTCGGCCAGACCATCGCGCGCGTTTCGCACGGTGGTAAACGGCAGCAGTTCACCCGCCTTGAGACGGAACACCAGACGTTCGAACACCGGGTCCAGATTGCCGCCGAACGCGGTCTGGATCATCTCGACCGCATCGGCGTTGCGTTCGAGTTGGCTGAGTATCTCGGCCCGCGCATAGACCGAGCGCCGGGTGCTGGGAACATCGTTGCCGCCGTTGCCCGACATGAGCGCCTCGGCGCCCTCGAAATCGCCGACCACCGCAAGCGCGAGCGCCTTGTGATACAGCCCGAAACCCTTGAGCCCCGGTTCCGCCGCCACCTTGTCGAACAGCGCGATCGCCGCCGACATCCGACCCTGGCCGACCTCGACCCAGGCGCGCGCCAGACCGTCCACCAGCGGGCCCACCGCCTGATCGCGCTGCAGCAGCTTTGCCGCCGCGTCAAAGTCGTCCTGCGCCACGGCGTCGGCCAGCAGCACCAGGTTGGCGATCTGGTTGTTCTCGTCCAGGCTGCCAAGCCGGCGGGCGATGGCAACCGCCCGATCCACCCCGCCCTGGCCGATCTGGGCAACGATGGCGCTTTCCATCAGGTCGCTGTTGGTGGGATCCTTGATCAGCGCCCGGACATAATACTGCGCCGCGGCCGAAAAGTCGTTTTCGGCAAAGGCGACCCGACCGGCCAGATAGGGGCCGGCATTGCCTTCGGCTGCCAGCGGCGTGGCAAGAACCGTCCCCGCCAGGGCAAGCGCGAAAACGGTCAGGGGCGTGCGATGGGCCAATATGCGTTCCTTCGAAACCTTCAACTTTCGCAGGATTAAGGCCTTGGCCCGGCAAAAACAATGCGCCCGGCGCCCCGGACGGGCAAAATGACGCAAGTTTTACATATTGGGATAGTTCGGACCGTCGCCCCCTTGTGGCACCGTCCAGGTGATATTGCGGCTGGGATCCTTGATGTCGCAGGTCTTGCAGTGCACGCAGTTCTGGAAATTGATCACGAATTTCGGATCCTTGCCGGCTTCGGCGACGACTTCGTAAACGCCGGCGGGGCAGTAGCGCTGGGCCGGTTCGTCGTATTCGGGCAGGTTGATGCGGATCGGCACGTCCGGGTCGGCCAGCTTCAGATGGCAGGGCTGGCTTTCTTCGTGGTTGGTGAAGGAAAAGCTGACATTTGTCAGCCGGTCAAAGCTGATCTTGCCGTCGGGCTTGGGATAGTCGATCGGCTTGTGCAGCGCCTTGGCCTGGGTGGCGGCGGCGTCGTCCTTGCCGTGTTTCAGCGTGCCGAACAGCGAAAAGCGGAAGATCGACTGGAACCACATGTCGAACCCGCCCAGCGTCAGCCCGGCCAGCACGCCCCAGCGCCCGTTCATCGGCGCGACGTTGCGCACCGGCTTCAGATCCTTGCCGACGGGGCCGCTGCGCAGGGCCGCATCATAGTCGGCCAGTTCGTCGCCGGCGCGCCCGGCCTTGATCGCCGCCGCCGCCGCATCGGCCGCCGCGATGCCCGACAGCATCGCGTTGTGGTTGCCCTTGATGCGCGGCAGGTTCACCAGCCCCGCCGAACAGCCCAGCAGCGCACCGCCCGGAAAGGCCGATTTCGGGATCGACTGGTAGCCGCCCTTGGTGACCACGCGCGCCCCGTAGGCGATGCGCTTGCCGCCCTTCAGCAGTTCTTCCACCATCGGGTGATGCTTGAAGCGCTGGAATTCCATGTAGGG
>JAJRUE010000194.1 GCA_024277955.1 Alphaproteobacteria bacterium | reverse complement strand
TCTTGTTTTCCGGGGTCTGGATGAAGATCAGCGGAAAGAAAAAGTCGTTCCAGATCGGCACCGCGTTGTAGATCCCCGCGATCACCATCGCCGGCGTGATCAGCGGCACCATGATCTGCAGCATGATGCGCAGTTCAGAGGCGCCATCGACGCGGGCGCTGTCTTCCAGTTCGCTTAGCAGCGCGCGCAGGAAACCGGTGAGGATGAACACCGTGGAAGGCAGGCTCATGGCGGTATAGATGAAGATCAGCCCCAGCAGGTTGTCCACCAGCCCCATCGCCTTGAGCTGCACGAACAGCGGGATGATCGCCAGGCGCAGCGGCAGCATCAGCCCGGCCAGGAAGAACAGGCTGACCATGATCGAGCCGCGGAACCTGTAGCGCGAGATCGCATAGGCCGCCATGGTGCCGGTGGTCAGCAGCACCGCCACCGAAATCACCGTAACGATGGTCGAGTTCAGCAGGTAGCGCGGCACGTCGGTGGTGTTCCAGATCACCGCGTAATTCTCGAAGTTCAGGCTTTTGGGCAGCGCGAAGGGGGCGCCGAATATCTCGGCATTGGTCTTGAAGCCCGAACTGACCATCATGAAGATCGGGTAGAGCACCGCCGCCGCCGAGCCCACCAGAAAGATATACATCAGCCAGGTTTCGAACCCCGCGTTGCGTCTGGTTTGCATGGCCGCCCCCTAGCTCAGTTCCACTTCGCGACTGGTCAGGTATTTCGTCGCGATGATCGAGAAAACGAAGACAAAGACGAACATCAGCACCGCCAGCGCCGAACCCTGGCCAAAGTCCGACCCGCCGGCACTGACCGACCCGAAAGCGGTGCGGTAGAACAGCAAGCCCAGCATGTCGGTCGAGCCCTGGGGCGAACCTTCCAGCCCGTTCATGATATAGGGAATTTCGAACCAGTTGAACGAGCCGATGAAGGTCAGCACCACGATGATGGTCACCGCCGGCGCCATCAGCGGCCAGATGATCTCGCGCGCGATGCGCCATTCCGAGGCGCCGTCCAGGCGCGCGGCTTCGATGAAATCCTTGGGGATGCGGTGAATCGCGGCCAGAAACACCAGCGTCGGAAAGCCGAACCAGTGCCAGCTGTTGACCAGCAGCATCGCCGGCAGCGCGGTTTCCGGCAGGCCGAGCCAGGGCAGCGCCCAGTCGTTCAGCCCCATGCCGATCAGCGCCTTGTTGACCAGCCCGAACACCGGGTTGAGAAACAGCTTCCACTGAAAGCCGATGATCACGGTGGACAGGATCACCGGCAGGAAGAACACCACCTGGTAGAAGCGGTAGCCGCGCGGGTTGCGCGCCAGCAGCAGCGACAGCACCAGCGCATAGCCGTTCTGGACGATCATCAGGCTGACGAACACTTTGACGTTGTTCCAGAAGGCATTGAAAAGAATGGTGTTCTTGTTCGGGTTGAACAGGATGTCGGAAAAATTCCCGAAGCCTACGAATTCCTTTCGCACCAGCCCGTCCCAGTCGTAGAAACTGTAAAGCACGGCGCTGGCCATCGGCAGGAACACGAAGATGACCAGCATCAGCGCCGGCGGCGCCAGCAGAAAGGCCAGCCAGAGCTTCAGGTTGCGCGCGCGCGCCCGTTTGACCCGGTCGTAATCGGTGTTGTGCATGGCGCCCCCCCTAGCGAATGCTTTGGCCGTCGGGCCCGAACAGGTGCGACTGTGCCATGGAAAAGCCGATTTCGACAGTGTCCCCGATCGCCACCTGCGCGTCACCGGCCATATGCGCGACGATTTCCTTGCGGTCCCTGGTGTTGAGATACAGGTAGGTTTCGCCGCCCAGGCGTTCGACCGCGTAGACCTCGCCGTCAAGCGCGCCGTCGCTGGCCCCGCCGATGGTGAAATGTTCCGGGCGCACGCCGAACTCTACCGCGTCCCCTGGCTTGACGGTCGGGGCCTTGCAGGGAAAGACGATCTGCGCGCCGTCGTCCAGCGCCACCTCGACGCTGTCCGCGCCCAACGCGCTGACCTTGCCGGGAAAAAAGTTCATCGCGGGCGAGCCGATGAAGCCGGCCACGAACTTGTTGTCCGGGGCGTTATACAGCTCAAGCGGCGCGCCGATCTGTTCGACCACCCCGTCGCGCAGCACCACGATCTTGTCGGCCATGGTCATCGCTTCGACCTGATCGTGGGTCACATAGATCATGGTGGCGTTCAGCGTGCGGTGCAGGCGCGTCAGCTCGATACGCATCTGCACGCGCAGCTTGGCGTCGAGGTTGGACAGCGGTTCGTCGAACAGGAACACCTTGGGGTCGCGCACGATCGCGCGCCCGATGGCGACGCGCTGACGCTGGCCGCCAGACAGCGCCTTGGGCTTGCGGTCGAGATAATCGCTCAGCTGCAGGATCTCGGCGGCTTCCTTGACCTTGCGCGCGATGGTGGCCTTGTCTTCCTTGGCGACCCGCAGCGCGTAGCCCATGTTCTGAGCCACGGTGAAATGCGGATAGAGCGCGTAGGACTGGAACACCATCGCCACCCCGCGCGCCGCCGGCGCCAGGTGGTCGATTCGCGCATTGTCGATGTGGATTTCGCCGCTGGTCACGTCTTCCAGCCCGGCGATCAGGCGCAACAGCGTGGACTTGCCGCAGCCCGAGGGGCCGACAAAGACCACGAATTCATGGTCTTCCACGCTCAGCGACACATCCTTGATGACCCGGGTGGTCCCAAACTGCTTGTTGACCCCGCGCAACTCGACCTTTGCCATGCGACACCTGCCTTGAAATGATCTCTGGACAAAAAGGAAGCCGGGGCGAAGGAGGAAAACGCCCCGGCTGTCTTGGCTTACTCGGATGCGGCGATGCCGTCCGCCACGTCCTTGGCCACCTGTTCGGCGGTCTTGGCGCCGGTCAGAAGCTGTTGCAGACCGTCCTGCAGCAGGGTCGAGCCGGTCGGCTTCTTGAACCGGAACGCCACCAGCATGATGTAGGGCGTCTGGTGTTCCTGCAGCTTGATGATGCGCGCCAGCGCCGGATCCTTGGGCACCGCGCCCGAGACCGCGGGCACGTTCGACAGCTTGTCGGCCAGCATCTGGGCGAATTGCTTGGTCGCGGTGAAGCGGATGAACTCCAGCGCCGCTTCCTTGTTCGGCGAGGCCGCGTTGACGCCGTAGCCGCCGTCAAGCCAGGTCGCCACCAGGCGGTCGTCGCCGGCCTTGGCCGCCGGGCCGGGCATGAAGTCGAAGTTCAGGCCCGCCGCGCGCCAGCCGGGGATTTCCCACGACCCGCCGATGAACATCGCCGCCGCGCCCGAGGTGAACAGCGCCTTCATGGTCGCATAGTCCACGCCTTCGAAACCGTTGGGCATATAGGGCGCCAGTTCGGCCATGTGCTTGAGACCATTGACGAAACGCGGATCCTCAAAGGTCGTCTTGCCCGAGGTCACATCGCCGAAGAAATCCGGCCCGTAGAAGTTCGACATGATCGCGCCGGATGCGACCTCGATGGTCCAGCCGTCAGCGGTGCCGTTGGCCAGCGGCGTGATGCCCGCGGCCTTGAGCTTGTCGGCCACGTCCTTGAACTCGCCCCAGGTTTCGGGCGGAGTCAGGCCCTGGGCGTCGAAAATGTCCTTGTTGTAGTAGACCAGCACCGTCTGGGTGGCAAAGGGCACGGCGTAGACCTTGCCGTCGGCGCGCAGCGTGGTGCCGCGCACCAGATCGGCCGGGATGTTGGACATGTCCACCTTGCCGTCGAGCGGCTCGAGATAGCCGGCGCCCGAGATGTTTTCCAGGCTGCCATAGGCGCGGGTGTGGATGATGTCGGGGCCCGACCCGCCGGCCAGCGCGGTGGTCAGGATGGTGTTGTAGGCCTTGGCTTCGTGGGCGGTATAGGTGATGTGGATGTCCGGGTGGGTCTTTTCGAACTCGGCGATCATTTCGTTGTAGGCCGCCACGTCTTCCTGCCGCCAGCTCCAGAAGCTCAGCTCGGTTTTCGCAAAGGCCGGCGCCGCCAGCGACAGAGCCGCCGCCGCCACCACGGCCTTGGTCAAGTGTCTTTTCATGTCAGTTTCTCCCTATTGAACAGGTTTCCCGGCTTTCAGGGCTGGCAAAGCGAAACCGAATGCAAACCCTCAAGTTCTACCTGGGAAGAATTCCCTATTCTTGTTGCCCGGTGTCAATAATTTAAAATTACTTAGCCGCTACGCCGGCGGGCCGCGCGGCCGCTTCCGGCGCACCCGCTCAGCGGATTCGGCGCACCAGCGCCTGGCTGTCGGAAATCCGTTTGGCCACGTCGCCCTGCCCCTGCACGAACAGCACGAACAACAGGTCGGTGATCGCCATCTGGGCGGTGCGCGTGGCGATCGAGGCCGACCGCACCACGCTTTCGTCGGCCACGCATTTCAGCACCACATCGGGCCTGGGCTTGTGCTGCGACGCGCCGATGAACAGCACGGGGATGCTGTTTTCCATGGCGAAATCCACGGCCACGTTCACTTCGCGCGTCTTGCCGGAATAGGAAATCGCGATCAACAGGTCGCCGGGGCCAAAGCTGGCGAGGTTGCCAAGCTGGATGTGGCTGTCGCCGCCGGCGATCACCGACTTGCCGAACTTGGCCAGTTTCGACGACAGATCCTGCGCCACCAGCGCCGAGCCGCCCACCCCCAGGATCATGATCCGGTCGGCGGCGCCGATCATCGCCACGGCGGCTTCCAGCAGGTCGTTGCCGTTCAGCTTCATGGTCTCGGACAGGGCCGAAATCTTGGAGGCGAACAGCTTTTTCGCCACCGAGCCAAGCGAATCGTCGCTGAAGATGCCGGCATGCACCTGCTGGGCGTTTTCGTTGCGCGCGGTTTCGGCGCTGAGCGCGATCTTGAGCGCCGGAAAGCCGGAAAACCCCACCTTCTGACAGAACTTGATGACGCTCGACTGGCTGACGTTGCAGCGCTCGGCCAGGGCCTGGGACGACAGGTTGACCACCTCTTCGGGGACGTCCAGGATCGCTTCGGCAATCGCGCGCTCGTTGCCGGACATGCCCTCAAGGCGCGAATTCAACTGTGCAATCAGGTTGGTGCTCATTGCCCTTGGCCTTTCCCTGGATGTCCGATCCGGCGTATCGGGTTGGAATATATTATTATTGACGGTGGCAGAATAGGGAATATATAATTCCACCCATGACAGACGCTGCAAAACCCGACCTGGTTCAACTCGCGCGAACGCTGCAAAGCCTTGATTCCGAAAAGGTCAATGCCGCTTCCGGTGATCTTGATACACTCTCGCCGCTCGAAATCGCAACCTTGATGAACCGCGAAGACCAAAAAGTCGCC
>JAJRUE010000193.1 GCA_024277955.1 Alphaproteobacteria bacterium | reverse complement strand
GACCCGCCAGGGCCGGTGCATGTGGACCTGCCGGTGGACGTGGCGGCGCTGGCCGAGACCGGCGGCGGCAGCGCCGCAGCGGGGCAAGGTTCGCGGCGTAGCCCGCGCACGTCGGCAACCGCCTGCCCCCCCGGCGGGCCGGGTCTCGCGGCGGCGCTGGACAGGTTGAAACGCACCGAACGGCCGGTCCTGCTGGCCGGGCTGGGGGCGGTGCATCACCGCGCCGGCCCGGCGATCACCCGGCTGTGCGAGCGCCACGACATCCCGATGCTGACCACCTACAAGGCCAAGGGATTGCTGGACGAATCCCATCCGCTGTGCCTGGGCGGGAACGGGTTGTCGCCGCTGTCCGACAGCCATGTTCTGCCGCTGCTGCGCCAGTCCGATTGCGTGATCCTGGCCGGCTACGACCCGATCGAGATGCGCGCCGGCTCGATCGACCCGTGGGCGGGCGAAAACGCGCTGGAATTCCTGCCGGCGCCGGTGGAACACGGGATGCACGGTCGGGCGCTGCGGCTGATCTGCCACATCGCCGGGGCGATGGAGGCGCTGGATCGCGGGCTGGGCGAAACCCGTTTCACCCCCTGGGCGCAGGGCGCACCGGCGGCGGTGCGCGCGGCCCTCGCGGCGGCATTTACCGGACCTGAACGCTGGGGGCCGCACCAGCTGTTCGCGGCGCTGAACCAGGCCCTGCCCGCCGGCGGCATCTGCACCGTGGACAGCGGCGCGCACCGCATATTGCTCAGCCAGATCTGGCGGGCCGCGCGCCCCGGCGAGCTGCTGCAATCGTCGTGTCTTTGCACCATGGGGGTGGCGGTGCCGCTGGCGATCGGCCATCTGAAGGCGGCCCCCGACCGGCCGGTAATCGCGGTCGTCGGCGACGCCGGTTTCGACATGAGCCCTGGCGACCTGGCCACCTTGCGCGATCTGAACCGGCCGATGGTGATCGTGGTGCCGGTGGACGGCAGCCTGGCGCTGATTGAAAAAAAGCAGGCGGGGATGCAAATCATGAAACATGGTGTTTCATTCTCCGATTCGTATATTGGTGCGATTGCAAGGGCTTACGGCGGAAATTCGGCCATTGTCACGAGCCGAAAATCCCTGTTTACTGAAACAAACGAAGCATGGGCCCGGTCGCGATTCACCGTTTTGACCTGCCCGATCGACAAGGGGGACTATGACGGCGCCTTTTGAGCGCCGCGGAAATTTCGGGACCGGCCAGTGCCCGGGCCCCGAAAAACAGCCCGCCCGGCGTGGCGTGGCCTCGGACCATTTCAAACCATGTAAAACTCAGGGAGAGAAAACATGAAGTTCCAGAAAATCATTGCGGCGGCGGCAGTCGTGGTCGCGTCGACCCAGATGGGGGCTGCGCAAGAGCAGCAGTTCATCTCGATCGGCACCGGCGGCGTCACCGGCGTCTACTATCCGACCGGTGGTGCGATCTGCCGTCTGGTAAACAAGACCCGCAAGGAAACCGGCATTCGCTGCTCGGTGGAGTCGACCGGTGGGTCGATCTACAACATCAACACGATCCGCTCAGGCGAGCTGGAATTCGGCGTTGCCCAGTCGGACTGGCAGTACCACGCCTATAACGGCACCTCGAAGTTCAAGGACCAGGGCCCGTTCAAGAAACTGCGCGCGGTCTTCTCGGTTCACCCCGAGCCGGTGACCATACTGGTGCGCCGTGACAGCGGCATCAACAACATCACCGACATCCCGGGCCACCGCTTCAACATCGGCAACGACGGGTCGGGCACCCAGGGCACCTGGGAAGTGATCGAGGAAACCATGGGCTGGAAACGGTCCGACCTGGCGCTGGCCGCCAAGATGAAGTCTTCGGAAACCGCCGCGGCGCTGTGCGACAACAAGATCGACGGCTATTTCTGGCTGGTCGGCCACCCGTCCGGCCTGACCCAGGAAACCATCGCGTCGTGCGATGCCAAGATCGTGCCGGCGGTGTCGCCCGAGATCGACGCGCTGGTCGCCGCCAAGCCGTACTATCGCAAGGCGATCATCCCCGGCGGCATGTATCCGGGCAACCCGGACGACATCCATACCTTCGGTGTGGGCGCGACCTTCGTGACCTCGGCCGATGTGCCCGAAGAGGTGGTCTACACGGTCGCCAAGGCGGTGCTCGGCAACCTGGATGACTTCCGCAAGCTGCACCCGGCGTTCGCCAACCTGAAGGCCGAAGAGATGATCCGCGACAGCCTGTCGGCGCCGCTGCATCCGGGCGCCGTCCGGGCCTACAAGGAACTGGGCCTGATGGACTAGAAAAGACGACTGGCGGGGGCTCACGGGCCCCCGCTTTCGCTTTGGACGAAGACCAGACAAGACCATGATTGACAGCGCCGCACCGGGCCGCAGACATCCGGGCGGCACCCCCCGGCCCCGCTTGGGAAACCGCCGGGAGACACGACAGGAAAATTTCTGAGCCATTTAACGAGTTCAGTTCAGGGAGACATGACATGAGTGAACCCAACAGCGGGCTGGCCTCGGCCGCCGATGCCGAAACCCTTGCCGCCGACCTGGATGTCAGCGCGCGCAACCCCGACAATTGGCAGGGCAAGCTGATCGCCGGCACCGCGCTGGTCTGGGCGATCCTGCAGGTGTTCAACGCCTCTCCGCTGCCGGCGCTGTTTGCGCAATGGACCGGGATCAACTGGATCTACGTCAATTCCGACACCGAACGCGTGATCCACCTGGCTTTCGGGCTGGTGCTGGCCAACATGGCCTTTCCGCTGTTCAAGTCGTCGTCGCGCAAGCACATCCCCTGGTATGACTGGACGCTTTGCGTGCTGGGGCTGGGGGCGACGCTGTATCTGATCGCCAATTCCAACGCGATCGCCGACCGGTCGGGCCTGCCGACGCGCGGCGACCTGATCGCGTCGGCCACCGGCATCATGGTGGTGCTGATCGCCACCTACCGGGCGCTGGGCCTGCCGATGGTGATCGTGGCCAGCGTGTTCCTGCTGTATGTTTTCTTTGGCCATGCCGAGATCTTTCCCGACGCGATGCGCTGGAAAGGCGCCAGTTTCGGCAAGGCGATGTGGCATTTCTGGATGCAGACCGAAGGGGTCTTTGGCCTGGCGCTTGGGGTTTCGGCGTCGATGGTGTTCCTGTTCGTGCTGTTCGGCTCGCTCCTGGAAAAGGCCGGGGCGGGCAACTTCTTCATCAAGCTGGCCTTCGCGCTGATGGGCCATCTGAAGGGCGGGCCGGCCAAGGCGGCGGTGGTCGCTTCGGCGGCGACGGGGCTGATTTCCGGCTCGTCCATCGCCAATACCGTGACCACCGGCACCTTCACCATTCCGCTGATGAAGCGCGTCGGGTTTTCCGCCGAAAAAGCCGGCGCGGTCGAGGTGGCGTCGTCCACCAACGGCCAGCTGACGCCGCCGGTGATGGGGGCCGCGGCCTTTCTGATGGTGGAATATGTGGGGATTTCCTACCTGGACGTGGTGCGCCACGCCTTTCTGCCGGCAATCATTTCCTACATCGCGCTGGTTTATATCGTGCACCTGGAAGCCGAAAAGATGGGGCTGGAAGGGCTGCCGCGCTCTGGCCCGCCGCGCCCGCTGCTGCAGAAGCTGACCGGTTTCGCGCTGGGGGTTGCGGTGTTCTGCGGCCTGGCGCTGGGGATCTACTATGGCCTGGGCTGGCTCAAGCCGGTACTGGGGGACTATTCGCTGGTCGGCATGATGGTGCTGTTCGTGATCGCCTACCTGGCACTGATCAAATGGGCCTCGATGTATCCCGACCTGACCATCGACGACCCGAACGCGCCGTTTACCGAACTGCCCGAAGCCGGGCCCGTCGCCAAGACCGGCGCCTATTACGGGCTGCCGGTGGTGGTGCTGATCTGGAACCTGATGATCGAGCGCCTGTCGCCGGGGCTGTCGGCCTTCTGGGCCACGATCGCGATGATCGTGATCATGCTGACGCAGCACCCGCTGAAAGCGATGATGCGCGGCGATAGCGACGCGATGGAGCGGTTTGCCAAGGGCTGGGGCGAGTTCATCGACGGGATGATCGCCGGCAGCCGCAACATGATCGGCATCGCGGTCGCCACCGCCACCGCCGGGATCATCGTGGGCACCGTCAGCCTGACCGGCGCGCACCAGGTGATCGGCGAGTTCATCGAAGCGATTTCCGGCGGCAACCTGCTGTTGATGCTGGTTTTCGTGGCGCTGTTTTCGCTGGTGCTGGGGATGGGTCTGCCGACCACCGCGACCTATATCGTCATCACCTCGCTGATGGCGCCGGTGATCATCGCGGTGGGGGCCAAGTCGGGGCTGATCGTGCCGCTGATCGCGGTGCACATGTTCGTCTTCTACTTCGGCATTCTGGCCGACGACACGCCGCCCGTGGGGCTTGCCGCCTTTGCCGCGGCGGCGATTTCCAAGGGCGACCCGATCAGAACCGGGATCATCGGCTTCAGCTATGACGTGCGTACCGCGATCCTGCCGTTCCTGTTCATCTTCAACACCGACCTGCTGCTGATCGATGTCAGCTTTTTCCAGGCGGTGCTGGTTTTCGTGATCGCGGTGATCGCGATGATGCTGTTTGCGGCGGTGACGCAGAACTGGTTTCTGACCAAATCGCGATTGTGGGAAAACGCGGCCCTGCTGCTGATCGCCTTTACACTGTTCAACCCCGGCTACTGGCTGAACAAGCTGGAAGACCCCTATGTGCATGTAGCGCCCTCGCAGATCGAACGTATCGCCAGCGAAGCGCCCGACGACGGGTCGATCCGGGTGCGGCTGGCGGGCGAGGATTTCCGCACCGGCAAGATGGTGGAAACCACGGTGACCCTGCCGCTGGGCGCGCGCGCCGATGGCGACGGGGCGGCGCGTCTGGACAAGACCTCGGGAATCGCGTTTCGCACCGAAGACGACGGCAAGGTCTACGTTGACAACCTCGGCTTTGGCAAATACGCGCAGCAGAAGGGCGTCGATTTCGACTGGGAGGTGCTGCGCATCGAACAGCCGGCCGACCGGATGCCCAAGGAAATGTTCTACATCCCGGCGCTGGCGCTTCTGGCGCTGATCGTCTGGCTGCAACTTGGCCGCCGGCGCAAATCGCAAATGGCGGCGGCCTGAGGAGAAAACCGATGATCAAATCCATCCTTCTGCCCATCGACCTGAACCACGAAAGCAGCTGGGCCAAGGCCTTGCCCCAGGCGGTGAGCCTGGCCCAGACCCACGGCGCGGCGATCCATGTGCTGACGGTGATCCCGGATTTCGGCATGTCGATGGTCGGGGCGTTTTTCCCCAAGGACTATTCGGCGCGCGCGACGCGTGAAACCAAAGCGCAGATGGAAAAATGGCTCAAGGACAACATCCCGGAAGGGGTCGAGGCCGATTTCCTGGTGCTGCACGGGCCGATCTACAAGGAAATCATCGCCGGCGCCAATCAGGTCAAGGCCGACATCATCGTGATGGCGTCGCACCGGCCCGAGATGCAGGACTACCTGCTGGGCCCGAACGCCGCGCGCGTGGTGCGCCATGCCGCGCAATCGGTCATGGTGGTGCGCTGACACCTGCCGCCGCGGGCTGACGGGCAAGGCGCTTGCAAGCGCCTTGGCAAGGTTTTTTCAAAAACCTTGGTCCGGCGGGACGCCGGACACCCGGGAAAACGGCGCCGGGCATCCCCTGCCCGGCCCCGACGCTGTGGTGAGTGGGGCTTGTGAGTGGCCTTGAAACTCAGAGCGTGACTTCCACCGCCTTGCCGGCCTCGATCGCCAGTTTCAGCGCCGCTTCGGCCACGGCCAGGTCCTGCAGACCAACCCCGGTGCCGTCAAACAGCGTGATCTGGTCGTCCGACTGCCGACCCGGCGCAGCGCCATTGATCACCGCGCCGATCTCGGTGATGTCGTCCTGGCTGATCATCCCCGCCGCCACCGCGTGCTGGCATTCGCCAAGCGTCACCGATTGCGCCACCTCATCGGTAAACAGGCGGGCGCGCGCGACCAGTTCCGCCTCGACCTCTTGCTTGCCGACGGTGTCGGTGCCCATGCAGGCGATATGGGTGCCGGGGCGCACCTGCGCCGCCTTCAGGATCGGCGAAAACGACGAGGTGATGGTGATGATCACATCCGCCTGCGCGCCCAAATCGTCCAGGCCGGCCTCTTCAAAGGGCAGCCCGATCTCGGCGGCGGTTTCGGCGAGGCGCGACAGCATTTCCGGATGGAAATTCCAGCCGACGACACGCTCGAAATCGCGCTGCTCGCAGGCGGCGCGCATCTGGAAGGCCGACTGGTGGCCGGCGCCGATCATCCCCAGCACCCTGGAATCCTCGCGCGCAAGATGGCGGATCGACACCGCCGAGGCCGCCGCCGTGCGGATCGCCGTCAGGTAGTTGCCGCCCACCACCGCCTTGAGCCGCCCGGTGTCGGCGTCGAACAAAAAGACGGTGGACTGGTGGTTGGTCAGTCCCTTTGCCTCGTTTCCGGGCCAGTAGCCGCCGGATTTCAGCCCCAGCGCCAGCCCGGCCTTGTCGAAGCCGGACTTGAAGCCGTAAAGCGCGTCCGCGTGGCCCAGTTCCTCGCGGATCACCGGGAAATTGCGGGCGTCGCCGCGCGCCATCGCGGCAAAGACCGCTTCGACCGCCTCAAAGGCCGCGGCGCGGTCGATCAGCTCGGGGATGATGTTTTCGGCTATGATATGCATGCGCCCGCCCTCAGTATGCGTTGCCGCGGGCCGACACCGGCCACAAGACTTCGACCTTGCCGTTTCGCACGCCCACATACCAGTCGTGCACGTTGGCGGTGGGGTCGCAGTGGCCCGGCACCAGCTTGATCTTTTCGTTGATCTTCAGCACGCCGTTCGGGTCTTCGATGACGCCGTGTTCGTCGGAACACTTGATATACTTGATGTCGTCGCGCCCGTAGACCACCGGCAGGCCGCTGTCCACCGACTGCGCCTTGAGCCCGGCATCCACCACCGCCAGATGCGGCTTGGCGTGGCTCATCACCGAGGTCAGAAGGAAAAAGGAATTTTCCCATTCGCCCTGGTCGATGCGCTTGCCGTCCTTGTCAAGGATACGGCCATAATCGGCGTCCATGAAGGCGTAGGAACCGCACTGGAGTTCGTTGTAAACTCCGGATTCGCTTTCGAAATAATAGGAACCGGTGCCGCCGCCCGAAACCAGTTCGCACTCGATGCCTTCGGCCTTGAGACCGTCGACCGCGTCCTTGACCATGGCGATCGCGATATCCAGCTTGGCCTTGCGGTCCTCGTAGGCGTCGATGTGCTGCATCGCGCCCTGATAGGCCTGGATGCCGGTGAATTTCAGGCCCTCTGCGGCCTCGATCGCACGCGCGATCTCGATCACCTCGGGCGTGGTGGTGACGCCGCAGCGCCCGGCGCCGCAGTCGATTTCCACCAGACATTCGATCTGGTTGCCGTGTTTCACCGCCGCCGCTGACAGGTCGGCCACATTGGCCACGTCATCGACGCACACGATGGTGCGCGCGCCCCAGTTGGGCAGCCGCGCCAGCCGGTCGATTTTCAGCGGATCGCGCACCTGGTTCGATACCAGGATATCCTTGATACCGCCGCGGGCGAAGACTTCGGCCTCGCTCACCTTCTGGCAGCAGACGCCGACCGCGCCGCCCAGGCGTTCCTGCAGTTTCGCCACATCCACCGACTTGTGCATCTTGCCATGCACCCGGTGGCGCATGCCGTGTTCGCGCGCGTAATCGCCCATCTTCTTGATGTTGCGCTCAAGCGCGTCGAGGTCCAGTACCAGACAGGGGGTCTGGATGTCGGCCTCGGCCATGCCCGGCAGCGCCGGCACGTTGTAGCCCACTTCCAGCCCGTCGAATTCGCTCGTTCCGCTCATCTTTATCTTCCCTTTACCAATATCAGCCCTGCATCCAGGGCAGTTTGTCCAGATCGACGTTGCCGCCGGTGATGATCACGCCCACGCGCTTGCCGGCGAAAACATCGGGGTTTTTCAGGATGGTCGCCAGCGGCACGGCGCTGGAGGGTTCCATCACGATCTTCATGCGCTGCCAGATCAGCTTCATCGCCGCGATGATTTCCTCTTCGCTGGCTGTCAGGATGTCGCTGACGTGGGTCTTCACGAAATGCCAGGTCAGATCCTTGAGCGGCACCTTGAGCCCGTCGGCCACCGTCTGCGGCGCGTCATCCGCGATGATGTGACCGGCGCGAAAGCTGCGCGCGGCGTCGTCGGCCTGTTCGGGTTCGGCGGCGTAGATTGCCACCTCGGGCGCGAGGGTCGAAAGGCTCAGACAAGTGCCCGAGATCATCCCGCCGCCACCGATCGGCGCCACCACCGCGTCCAGCCCGTCGGTCTGTTCGAGCAGTTCCATCGAACAGGTCGCCTGCCCCGCGATCACCCGCGGATCGTTATAGGGGTGCACGAAATCGGCGCCGGTGCGGGCGTGGACCTGGGCGAATACCTCTTCGCGCGAAGAGGTCGAAGGTTCGCATTCGGTGATGGTGCCGCCATAGCCGATCACCGCGTCCTTTTTCGCCTGCGGGGCGGTGCGCGGCATGACCACATAGCACGGGATGCCGCGCCGGCCGGCGGCGTAGGACAGGCTCAGCGCGTGGTTGCCGGAACTGTGGGTGGCAACGCCCTTTTGCGCGATCTCTTCCGGCAGGCCGAAAACCGCGTTCGAGGCGCCGCGCACCTTGAAGGCGCCGGCCTTCTGGAAGTTTTCGCATTTGAAGAACAACTGCGCCCCGGTGCGTTCGTTCAGATAGCTGCTGGTCAGAACCGGGGTGCGGTGGATGTAGGGCGCGATGCGTTCACGCGCGGCGGTGGCATCGTCGAATGTCGGTATCTGCATGACTTCTCTCCCCCCTTATCCGTTGGCCCGGTAATGCGCCTGCGCCGCGGCGACGCCGGCCCCGGGCGTGATGTCCACGTCGTAGTCCGCCAGCGCCATTTCGGCGACCGCGATGCCGCACAGCGCCTGGGCTTCGCTGAGCATACCCAGATG
>JAJRUE010000019.1 GCA_024277955.1 Alphaproteobacteria bacterium | reverse complement strand
ATGTATCGCTGGGCCGGGATCATGCTGGAACAGGAAGAATTCTTCATCGAGATCACCCGGGGCGACGATCTGCTGGCCTGGGGCGGGGTGGCGATCACCGGCTATCTGACATGGCGGCATTTCGGCTGGCCGATGCTGGCGGTGTTTGCGGTGGCGATCTGGTACGTGCTGGCACCGCCGCAACTGTTCGGCGTCGCCGAGGACTGGCGGCGGGTGGCCGAGAACCTGTGGTATTCCACCGATGGCGCGTTCGGTCGCCCGGTCGAGGTGGTCGGCCGCGTGGTGTTGATCTTCATCCTGTTCGGCGCCGTGTTGCAGACCTCGGGCGCCGGCGAGGTGCTGTTGAAATTCGCCTTTGCCGCGACCGGGCGGTTTGTCGGCGGGCCGGCGCATGCCGCCATCGTCGGGTCGGCGCTGTTCGGCACGCTGTCGGGGGCGGCGGTGGCGAATGTGGTGTCGACCGGCGTGTTCACCATCCCGGTGATCAAGCGGGCGGGATTTTCCGCCAAGTTCGCCGGCGCGGTCGAGGTGGCGGCGTCGACCGGCGGGCAGATCATGCCGCCGGTGATGGGGGTGGTGGCGTTCCTGATGGCCGATGTGACCGGCATCCCGTATCTCAAGATCGTGGTGGCGGCGACGATCCCGGCGCTGATGTATTACGGATCGCTGTTCGTGGTGGTGCTGATCGAATCGCGCCGGCAGGGGGTCGGGGCGATCCCGCGCGCCGAGCGGGTGCGGCTGACGCGCGGCGACTGGCTGCGCAGCCTTGCCTTCTGGGCGCCGCTGGGGGTGCTGGTGTGGTATCTGCTGGACGGGCGCACGCCGCAGAACGCCGGCTTTGCCGCGACGGTGTCGGGGTTCGTGCTGTGCCTGATCCTGTTTCCCGATTTCCGGCATCCGCGCAGATGGCTGGAAATGCTGATTTCCGCCGGGCGCACCTCGGCCACGCTGATGATCATCGTCACCGCCATCGGTTTCGTGATCGGGGTGGTCAACATGACCGGGGTCGGGCTGCAGTTCGCGCAGGCGATTCTGGCGGCGTCGGCGTCGAACCTGTTCCTGAGCCTGATTCTGGTGATGCTGGGCTGTCTGGTGATGGGCATGGGTGTGCCCACCGGCGCCGCCTATCTGATCATCGCCATCGTGCTGGGCCCGGCGCTGGAAAGGCTGGGCCTGCCGACCATCGCCGCGCATCTGTTCGTGGTCTATTTCGGGGTGCTGTCGGTGATCACGCCGCCGGTGGCGCTGGCCGCCTTTGCCGCCGCGCCGATTGCCGGGGCGAAACCGATGGAAACCGGGTTCGAGGCGGTGCGGCTGGCGATTGCCGGTTTCATCATCCCGTTCGTCTTTGTCTATCACCCCGATGTTCTGCTTATCGTCGAGGGGTTTTCCGCCGCCGGTCTGATCTGGGCGGTGGTGGCTTTCGGGCTGTCGACCTGGGCGATCGCCACCGGGTTGAGCGGGTATGAGAGCCGCCCGATCGGGCTGCCCGAACGCGCGCTGCGGGTCGGCGCCGGGCTGGCGGTGCTGGCGCCGGGCGCGGTGATCGCGCTGCCCGGCGCCATCGTCATCGCCGGGTCGGTCGCGCTGCACCGGGCGCGGGCAACTGTGCGAAATGAAACCAGCAAGGAGGAGAAAGTGACATGACATTTTTCAAAACGGTGGCGTTGGGCGCCGCGATGGCGCTGTCGGCGGCCGGGGTGCAGGCGCAGGAAAGGGTCAAGATGGCCACCATCGCGCCCGGATCCAGCGCCTATCTGACGATGACCACATTCGCCAGTCTGGTGAACCAGAGCCAGGACGCCTACGAGATCAGCGTCGATTCCACCGGCGCCGCCACCAAGCATGTGATCGAACTGGCGCAGGGCAAGCTGGATTTCGCGATGAGCGCGCCGACCATCCATTTCTTTCTGAAAAAGCAGAAGGCGATGTACAAGAAGCTGGACAATGCCGCCGTACTGGCCGGGAAAATCCGGCTGGTGATGTGGTTCCCCTATGGTCAGTATCACATGGTTGCCTACGCCGATTCCGGGATCGAGACGCTGGATGATCTGAAGGGTAAGAAGGTGTTCCTGGGCCCGCCGGGCGGCGGCGCGTGGAATGCCGCCTACAGCTGGGTCAAGGCGACCACCGGGCTGGATGCCAAGGCCGGCGATTACCAGAGCGTCAAGGCCAGCTGGTCCTCGGCGTTGCAGGGGTTTCAGGATCGCCAGTACGACGTCTATATCTCAGGCGGGATCGCGCCCTATCCGGTGATCGAACAGCTGGCGCTGACCAGCAAGATACGCCTGCTGGGGATCGACAAGGCCGCCTGGGAGGCCAACGAGACGGCGCAGAAATACATCTCTGCCCTGCCGGGGCGCGAGATCGGCGTGATCGCCCGGGGCACCTATGGCGACAATGTCGAAATGGCGCATGACATCTATACCAACAGCGCCACGGTGGGCATCGTCACCCGCGCCGATTTGCCCGACGACGAGGTTTATCAGATCACCAGGGCGTTCTGGGAAAACGTCGACACGGCCCGTGCGACCACCCCGTGGTTGAGCAACATCACACTGGAATACGCGGTGCGCGAAGGCGGCATGCCGCTGCATCCCGGCGCGCAGCGGTATTACGAGGAGATCGGGCTGGCGATTCCGGAAGGGTCGCGGGCAAACTGAGGACGCTTTCAAGGCTCTGACAAGGGGGCGAACCCGGACCGCGGCGACTGGCGCGGTGGTCCGGGGCAAAAGCGCCGTCGGCATGTCCTGAACAGGCGCGCCGTGGCCATGCCGGCAGGCGTTGACGGCCCCTTGTCGAACTTGATTCTGGTGCTACTGAGTGCTACCAGTATGTAAAAAGGAGCAGACTCGTGAGCGTAAAATCATCGATCTCACTCACCGAGCAGCAGGATGCATTTGCCCGTAATCTTGTTGAACAGGGTCGATTTTCCAGTGTCAGCGCGGTGATTCAGAGCGGGCTTGACCTGCTACGCCAAAGAACCGAAGCGCAAGAGGCGGAAACCGCGGCGCTGAAATCCCTGCTGGCGGATCGTCAGAAGGGGCATTTCGTGTCCGCGCAGGACATGCAGGCCCGTGTTGCCGCCGTGATCGAGAAAAAGCGGCGAGATGCGCGTGTGGACCGTTGAATTAGCGGCGGCAGCCGAGCAGGATTTCGGGCTGATCTTCGACCACCTGTATCAGACCTACCGGGATTTTGGCGATGATCCGGATGTCGCGTTCGACAGGGCCGAGCGTCGGCTGCAATCGATCCAGGCTTCGGCCCTCGGACTGGCAAAAATCCCGTTTCAGGGGACGCTGCGACCCGACATCCGGAAAGGTCTGCGGTTTGTCCGCCATGACAAGGCCGTGTTCTGGTTCGTGGCGGATGAGGCGCGACAGACCATTCAGGTGCTGGCGATCTTCTTTGGCGGGCAGGATCACATTCGCCACATGTTGACCCGATTGCTTGGCGGTCCGTCGGAATAGGGCAGGGGGGTCGCAACCCCGCCGCCCGGGCCAGACCGGCGCGCAGGGAATGACCCGAAAACAGGGCGATGTCGGCGGGCTTCCCTTGCCTTGATGATCGGGGTGATTTATACTCCTCAAAGATACGTATATTCCGAGAGGCTTTGATGGGGCGGGTAAAGGTGAATCTGACGCTGGACGCGGATGTAGCGGCAACGGCCCGGTCGCTGGGCCTGAACATGTCGCGCCTCGCGGAGGCGGCAATTGTGGACGCCGCCAAAATCGAACGCAATCGCCTGTGGCGCCTGGAAAACCGGGCCGCGATCAGCGCCTATGCCGACGAGGTGGCGCAGGAGGGGCGGCCCCGCGCGTCGTTCAGAAGGGTCTGGCGGTCCGACCGGATGGCACATTTCGACCTTCAT
>JAJRUE010000192.1 GCA_024277955.1 Alphaproteobacteria bacterium | reverse complement strand
TGGCCCGAGGTGTCGGTGGTGGCGTCGCACCAGATCACCCGTGAGTGGCGCGAATACGAACGCACCAACACGGCGGTGCTGTCGGCCTATGTGCAGCCGGTCGCGGCGCGCTACCTCAGCAAGCTGGGCGACGGGCTGGCGTCGCGCGGGTTTGCCGGCAGCCCCCATATCATGCAGTCCAACTGCGGCGTGGATTCGCTGCAGGCCACATCGCGCACCCCGATCACCATGGTCGAAAGCGGGCCGGCCTCGGGCTTTTGGGGGGCGGCGGAACTGGGCCGCCTGATTGGCGAACCCAACGTGCTGGCGCTCGATATCGGCGGCACTACCGCGAAATGTTCGCTGATCGAAAATGGCGAAGTGCGGATCATGACCGACTACTGGATCGAACGGTCGCGCAAGTCGGCGGGCTACCCGATCATGGTGCCGGTGGTCGATCTGGTTGAAATCGGCAACGGCGGCGGCTCGATCGCCTGGGTGGATGATTACGGCAAGCTGCACGTGGGGCCGCAATCGGCGGGCGCCCTGCCGGGGCCGGTGGCCTATGGCAAGGGCGGGACCGAGGCCACCACCACCGATGCGAACCTATGGCTGGGGCGGATCAACCGCGACTTTTTCTGCGGCGGCGCGATCACCGCGGACATGGCCGCGGCCGAAAAGGCGATCGCCGCGCTGGGCGAAAAGCTGGGGGTCGGGCCGGACCAGGCCGCCGAGGGCATCATCCGCATCGCCAACAACAACATGGTCAACGCGCTCAAGCTGGTGTCGCTGAACCGCGGCTTCGACACCCGCGATTTCACGCTGATGGCCTTTGGCGGCGGCGGCGGCATGCATGCCGTGGCGCTGGGCCAGGAACTACAGGTGAAAAAGGTGGTGGTGCCGGCGGCGGCGTCGGTCTTTTCGGCCTGGGGCATGATGATGTCGGACCTGCGCCGGGACTTTTTCGTTACCCATCTGGCCGATCTGGCCGAGGGCGCCGCAAGCGAGATCGAAGCGGTGTTCGCCGAAGCCGAGGCCAAGGCGCTTGCGACCTTTTCCGAAGAAAGCGTGGAGGCGCAAAAGGTCAGTTTCCTGCGCTACGGCAAGTTCCGCTACCAGAACCAGGAACACACGACCGAAGTGCTCCTGTCGGCGGGAACCATTACCGACGACGCGCTGGGGCAGATCGCGAATGATTTTCACGAAACCTACGAACGCGAATACACCTACCGGCTGGACGCGCCAGTCGAAATGGTCGGGATCCACCTGGTTGCCAAGGCCGAGGTCGGCAAGCTCGAGATGATCCCCGAGCCACTGGGAACGGCCGAGGCCGACAGCGCGCTCAAGGGCCGGCGCACCGTGGATTATGCGCTTGAGGGCAGGCACGAAGCGCAGATCTACGATGGCGACAAGCTGCGCCCGGGAATGCGTTTTGCCGGGCCCGCCATCGTCGAAGACAGTGGCTCGACGGTGGTGATCCACCCGTCCAACACGGTCGAGATCGACGCCTATCGCAACATCCACATCACCCTGAACGCGTGAGGATTTGACCATGACCCAGTCCAATGATCCGATCACCCTGGAGATCATCCAGAATTCGCTCCAGGCCGCCGCCGACGAAATGTTCGCGGCGATGCGCAAGACGGCGATGAGCTCGATCATCTATGAAGTGCTTGATCTCGGCACCGGGATCACCGATGCGCAGGGGCGAATTGCCTCTTCCGGGGCGGGCATTCCGGCCTTTATCGGCGTGCTCGACAAATCGGTGCAGGTGCTGCTGGAAAAGTTCGACAAGCCCGGCGACATCCGCCCCGGCGACGTGTTCATCACCAATGACCCGTATTACGGCGGCGTCACCCACCTGAACGACCTGGTGCTGGCGATGCCGGTGTTTTCCGATGGCAGGCTGATCGCCTGGACCGCGAACATCGCCCATAATTCCGATGTCGGGGGCATGGCGCCGGGGTCGCTTTCGGGCGAAGCGACCGAGATTTTCCAGGAAGGCCTGCGCCTGCCGGCGGTGAAGCTGATCAGCGAAGGCGTGACCGAACTGGCGGTGATGGACATCATCACGGTGAATTCGCGCATGCCCGACTATCTGCTGGGCGATGTCTGGGCGGCGATCGCGTCGGTGCGCATCGGCGCAAGGCGGCTCGAGGAACTGGCCGCCAAATATGGGGTCGAGACCTTTACCAGGGCAATGGACAGTTTCATGGAGTTCGGCGAAACCGCGGCGCTTGCCGAACTCAAGTCCCTGCCCAAGGGCACGTTCGAACTGTCCGAAGAACAGGACGACGGGCGGGTCTACAACGTCAAGATCACCATCACCGACGAAGAATTCATCGTCGACCTGCGCGACAATCCCGACCAGGATCCGGGGCCGACTAACACCAGCCGCGACGGCACGATGATCTGCGCGCAGATGGTGTTCAAGTCGCTGACCGGCACCGATACCCCGGCCAATGACGGGTCGTTTCGTCCGCTCAAGGTGCTGACCCGCGAGGGCTCGATCTTTCATGCGCGCGAACCGGCGGCGATCGGGTTCTACTTCGAAACCGAGGTGCGGGTCTACGACCTGGTCTGGCGCTGCCTGGCCCCGCATATCCCCGAAAGGCTGCCGGCGGGGCATTTCGCGTCGATCTGCGGCACGTTCGTCGGTGGCATCCACCCGGACACAGGGCGCCAGTATACCATCATCGAACCGCAGCTTGGCGGCTGGGGCGCCTGGGAGGGTCACGACGGCAATGCCTGCATATTCTCGGGCTTTCACGGCGAAACCTACAACACGCC
>JAJRUE010000191.1 GCA_024277955.1 Alphaproteobacteria bacterium | reverse complement strand
ATCCCGCAGCGCCTGGTGGCCGATGTGCGCCGGGCGATGCCCGAGGACGGGATCATTGCGCTCGACAACGGCATGTACAAGATCTGGTTCGCGCGCAACTACCGCGCCTTTCAGCCCAACACGGTGCTGCTGGACAATGCTTTGGCGACGATGGGGGCGGGGTTGCCTTCGGCGATGGCGGCGGCGATGCTGAACCCCGGCAAGCGGGTGATGGCGATCTGCGGCGACGGCGGCTTCATGATGAACAGCCAGGAACTGGAGACCGCGATCCGGCTGGGGCTGGATCTGGTGGTGCTGGTGCTGCGCGACGACGCCTATGGGATGATCCGCTGGAAACAGGCGGTCGGCGGCCACCTGGACTGGGGGCTGCAGTTCGGTAACCCGGATTTCGCCGCCTACGCGCGCAGCTACGGGGCGCAGGGCCACAGCGTTGGCGCGGCGTCGGAGCTGGTGCCGCTGCTGGACGCCTGTTTCGAGGCGGGCGGGGTGCATGTGGTCGACCTGCCGGTGGATTATTCGGAAAACAAGCGGGTGCTGATCGACGAGCTTTCCGAACGGATCTGCCGGATCTGAAGGCTACGGCGCAGGGAGAACAGCTGATTGACCTGCGCCGCCAAACCCTTCGGGCACGAAAGGCGCGTCCTCTCAGCGGCACGGGCCGCTTGGAAAAAGAGCCACCCGACTGCGCGCGTCCCGAGCGTCCGGTATTTCGGCGCTGGCGGTGCCGGTTGGTCGGGTTTTAACCCTGGTCGCGTTTGCGCGACCGGCGCCAGGCGACCCAGTCTTCGGGGGTGTCCAGATCGGTGGTGGCGCGCGCGCCGGGCAGGATCACCAGGTTCACGTCTTCGCGCCGGATCAGGTCGCGGGCGCCGATGTCTCCGCTCAGGCGGGCGACCTCGGGGAACAGGCGGGCGGGCAGGATCACCGGATTGCCGGGGGTGCCTTGTGCATCGGCGGCGCGCACCACCCGGCGGCCGCCAAGTTCGGCGAAATGGGTCATCATCTGCAAGAGGTCGTCGCGGGTGATTTCCGGCATGTCGGCCAGCATGACCAGCACGCCGGGCACGCCTTCGGGCAGCGACCGTATGCCGGCCTTGAGCGATTCCGACACCCCGCGCGCGGCCTCGGCGACCGGCACGATGGTGACCGGATGGTGGGCGATGGCAGCGGCGATGTGCATGCGTTCAGTGGCCAGGGTGACGAAGACCGGGCTGCCGGTCGAGACCGCGCGCCCGGTCACCAGGCTGAGCAGATCCTGCCCGTCGACGATCTGCAGCAGCTTGTCTTCCTCTCCCATCCGGGCCGAGGCGCCGGCGGCCAGGATGACGATGGGAATGGCGTTGGTGCGCTTGGCGCTGGGCATCGGTCGTCTACCTTCTGCGGTGGTTCCGCCGGTTGTTTCAGGCCCGGCGCCGCGGCGGGGCTGCGGGGCGGGCCGGGCGACGGTCGCGCGGGGCGCGGGGCCGGGCAAGGCGCTTGCAAGCGCCTTGGCCAAGGTTTTTGCAAAAACCTTGGGCGCGCTGCGCGGGCGCGCCGGCTGGCCCCTAGCGCTCTGGTATCAGCCCGCGCGGGCTGAAGCGCAGCACCAGCAGCAGGATCACCCCCATGGTCAGCAGCCGCATGTGGGCGGCACTTTTCACCAGGTGCGCCTTGAGCGCGTTGTCATCGGCCATGCCGGAGGTGATCAGGTCCATCAGCCACAGCCCGATCGGTTCCACCTGCACCCAGAGGAACCAGATCAGGAACCCGCCCAGCACCGAGCCCCAGTTGTTGCCCGATCCGCCCACGATCACCATCACCCAGACCAGGAAGGTAAAGCGCAGCGGGTTGTAGGTGCCCGGCGTCAGCTGCCCGTCCAGCGTGGTCATCATCGCGCCCGCCAGCCCGACCACCGCCGAGCCCAGGATGAACACCTGCAGGTGCCGCCCGGTAACGTCCTTGCCCATGGCTTCGGCGGCGACCTCGTTGTCGCGGATCGCGCGCATCATCCGGCCCCAGGGCGAATGCAGCGCCTTTTGCACCAGCCAGATCAGCAGCAGAAGAACGATTGCGAACAGCACCGAATACAGCAGTTTCACCGCCAGCGAAGAGGTGGTCACCGGGTCCATCCCCCAGGCCTGGGCGCGCGCGACAAAGGCGGCCGAGTTCTGCAGGTCGATCTCGTAGGGGACCGGCCAGGGGCGCGGGATGCCGACCACGTTCTTGACGCCCCGGCTCAGCCAGTCTTCGTTCTTCAGCACCGCGATGATGATTTCGGCGATCCCAAGCGTCGCGATCGCCAGGTAGTCCGACCGCAGCCCCAGCGCCGTCTTGCCGACGATCCAGGCCGCGCCCGCGGCCAGCAGCCCGCCCACCGGCCAGCCGATCAGCACCGGCAGGCCCAGCCCGCCAAGATAGCCGGTGCCGGCGGGGTTCACCGCCTCGATCGCCGCCACCGCCGGGTCGAACACCCAGCGGAACAGGAAAAAGCCGATCATCAGGAACACCGCCAGAACCAGCCCGCGCAGCCGCCCGGGTTTCAGTTTCTTCCACAGCGCCACCGCGCCGGCGATGGTCGCAACCGCGATCCCCAGCGCCAGCAGCACCCGCGCGCCGCCCGCCGCCCAGGCTTCGCCCACCGGCGGCATCGACACCAGCACCGCCCCCAGCCCGCCAAGCGCGACAAAGCCCATGATGCCGACGTTGAACAGCCCGGCATAGCCCCATTGCATGTTCACCCCCAGCGCCATGATCGCGCTGATCAGCCCCATGTTCAGGATGTTCAGCGCCACGTTCCAACTGTTGACGAAGCCGGTCAGGATGATCAGCCCAAAGACAACGGCAAACAGCAGCGGGTTCTTGATGGCAGGGTTCATACCGATTTTCCCTTGAACAGGCCGGTGGGCTTGAACAGCAACACGATGATCAGGATCGCAAAGCTCACGGCGAACTTGTAGTCGGTGGACATCAGCTGGACGAGTCCCGATGGCTCAAGACTGTCGGGCAGCAGGTAGACCAGCACCTTTTTCCAGGCATAGGTCACGGTGACTTCGGAAAAGGCGATGACAAAGCCGCCGGCGATCGCCCCCAGCGGGTTGCCCAGACCGCCGACGATGGCGGCGGCGAACATCGGCAGCAGCAGCTGGAAATAGGTGAAGGGCTTGAAGGACTTGTCCAGCCCGTAAAGCACGCCCGCGATGGTCGCCAGCGCGCCGACGATCATCCAGGTGTAGAGCACCACGCGTTCGGGGTTGATGCCCGATAGCAGGGCCAGATCCTCGTTGTCGGAAAAGGCGCGCATGGACTTGCCGGTGCGGGTGCGGTTCAGGAACCAGAACAGCGCCGCCACCACGATCACCGCGGTGATCACGGTGATGCCGGAACTGGTCTTGATCGCCAGCCCTTCGCGCAGGCCGGTCATGGTCTTGAAGTCGCGCGCCGAAATCAGAAACCGCGCGCCATCGGCAAAGCGCTGTTCGTTGGGCCCGATGATGAAGCGCACCAGCCCGTTGAGGATGAACATCACCCCCAGCGACACCATGACAAAGATCACCGGCGCCGCCTTCTGCTGCCGGTAAAAGCGATAGACCACCCGGTCGGTGCCCAGCAGCAGCGCGATGGTGGCGGCAATCCCGAAGGGCAGGGCCAAAAGCGCCGTCGGCAGCGGACCCAGCCCGACGCCAAGCCCCTGGAACCACCAGGTCACGAGGATCGTGACCATGGTGCCAAAGGCCATCGTGTCGCCATGGGCAAAGTTGGAAAACCGCAGGATGCCGTAGATCAGCGTGATCCCCAGCGCCCCGAGCGCCAGCTGGCTGCCATAGGCGATGGCCGGGACGACGACGAAATTGGCCAGCGCCACGATTGCGTTGAGCAGATCCATCGTTCAGCCCCCCAGGAAAGACTTGCGCACTTCGGGATTGGCCAGCAGCGCCTGGCCGGTGTCGGTATAGGCGTTGCGCCCCTGCACCAGCACATAGCCCTTGTCGGCGATCGCCAGCGCCTGACGCGCATTCTGTTCCACCATCAGGATGGAAATGCCGGTGCGCGCCACCTCGATGATCCGGTCGAACAGCTCGTCCATCACGATCGGGCTGACGCCGGCGGTGGGTTCGTCGAGCATCAGCACCTGCGGCCGGGTCATCAGCGCGCGCCCCACCGCCACCTGCTGGCGCTGGCCGCCGGAAAGCTCGCCCGCGGCCTGGCGGCGCTTGTCGCGCAGGATCGGGAACAGTTCGTAGACCTGCTCCATGGTGCCCGATATGTCGTCGCGGCGCAGAAAGGCGCCCATTTCGAGGTTCTCCTCGACCGTGAGCGAGGTGAAGATGTTGTTGGTCTGGGGCACGAAGGCCATCCCCTGCGCGACCCGGTCCTGCGGCGACAGCCGGGTGATGTCGCGCCCGTCGATGCACACCCGGCCCTTGCGCAGGTTCAGCATCCCGAACACCGCCTTCATCGCCGTCGACTTGCCGGCGCCGTTGGGGCCGACGATCACCGCGATCTGGCCCTTGTCGACGGCCACCGTGCAGTCGTGCAGGATGTCGGCGCCGCTGCCGTAGCCGCCGGTCATCGCTTCGCCGATCAGAAACGGGCCGCCGGGCGCGGGGGTCGCATCGCCGGTGGTCCGGGGGAAGTCGTGGCTGCCCATGCCTTCGCGGTTGGTGATGCTCACGTCCTTGTTCCCGCGATCGTCCTGCCAGGGGGTCTTGCTGCTCATGCGTCCGCCACCACCTTGTTCTTGAGCCCGGTGCCCAGGTAGGCCTCGATCACCTGTTCGTTGTTCTTGATTTCGTCGATGGTGCCCTGGGCCAGCACCTTGCCTTCGGCCATGCAGATCACCGGATCGCACAGCCGGGCGATGAAATCCATGTCGTGCTCGATCACGCAGAAGGTATAGCCACGTTCCTTGTTCAGCCGGATGATCGCATCGCCGATGGTGTTGAGCAGGGTGCGGTTGACGCCCGCGCCCACCTCGTCGAGGAATACCACGCGCGCGTCCACCATCATGGTGCGCCCCAGCTCAAGCAGTTTCTTCTGACCGCCCGAAAGATTGCCGGCCTTTTCGTCGGCCAGGTGGTCGATGGTCAGGAAATCCAGCACCTCGTCGGCCTTTTGCGCCAGCGCGCGTTCTTCGGCGCGGATGCGGGCCGGCGCGAACCAGGCGTTCAGCAGGGTTTCGCCGCTTTGCCCGCCGGGCACCATCATCAGGTTTTCGCGCACCGTCATCGAGGAAAATTCGTGCGCGATCTGGAAGGTGCGCAACAGGCCGCGGTGGAAAAGATCGTGCGGCGGCAGGCCGGTGATTTCCTCGCCCGCCATGAAGACCCGCCCCGAGGTGGGTTTGAGAACCCCGGCGATCACATTGAAAAGCGTGGTCTTTCCGGCGCCGTTGGGGCCGATCAGCCCGGTGATCGAGCCTTCCTTGATCGCCAGCGATGCGCCGTCGACCGCGTGGAAGCCGCCGAAATGCTTGTGCAGATCCTCGACCACGATCATGTCGCGCCGGCTGGATGCGCCGACATTGGCCGCGCCGTTCGTTGCGCTCTTGGATGCGCTGTTGGATGCGCCTTGGGTCATGGGCTGTTTTTCCCCGTCCTGATCGATGCCGCCCCTTGCCCGACCGGCCCCGCGGGTGTCAAGGTGCTTGCAAGCGCCTTGTCCAAGGTTTTTTCCAAAAACCTTGATGGGCCGGGCGTCGCCGTCACCAGAGGTGTCGACCGATCGAAAACAGCCCTGAAGCTCCGGGCTGTTTCCTGGTTTGCGACCGGCGTCGGATCAGCGGTATTTCACCGTGGTGATCTTGCCGTTCTTGATCACGATCTCGCGGTAGTTGCCGGCGCTTTCGCCCGGTCCGATCAGTTCCACCGCGGTCGCGCCCACATAGTCGATGTCACCGCCATCGGCGAGGATCTTGAGCGCCTTGCCCAGCTCGCCCGGCAGGATCTTTTCGCCCGGCGCGTTGGCCACGTCCATCACCTTGTTCTTGTAGACGTTCGGGTCAGAGCTGCCCGCCGCCTGCATCGCCAGCAGCATCAGCGCCGCCGCGTCATAGCTTTCCGGGGTGAAGGGCGAGGTCGCGTCGAAGGCATCGCCCACCATCTTGGTGAAGATCGCCGCCCCTTCGCTGTCGGTGCCCGGGTGCTGGCCGGTGGAGCCGTCGATCTCGGTGCCGAAATTCTCTTCCAGCTTGGCCGAGATCATCCCGTCCGGGAAGTGGAAGGTGTCGAAGGCGCCCGAATCCAGCGCCGCGCGCACGATGCCCGAGCCGCCCTGGTCCACATAGCCCGCGACCACCAGCCGGTCGCCGCCGGCCGAAGCCAGCGCCCCGACCTCCGCCGAATAGTCGGCCTTGCCGTCTTCGTGGGCGGCGTTGATGGTGACGGTGCCGCCGCGTTCTTCGTAGGCCGCCTGGAAGGCGTCCGCCAGGCCCTTGCCGTAGTCGTTGTTGGTATAGGTGACGGCGACCGACTTGACGCCCTGTTCAAGCAGCACTTCGGCCATCACCACGCCCTGGCGCGCGTCCGAGGGCGAGGTGCGGAAGAACAAGCCGTTGTCTTCGGCGGTGGACAGCGCCGGCGAGGTTGCCGAGGGCGAGATCATCACCACGCCGTTGGGCACGGCGACGTTCGACAGGATCGCGCCGGTGACGCCGGAACAGTCGGCCCCCATGATGCCCTTGACCCCGTCCGAGGTGATCAGCCGTTCGGCCGCCGCCGTGGCCGCACCCGCGTCGATGCAGGTCGAGTCGGCGCGCACCGAGGTCACGGTCGCCCCGCCCAGCAGCAGGCCGCTGTCGGAGACTTCCTTCATCGCCAGTTCGGCGCCATCGGCCATTTGCGGCGTCAGCGATTCGATCGGGCCGGTAAAGCCCAGGATCACGCCGATCTTGATTTACTCGGCGCTGGCCGACAGGCCCGCACTGACGCCAAGCGCCGTTACGGCCGAAGCCAAAAGCAGTTTCTTCATTTGTTTTCTCCCTAAGTGGCACAATGTCCTGACGCGGCACGATAATTGGCCTTGGCGGAAAAGAAAACCCCGACAAACTGTTTCCGCCAGTTTCCGCGCCGCGCCGGGGCGGCTTTTGCGCCGCGCGACGCTGGGCTGCGCGCAGGGGCAGGGGCGGGCCCGGTCGGCGTGGGGCGCAGGGGGCGGGCTTTGACAATCGCGCGGCACTGGCCAATGGTGGCGGTCACGGGCGCGCGGGGCCGATGCCTTGCCGCCCGCTTCGCAAACCCGGCCCGAAAGTTTCGAGAGCGAGACCAAGATGCGCCTTTTGTCCCTGATCCTGACACTCGTGACCTTGCAGATGTTCCAGCCGGCGCAGGCGCAGACCAGGCTTGGGCATTTCGCCGACGCCCGGGAATTCTGGGGCTTTGTCGATCAGGCGATGCGCGATCGCGATTTCATCCGGCTGATCGTGCGCCTGGGCGGCCCCGAAGACCTTGGCCCCTCGCAGCTGATGGATGTCGCGATGCAGTGGCGCGGCGAGTTTCCGGTGGATTACGCCAACAGCGCACCGGTCGCGGCGCGCGACATGCAGGGCGGGTTTTCGATCCAGGTTCACGCCTATTGGAGCGGCGACGACTATGCCTATGTGCGCGCCGTGCTGCACCGGCGCGACGACGGGGTCGCGGTCATCACCTACCAGGTGACCCGGTCCTTTGAAGTGGACGCCGACGGGATGTGACACGGCGCGCGCGGGCAGGGGCCTGCCGCCCGAGGGCCGCACACGGCGGGCGATTTTTGCCGGTGGGCGAATTTTGACAATGGGTGGCGCGCGCGCCATTGTGGAACCAACCGGTGTGGCACCAACCGATCGCGCGCGGAATTTTCTACCGAAATGCTTTGAAACCAAAGGGGGTTGCCGATGATTCGCCTGTTTTCCTTTCTTGTGATGCTCTTTCCCCTGCTGACCGCCCCGGCCAGCGCCCAGCAACGCGACGGCGTGTTTGCCAGCTACGCGGCCTATGCGGCCTTTGTGGACCGGCTGATCATGTCGCGCGATTTCATCCCGCTGATCAAGTCGCTCGGCGGGCGCGACGAATACACCGAAGAACAGCTGATCGGCGTCAACGCCCAGTTGCTGACTGCCTTTCCGGTGGACTTCAGCAACGTGACGGTGTTTCGCCGTCAGGATCTGGGCAATGGCGTCAGCCAGGAAGCCCGGCTGTACTGGACCGGGGAAAACTACGCCTTTTACTACGCGATCCTGCACCAGCGCGGCGATGAACTGGTGGTGCTGAACTTCAAGCTGAACTCTTCGGTCGAGCCGATCATGAAAAGTTTTTGACCCGGCCCGGCGTCGGGCCGGCAAGCGGGATATGGCCGGGGGCTCAGCGTCAGGCCGGCACGCGGGCAGGGGGGCGCAAGGCCCGGCGTCACACCGACAGCCGCGCCGCCTGGGTGCCGCGTTCGCGATAGGGCGTGGTGTTGTAATGCGCCCGGTAGCACTTGGAAAAATGCGAGGGCGAGGCGAAACCGCAGGCCAGCGCCACGTTGATCACGCTCATGTCGGTCTGCATCAGCAGGTTGCGCGCCTTTTGCAGCCGAAGCTCCATGTAATAGCGCTTGGGCGACCGGTTCAGGTAGCGCCGGAACAGCCGTTCCAGCTGGCGCGTCGACATGCCCACGTCAGCGGCCAGAACCGAGGGGCTGATCGGCTCTTCGGTGTAAAGCTCCATCATCTGAATGACCTTGGACAGTTTCGGATGGCGCACGCCGATGCGCGCCGGCACCGACAGGCGCTGCGAATCCTGGTCGGTGCGAATCGACGAATAGAGCTGCTGGTCGGCCACCGAATTGGCCAGCTCTTCGCCAAAGTCCTGGGCGATCAGCTTGAGCATCAGGTCGATCGACGAGGTGCCGCCGGCGGTGGTCATCCGGTTGCCGTCGATGGTAAAGACCGATTTGGTCAGCTGCACATCGTCGAAGGTTTCGCTGAAACTGTCCTGGTTTTCCCAGTGGATGGTGGCGCGCTTGCCGTCCAGCAGGCCGGCGGCGGCCAGCGTGTGGCTGGCGGTGCACAGCCCGCCGATCTTGACCCCGCGCCGGGCCTCGCGGCGCAGCCAGTTGAGCACCTTGCGGCTGGAATTCGCCTCGATGTTCAGCCCGCCGCACACCAGGATGGTGTCGTCGCGCCCGGTCTCGCCCAGGTCGCCGTCGAGCTGCACCGCGATGCCCAGCGAACAGCGCACCTTGCCGCCGGTTTCGCCGATCAGCTTCCAGTCATACAGCCGTTCGCCCGACAGCCGGTTGGCCAGGCGCAGGCATTCGACGGCGCAGGCAAAGGACAGCAGCGTGAACTGATCCAGAAGCAGGAACTGAAAGGTGATCGGGCGCCTGGCGCCGCTGTTGCCGGGATCGTTGCGCGTCATGGTCGGGCCCCGTGGTCAAAGGAACAAATCGCACCGCGTAGCGAAGCAGTTTTCCCCCAGTCTGACAAGTGAGTTTCGCGCGCCCGGCGACGAATTCGCACCGCGCCCGGCGGGGGCGGCTGGCGGCGCGCCCGCCGGTGCCGCCGGGGGCCGGGCCGGGGGCGTGGCCGGCGCTGCCCCTGGGGCGGATTGCGGGCCGGTTTTGGCGGTGCTTTTGGCGGTGGGTTTGGCGGTGGGTTTGGCGGTGGTTTTGGCGGTGGCGGCCAGGCGGGCGAAAACCGCCCCGGCGGCGGATTTCAGCGTTTGCGCCGCGCCGGCGGCTGTCCTATAAACAAGGCTTGAATTCATGCTTGGAGCAAGGCGATGACTGATTGGGTGAAATCTGGCTGGCGTTCGAAACCGCGGGTCCAGATGCCGGATTATCCGGACAGCGGCAAACTGCGGGCGGTCGAGGACCAGCTTGCCAAGTATCCGCCGCTGGTCTTTGCCGGCGAGGCCCGTCGTCTCAAGACCGCGCTGGGCGAAGCGTCCCGGGGCAAGGCCTTTCTGCTGCAGGGCGGCGACTGCGCCGAAAGCTTTGCCGAGTTTTCCGCCGATGCGATCCGCGACACCTTCAAGGTGATGCTGCAGATGGCGATGGTGCTGACCTACGGCGCCAAGGTGCCGGTGGTGAAGATCGGCCGGATGGCCGGCCAGTTCGCCAAGCCGCGTTCGGCCCCGACCGAAACCATCGGCGACGCCGAGCTGCCCAGCTACCGCGGCGACATCATCAACGGCTTTGACTTTGACGAGGCCAGCCGCGTGCCCGACCCGCAGCGCATGTTGCAGGCCTACACCCAGGCGGCGGCGACGCTGAACCTGTTGCGCGCCTTTTCCCAGGGCGGCTATGCGGACGTGCACCAGGTGCATGCCTGGACGCTGGGCTTTATCGAGAACTCGGAAGCCGAGCGTTACCGCGATGTGGCCAACCGGATTTCCGACACGCTGGACTTCATCAAGGCCGCCGGGGTCAGCCAGGACGCGGCGCACACGCTGCAGACGGTGGATTTCTACACCAGCCACGAAGCGCTGCTGCTGGAATACGAAGAAGCCATGTGCCGGATCGACAGCACCACCGGGCTGCCGGTGGCCGGCTCTGGGCACCTGATCTGGATCGGCGACCGCACCCGCCAGCCGGACGGGGCGCATGTGGAGTTCTGCCGTGGCGTGCAGAACCCGATCGGGCTGAAATGCGGGCCGACAATGACGGTCGACGACCTCAAGGTGCTGATGGCCAGGCTGAACCCGGACAACGAACCTGGGCGGCTGACGCTGATCACCCGCTTTGGCGCCGGCAAGGTGGGCGATCACCTGCCGCGGCTGATCAAGACGGTGCGCGAAGAGGGCGCCGAGGTGCTCTGGACCTGCGATCCGATGCACGGCAACACGATCAAGTCGTCGACCGGCTTCAAGACCCGGCCCTTTGACAGCGTGCTGCGCGAGGTGCGCGAATTCTTCGCCGTGCACAATGGCGAGGGCACGATCCCCGGCGGCGTGCATTTCGAGATGACCGGCAAGGATGTCACCGAATGCACCGGCGGCGTGCGCGCGGTCACCGACGAAGACCTGTCCAGCCGTTACCACACGGCGTGCGATCCGCGCCTGAACGCGAGCCAGTCGCTGGAACTGGCGTTCCTGGTGTCGGAAGAACTGTCGAACCGGCGCCGCGCCCAGGACCGCGCCGCCGCCGTCTGACGGCGGCCCGGCGCGGGCCAAGGTTTTTGAAAAAACCTTGCAAGGCGCTTGCAAGCGCCTTGGCGGCCAGGCGGCCGCCGATCATGGGCGGGGTCGGTCAGTCGTCCAGGCGGTCGTTGTCCACCACCAGGCGCAGTTTCGGTGCGCGCCGCGCGGGCCGATCCGGGGCGCCGGCGGCCTCGCCCGGGGCAGGGGCGAACGGCGCCGGGCTTTCTGCGAAACCGGCGACCGGCTGGCGCGGCTCAGGCTGCGGCTCTGCCAGCGGGCGCGCGGTCGGCAGCGGGCGGCCCAGGTGCAGCGGTTGTTCGATGACCTCGCGGATCTGCAGCCGGCGCGGCTGGCGGCCGATCTTGCCGGCGCTTTGCAGGCAGCCCAGGATGCGGCTGATACGCCCGGCATCGTCGGTCACCGGCAACAGCAGCATGCGCGCGCTCAGCCGCCCGCGCCCGATCCCGGCTTCTCCGGCCAGCCGCAACTCGGCGCTGATCGGCGCGGTGCAGCACTTTTCCAGCACCGCCGCAAGCTGGCGGCGGCTTTCGGGCACGAACAGCGCCGTTGCCGGCATGCCGCGCACTTCCAGTCCCATCAGGTCGCCCAGGTGCTGCCCGGCCAGCCGGAACCGCGCCACGCCGGGCGCGATACGTTCGAGGATGAAACAGTATTCGAGGATCGGCCCAAGCGTGCGCGGCTCGATATCGCGCCGGCTTGGC
This sequence comes from Alphaproteobacteria bacterium, assembly GCA_024277955.1. Taxonomy (GTDB): domain Bacteria; phylum Pseudomonadota; class Alphaproteobacteria; order Rhodobacterales; family Rhodobacteraceae; genus JAJRUE01. The sequence goes on along the minus strand of JAJRUE010000191.1, from coordinate 1,429 downwards.
AGAACCCGCCCCGCCGCCAGGTCGTGCCAATGGGCGCGCAAGCTCGCCAGCGCCGAAAACTCTGGCGCAGGCTTGCGCGTGAACCTGAACCCCAGGATATCGGTGCCGCCGCCGTTGCGTGTCGTGTCGCCTGTCATGCGCGGGTTCCCCCGTTTTTGTTGCGGCGCGCGGCGCGTTGTCCTGCCGTTCACCGTCTGTTAACCGTTACTGAAACAAAGCTTACTCAAATCTTAATATGCCATAGTTTTCTTCAAATGCAGGATGAAAAATTACTAAATGGTTAACCTTTGAGCCGGTTGGCCTTGCAACGGGGGCAGGAAAAGATGGGACGAAACAGCAAAGCCGCGCCGATCCGGTCGATGACCGGGTTCGCCAGCCGCAAGGGCGCCGCCGCCGGCTGGAGCTGGGGCTGGGATCTGCGGGCGGTGAACGCGCGCGGCTATGATCTGCGCACCCGGCTGCCGGACCTGGTCGAAGGGCTGGAAGCGGCCGTGCGCGCGGCGCTGAAACCCCTGATCGAACGGGGCAATGTCAATCTTTCGCTGAAACTGCAGCGCGACGCCAGCGCCGGCCCGGCGCCGATCAACCACGAGGCGCTGGGCGCGGTGCTCGCGACCATCCGCCAGATCGAGGAAACCGCGCTGGGCGAACATGATCTGGAGCTCGCGCCGACCACCGCCGCCGACATCCTGGCGATGCGCGCGCTTGGCGACAGCGGCCTGGGGGCGGGCGAACAGGCGGCGCTGCGCGATGCGCTGCTGGCCGATCTCGCGGCCCTGGTCGCCGATTTCAACGCCATGCGCACCGGCGAAGGCGCAGCACTTGCCGGGGTGATCGCCGAGCAGCTTGACCGGATCGAAACCCTCACCGCGCGCGCCGCGCAAGCCGCCGAAGCGCGCCGCGGCAAGCTGGCCGAAACCTTGCGTGAAAACCTGGCCCGAGTGCTGGAAAACAGCGATGGCGCGGACGCCGACCGGGTGGCCCAGGAACTGGCGCTGCTGGCGGTGAAAAGCGACGTGACCGAGGAATGCGACCGCCTGGTCGCGCATGTGGCGGCGGCGCGGGCACTGCTGCAAAGCGGCGGCGCGGTGGGCCGGCGGCTGGATTTTCTGACCCAGGAATTCATGCGCGAGGCCAACACCTTGTGTTCCAAGGCGCAAAGCCGCGAGCTGACGCAGATCGGGCTTGACCTCAAGGCGGTGATCGACCAGATGCGCGAGCAGGTTCAGAACGTGGAGTGAACGATGGCCGACCGTCGCGGGCTTTTGCTGATCATCTCGTCGCCGTCGGGCGCCGGCAAATCGACGCTGTCGCGCCGGCTGATGGCCTGGGATCCGACGATCCGGTTTTCGGTTTCCGCCACCACCCGCAAGCCGCGCCCGGGCGAAGTGGACGGGCAGGATTACTACTTTACCAGCCGCGAGGAATT
>JAJRUE010000190.1 GCA_024277955.1 Alphaproteobacteria bacterium | reverse complement strand
GATGTATCGCGATGCCTGGGGCTGCGACGTGATCGGCATGACCAACATGCCCGAGGCCAAGCTCGCCCGCGAGGCCGAGCTTTGCTATGCCTCGATCGCGATGATCACCGATTACGACAGCTGGCATCCCGACCACGGGGCAGTGGACATCTCCGACATCATCGCCACGCTTGGCGCCAACGCCGACAACGCCCGCGGGCTGGTGGCGCGGCTGCCGGGGTTGCTGGGGGCCGGGCGCGCGACCTGCGAACACGGTTGCGACCGGGCGCTGGAATACGCGGTGATGACAGCGCCCGACAAGCGCGACGCGGCGCTGGTGGCGAAACTGGACGCGGTTGCGGGGCGGGTTCTGGGTTAGGGCCAAAACCCGATCAAGCTGCGTCGCCGGCACGAAAGGCGCGAAATATCAGCGGTTCGGGGCGCGCGCGACGGGGTAGTTCCCTTTGCAAGCGCCCCGCGCCGCTGAGATGAAGCGCCTTTCGTGCCCTCCGGGTTTGGCGGATTTCCGCCCCGACTGCGTTACAGGCCCTTGAAATAGAACTACTATTCCTGCGGCCCTGTGCCTTGTCAGAACGGAAATCTGCCAAACTGGCGGTGCAGCTTGATCGGGTTTTGGCCCTATGGCCGGGCGCGCGCCGCGCGCCAAGCGTTTTGCAAAACGCTTGGCAAGGCTTTTGCAAAAGCCTTGCGCCGGGCTGTGGCTGGCGCGGACAGTCTACTGGTTCAGGCTTTCGAAATATGCGATCCGCAACATTTCCAGCGTCGTCTGGCAGCCGACGCCGCCGTAGATTCGGGCCAGGGCCTCGGCAAACACCGGATCGGTCGGCCTGGCCCGGGAAAACAACGTGACCGAGGACTGGAACTTCAGGTCATCCGGTTCCCCGAAGATCGCTTCCACGTCCTGCCAGTCGCGCGCGCGTTCCATCACCAGCCGCGTGCACTCGACCAGCCGGGGGCCCAGGACCGGGTGCGCCATGTAGACCGCGGCCTCGGCCTTGCCATCGAGGCCGTAAAACGCCGCATTGGCGCTGTGGCCAAGGCCGACAAGCTGCGGGAAGACGAACCACATCCAGTGGCTTTCCTTGCGCCCCGCGGCCAGTTCGGCGCGCACCGTGTCATAGACCGGCGCCTGGGCATCGACAAATCTCTGCAAGTCATACTGTGTGCTCATGGCCGGCAGACTACACCAACGCCGCGTGCGCGAAAATGCGACCGATGGTGGCGGCGCTTGCGGCCATGTGGTTTCGCGCCGCAGCCTGCGAGAATATCTTTGAACCGGCGGCGCTTGCGGCATAGAACCCCCCCTGACCCATCTGCACGAGGCCCGCCATGAGCAATACCCGCACCGTCAAGGACTACATCCGCACCATCGTCGATTTCCCGCATGAAGGCATCATGTTCCGCGACGTGACCACGCTGTTTGCCGATGCGCGCGGCTTTCGCATGGCGATCGACCAGCTGCTGCACCCCTATGCGGGGATGCGCATCGACAAGGTCGTGGGGCTCGAGGCGCGCGGCTTCATCCTCGGCGGCGCGATCGCCCACCAGTTGACGGTGGGCTTCGTGCCGATCCGCAAGAAGGGCAAGCTTCCGGGCACCACCATCAGCCAGGACTACAAGCTGGAATACGGCGAAGCGATCATGGAGATCCACGATGATGCGCTGCAGCCGGGCGAAAAGGTGCTGCTGGTCGACGACCTGCTGGCCACCGGCGGCACCGCCGAAGCCGGGATCAAGCTGATCGAGCGGCTGGGCGCGGAAATCGTCGGCTGCGCCTTCGTGATCGACCTGCCCGACCTGGGCGGCCGCAAGCTGATCGAAGGGCTCGGGTTCGACGTGCATGCCTTGTGCGAATTTTCCGGGGCATAGTGAACGCTTTGGTAACCAATCGCCCCTAAACCGGACTTGCCTGTGGGAGCAGGCGCTGTTTGTAGCAATTGTGATATTTCACAGTGAACGCCCCGCCCGTCCCCCGGCGGGGCGTTTTTCCGTCGGCTGCCATCTTCCGGGCGCCGAAATCCTTCAAGGATTTCGGACCGTTTTCTTTGAAAGAAAACGGCGGCTCAGCCCAGGACCGCGCCGGGGTTCATGATCCCGGCCGGGTCAAGCGCCGCCTTGATCGCGCGCATCGCCGCCAGGCGCGCCGGATCGCCGTAGCGTTCGAGATCGCCGACCTTCAGACGCCCGACCCCGTGCTCGGCGCTGAACGAGCCGTCGAATTCCGCCACCAGGTCATGGACGAGCCGGCGAAGATCGTCGGCAGGAACGACGCTGTCCGCCCGCCTCGCCCCGCGCGGCGGAAAGACGTTGAAATGCAGGTTGCCATCGCCCAGGTGTCCGAAACAGTTGATGCGGAATCCGCCCAGCGCCTCGATGCGCGCCGTGGCCTGTTCGATGAAATCGGCAATCGCCGGAAGCGGCAGGGAAATATCGTGCGAGGCAATCGCCCCGATACGCCGGTTCGCCGCGGGGATGGTTTCGCGCAGCGCCCAGAGCTGGCTGCGCTGCGCCTCGCTCTGCGCGACGATGCCGTCGGACGACAGGCCGGCCTCGTGCGCTTCGGCGAACAACTCGGCAAGCATCTCGGCCGGCTCGCCGCCCGCGTTCAGGCCGATGTCGATCAAGACGCTCCTTTTCGGCGGCTCGGCAAAGGGCTGGCGCAGGTCGGGCATGGTTTCGGCCAGAAACGCCAATCCGGTGCCGTCGATCAGCTCAAAGGCCGAGATCGCCTCGCCGAACCGGGTTCGCGCAAGGCCCAGAAGGCGCAGCGCCGCCGCCGGGTCGGGCACCACCAGGATCGCGGTGGCTTGCGCGCGCGGGCGCGCAAACAGCCGCAGGGTGGCCGCTGTGATCACCCCAAGCGTGCCCTCGGCGCCGATCAGCAGATCGCGCAGGTCATAGCCGGTGTTGTCCTTGTGAAGCTTTTTCAGCCCGTGCCAGACCGACCCGTCCGGCAGCACCGCCTCGATCCCCAGGCACAGCGCCCGCGCATTGCCGTAGCGCAGCACGTTCACCCCGCCCGCGTTGGTGGCAAGGTTGCCGCCGATCTGGCACGATCCCTGCGAGGCGAGCGACAGCGGAAACAGCCGCCCCGCCGCAGCCGCCGCCGCCTGCAGGTTTTCCAGAATCACCCCGGCCTCGGCGGTGATGGTGTCGCCCTGCGCGTCCACCTCGCGGATGCGGTTCATCCGTTCCAGCGACAGCACCAGCGGCGCCGGCCCCTGCGCCATCACCTGCCCGCCCACCAGCCCGGTGCCGCCGCCAAAAGGCACCACCGGCACGCGGGCCTCGTTCGCGATGCGCAGGATCGCCGCGACCTCTTCGGTCGCCCCCGGCGCCACGACCTGGCCCACCGCGCCGCGGAACAGCCCCCGCGGTTCGGTGGTGTAACGATCGGTCGTGTCGCGAAGGGCGGCATCGGGCAGCACCCGGCGCAGCTGCGCAATCACCCGGTCATCCACCGCGCCGAGCCCCATCACGCCGCCCCTTGCACCGGATCCGGGAAGCCATCGCGGGGGCCCGGGCGGCCAGCGGCCACCGGCATGGTCATCGGCAGCGGCATCTGCGCCGGCAGCGGCTCCGAAACAACGCCGGAATTCCCCCCCCGCATCAATGCTATCCAGCTTTGCATCGCGCCCCTTGCCCGCTTACCCGGCGTCGGTCTTGCCGCGCCGGTCCATGCGCAGGTTGGCATAGAGCACATGGGTGCGCCAGCGTCCGTTGATCTGCAGGTAGCTTTGGGCGACGCCTTCATACTTGAAGCAGCATTTTTCCAGCACCCCGCGCGAGGCGGCGTTTTCCGGCAGGCAGGCGCTTTCGATGCGTGAAAGATCGAGCGTCGTAAAGGCGTAATGCACCACCGCCACAAGGGCTTCGCGCATGTAGCCCTGGCGGGCAAAGGGTTCGCCGATCCAGTAGCCGCAGGTGCCCGCCTGCGCCGGGCCGCGCCGGATATTGTCCAGCGTGATCGCCCCCAGCAGCGCGCCGTCGCCGCGCCGGGTCAGAAAGAACGGCACCGCGCTGTGGTTGGCGACCGAACGTTGCGCCCAGTAGACCCGGTTGGCAAAGGACTTGCGCGACAGGTGGTCGGCCGACCAGGTCGGCTCCCACGGGGTCAGGAAATCGCGGCTGGCGCGGCGCAGCGCCGACCACTGGCGGAAGTCACCATGTTGGGGCAGGCGCAGCACCAGGCGTTCGGTGTCGATCCGAACCTTTCGGCGCGGCCTGAACATTACGCCACAAGCCTGTCGCGAAGCGCAGCCAGATCGGGCGCGCCCTGGGCCGGTCCGTAGAGCGCCAGCGCGCATTCGCCGCCCGCCAGCGACCCGGCCAGCGCGCGCACCCGGGCCGGCGTGACCTCTTCGATGCGCGCGACGGTTTCCTCGAGCCCCGGCACCCGGCCCCAGATCGCCATCATCCGGGCCAGCCGTTCGGCGCGCGACGACGGGCTTTCCAGCCCCATCAGCATCCCCGCCTTGAGCTGGGCGCGGGCGCGCGCGACCTCGGCTTCGCTCATGTCGTCGGCGGCGCGTTTGAGCTCGTCCACCGTCAGTTCCGCAAGCCCCGCGATTTCCTCGGCCCCGGTGCCGGCGTAGATCGTGGTCATGCCGGTGTCGGCATAGGCGCCGGCCTGGGCGTAGATCGTGTAGCACAACCCGCGCTTTTCGCGCGCCTCCTGGAACAGGCGCGAAGACATCCCCCCGCCAAAGGCCGTGGCAAAGATCTGGGCGGTATAGATATCGTCGTCGCGATAGCCGGGGCTTTCCAGCGCCAGCGCGAAATGCACCTGTTCCAGCCCCTTGATCGCGCGGCGTTCGCCGCTGCGAAACCGCGCGTGTTCCGGCGCTTCGGCGGCGCCGCGCGGCAGGTGGGCAAAAAGCGTTTCGGCCTCTTTCACGATCGCGTCGTGGTCCACCGCGCCGGCTGCCGCCAGGATCATCCTTTCGGGCGAATAATGTTCGCCGACAAACCCCGCCAGGTCTTCGCGGCCAAAGGCCGACACCCGTTCGCTGGGCCCCAGGATGGTGCGCCCCAGCGGCTGGTCGGGATAGGCCGCTTCCTGCAGCCAGTCGAATATCACGTCGTCGGGGGTGTCCATCGACTGACCGATTTCCTGCAGGATCACCCCGCGTTCGACCTCGATTTCGCCCGGGTCGAACACCGGGTTCAGCACGATGTCGGCGATCACGTCCATCGCCAGCGGCACGTCGGCCTGCAGCACACGCGCGTAATAGGCGGTCAACTCGCGGCTGGTATAGGCGTTGATGAAGCCGCCCACGTCCTCGATTTCCTCGGCGATCTGCAGGGCGCTGCGCCTTTTCGTGCCCTTGAAGGCCATGTGTTCGAGAAAATGCGCGATCCCGTTCTGGTCCAGCCGTTCGTGCCGTCCGCCCGCCGCGACCCAGATGCCGATCGAGGCCGATTGCAGCCCCTCCATGCGTTCGGTGACCACGGTAAAGCCGTTGGCCAGGGTATCCTGTCTGACATTCACGACCGGCGCCTTTCGCGGATCAGGGTTTCCAGCGCGCCCAGATCGTTGGCGACCGGGGTCATGCGTTCAGGCCGCGCAAACAGGTCGGCCATGTGGGCCGGCAGCGGCGGGCGGGCGCCGGTGGCGGCTTCCACCGCGTCGGGGAATTTCGCCGGATGCGCGGTGGCCAGCGTGATCATCGGGGTCGCGCCAAGGTTTTCCTGCGCCACCTTGACCGCGACCGCGCTGTGCGGACACAGGGTTTCGCCGGTGGCGGCGTGGGTGGCGCGGATCGTGGCGCGGGTTTCGTCTTCGCTGGCGCGGCCGGTTGCGTAAAGCTCGCGCAGGTATTCCAGCGCCCCCTGGCTGATCGCGAACCTCCCGCTGTCGCGCAACTCGTCCATCAGCTGTGCCACCGCCGCGCCATCGCGCCCGTAGGCGTCGAACAGCGCGCGTTCGAAGTTGGACGACACCTGGATATCCATCGACGGGCTGATCGAGGGCGTCACCCCGCGGGTTTCGTAAACCCCGCTTGCCAGCGCCCGGTGCAGGATGTCGTTCTGGTTGGTGGCGATCACCAGCCGGTCGATCGGCAGGCCCATGCGGCGTGCGATAGTGCCGGCATAGATGTCACCGAAATTGCCGGTGGGCACGGTGAAATTCACCGCGCGCTGCGGCGCCCCCAGCGACACGGCGGCGGTGAAGTAATAGACCACCTGCGCCAGCACCCGGGCCCAGTTGATCGAGTTGACGCCCGCCAGCCCCACCTCGTCGCGAAAGGCGAAATCGTTGAACATGTCCTTGAGCCGGGCCTGGCAATCGTCGAAATCGCCGGCCAGCGCCAGCGCGTGCACGTTGGCCTCGGTCGGCGTGGTCATCTGCCGGCGCTGCACCTCCGACACACGGCCCTCGGGGAACAGGATGAACACGTCCACGTTGTCCAGCCCGCGAAACGCCTCGATCGCGGCACTGCCGGTATCGCCCGAAGTGGCGCCGACGATGGTCACCCGCCGCCCGCGCCGGGCCAGCGCCGCCTGAAACAGCTGGCCGATCAGCTGCATGGCGAAATCCTTGAACGCCAGGGTGGGGCCGTGGAACAGCTCAAGCAGGAAATGATTGGCCCCCAGCTGCACCAGCGGCGCGCGCACTGAATGGGCAAAGCCGGCATAGGCGCGTTCGATGATCGCGGCGAATTCAGCGTCGGCAAAGCTGTCGCCGATGAACGGGCGCATCACCCGAAAAGCGGCCTCTTCGTAGGACAGCCCGGCGAGCGCGGCGATGTCGTCCGGGGCCATCTGCGGCACGGCCCGGGGCACATACAGCCCACCGTCGCGCGCAAGCCCGGTCAGCATGGCGTCTTCGAAGCTCAGGGCCGGGGCCTGACCGCGGGTGGAAACATATTGCATGGGTGCCGTTCTTCAGTTGGTTTTGCGCTTGATACGCCACAGCAGATAGGCTGTCATCCCAAACCACACCGCCGCCATCAAAAACCAGGTGATGGCGTATTGCAGATGATCGTTGGGCACGCTGGCGGTGGACACCGGGTAGGGCTCGATCCCGTCGCCGGTATCGGAAGACGCCATCACCAGCACCGGTTCGGTGTTCAGCGCGCGCGCCATCGCATCGACGTCGCGGGCAAACCAGATGTTTTTCTCAAGGTCCGGCGGCGGGGTGTAGCCGTCGGTTTCGTCGGGCCAGTGCAGGTTGCCCACCAGCATGAGCGGGCGCGGCGGGCGCGTTTTGTCGGCGGCGCTGGTGGGGATAAAGCCGCGATCGACCAGCACGCGGCGCCCATCATCGGTGACAAAGGCGCTGATCACCTTGTAGCCGGGTCCGATCACCTTGCGGCTGGCGAGAACGTGGATTTCCGGGCCTGTCAACCGCCCCGACAGGCGCACCGCCAGGAACTTGTCGCGCGCCGGATCGGGGGCGGCGGGCAAGGCCACGGGGGCGGCGTGGATGCGGGCGTCGATCTGAGCGATATAGGCCTGTTTCTGACCCATCCGCTGAAGCTGCCAGACCCCGAGCCACAGCAGGATCAGCGTGCCCACAAGGCCGAATATCAGCGGCACGATCATCGGTCTGGTCATTGGTCCGGTCCTCGCCATCCCTGCCCTTGCAAAGGCAAAGCGCGCCCCGCAACCGGCGCGCGCCCTGAAGTTCTTGCGCGTGGCCCGAACGCAACGCGCCCCGCCACGCCCCGGCTCAGCTGCCCCAGATGTAGATCGCGCCAAACAGGAACAGCCAGACCACGTCCACGAAGTGCCAGTACCAGGCGGCGGCCTCGAAGCCGATATGGTGTTCGGGGGTGAAATGCCCCTTCATCGCCCGGATCAGGCAGACGAACAGAAAGATCGTCCCGATGATCACGTGGAACCCGTGAAAGCCGGTCGCCATGAAAAAGGTCGCGCCGTAGATGTTGCCCGAAAAGCCGAACTGCGCTTCGCTGTATTCCAGCGCCTGGAAGGTGGTGAACAACAAGCCCAGCACCACCGCGATGGCCAGCCCGTTGATCAGATCCTTGCGGTTGTTTTCATGCACCAGCGCATGGTGCGCCCAGGTCACCGCCATGCCGGAACACAGCAGGATCAGCGTGTTGATCAGCGGCAGGCTCCAGGGGTCGAAGGTTTCGATCCCCGCCGGCGGCCAGGTGCCGTCGACCTTGGGGTAGCCTTCGGTCATCGGGTACATGGCGTTCTTGAAAAACGCCCAGAACCAGGCCGAAAAGAACATCACTTCCGACATGATGAACATCAGCACGCCGTAGCGCAGCCCGATGGTGACGACCGGCGTGTGGTCGCCTTCCTTGGCCTCGGCGATGACGTCCGACCACCAGCCGAACATCACGTAGAGAACCCCCACAAGCCCGATCAGGAACACCCAGGGATGGTTGTTGTCGATCGCCGGCGACACCCAGACGACAAAGCCCGACAGCATCACGGCGCCGGACAGCGCGCCCAGGAACGGCCAGACCGAGGGATTGAGGATATGGTAGTCGTGGTTTTTTTCGTGCGCCATGTGCAGACCCCTGTTTTGGGCTTAGTTGGACTGGCCCGAGGTCACGTCTGAAGCGTCAGCGTAATCTTCGGGCACGTCGATTTCGTGGAAGGTATAGGACAGGGTGATGTGTTTCACGTATTTTGCATCCCTGTCCCGGGTGATGTCGGGATCGACGTAAAAGGTTACCGGCATCTGCACCCGTTCGCCGGGTTGCAGCACCTGTTCGGTAAAGCAGAAACAGTCGATCTTGGTAAAGAACCCGCCGGCCTCGTACGGGTAGACGTTGTAGTTGGCCTGCCCGGCGACCACCTTGTCGGTCGGGTTGTAGGCTTCGTAAAAGGCGATGCCGGTTTCGCCGATCTTGAGTTCCATCTCGCGCACCACCGGCTTGAAGGTCCAGGGCATGCCACGTTCCAGCGACGCGTCGAAACGGATCTTGATGGTCTGATCCAGGATCTCGTCCGACCCCGCTTCGGCGACCGATGTGGTGCCGCCAAAGCCGGTGACCTGGCAGAACCAGTTGTAAAACGGCACCGAGGCCCAGGCCAGCCCGCCCATCAGCAGCACCACGCCGACGGTCATCAGCAGGGTCTTGTTCTTGGGATCGATGCGCTTTTCGGGGTCGCCGCTCACTTGTCGCCCCCCCCGATCGCCTGGCCCGCCTGCGGGCGTTCGTAGTCGAACCCCTTGATCATTTCGCCGGTCTTCAGCTTGGCCATGGTCAGGGCAAAGATCAGCACCACGAAGGCGCCCAGAACGATGCCCAGCCCCAGGTTGCGGCCCAGCCGGCGCTTGTGGATCTCGTGTTCATGCGCGATGCCCATCACCAGCCCCCCATGCCTAGGCTGCGCAGCGTCGCTTCCACCAGCAGCGCGCCGAACCCCAGGAACAGGTAGTAGAGCGAGCAGCGGAAGAACGCCTTTTCGGTGCGATAGTTGTCGGCCTGCGCGGCGGTTTCGTCGCGGCGCCACAGTTTCAGCGCGCCGCTGACGAACCAGGCGTTCAGCGCCAGCGACACCGCCAGGTAAACCGGCCCGCCGATCGAGGTAAAGGCCAGCCCCAGCGAAACCGGCACCAGCACCAGCGTGTAGGCCAGGATGTGATTGCGGGTGACGCGCCGGCCGTGGGTGACGGTCAGCATCGGCACCCCGGCCTTGGAATAGTCTTCGTTCATGAACAGCGCCAGGGCCCAGAAATGCGGCGGCGTCCAGAACAGGATCAGCGCGAACATCAGCAGGCTGTCCACCGAAACGTCGCCGGTGACCGCGGCCCAGCCGACCATCGGCGGAAACGCCCCGGCGGCGCCGCCGATCACGATGTTCTGCGGCGTCCAGCGCTTGAGCCACATGGTATAGACCACGGCGTAGAAAAAGATGGTAAAGGCCAGCAGCCCCGCGGCCAGAAAATTGGTCGCCAGCGCCAGCATCACCACCGCCATCACCGAAAGCGTGATGCCGATGCCAAAGGCTTCGCCCGGCGCCACCTTGCCCGACGGCACCGGCCGCTTGGCGGTGCGCTTCATCAGCGCGTCGATATCGGCGTCATACCACATGTTCAGCGCGCCCGAGGCCCCGGCCCCCACCGCGATGAACAGCACCGCCGAGAACCCGACCACCGGGTTGATCCCGCCCGGCGCCACCAGCAGCCCGACCAGCGCGGTGAACACCACAAGCGACATGACCCGCGGCTTGAGCAGCGCAACATAGTCGCCGAAACCGGCTTCCTGTTCGCGAACCATGATGGTGCTGGTGTCAGACATCGTGCAGCCTTGCTGTGGAGGGGCGCGCGCCAGCCGGCGCCGGCGCCCCGCCGTTTCAGTTGTTCGAGGCGACGGTAACGTTCTGCGGCACGCCGGCGAATTCTTCCTTCGCGGACTTCAGCCAGGTGTCAAACACCTCCTGGCTGACCACCTTGACGGTGATCGGCATGTAGGCGTGATCCTTGCCGCACAGTTCCGAACACTGGCCGAAATAGACGCCTTCCTTGTCGGCGGAGAACCACAGTTCGGCCAGTCGGCCCGGCACGCCATCCTGTTTCACGCCAAAGGCCGGGATGGTCCAGCTGTGGATCACGTCGGACCCGGTGACCTGCATCACGATGGTTTTGCCCACCGGCACCACCACCGCGTTGTCGGTCGCCAGCAGGTATTCATCGGGGTTGTAGCCGTAGGCCGCCAGGTCTTCGCGCGCCAGCAGGAAGCTGTCAAAGCCGAATTCGTAATCCGGATATTCGTAGCTCCAGTACCACTGGTTGCCGGTCACCTTGATGGTAATGTCGCCTTCGGGGATTTCCTGCTGCTTGAACAGAACCTGCAGCGAATAGGCGCCGATGAACACCAGAACCAGGATCGGCGCCAGCGTCCAGACGATTTCCACCGGGGTGTTGTGGGTAAAGCGCGCAGGCGCCGGGTTGGCTTTCTTGTTGAACCGGATGATCACATAGGCCAGCAGCAAGACGACAAAGGCCACGATCGCAAAGATGATGACGTTGACCATCCATTCCAGCCATTGCTGGTCCCGGGCGAGTTCGCCGACCGGCGTCTGGAAAGAAGTTCCGCCGGCCTGCGGTTTGCCGATCGTTTCCAGGCCCTGAATGGCATCCTGGGCCATGACGGCCCCGGTCATGAGCGTGGCCGCGATGAAGGCCCAAAGGCCATTGAGAATGGTGTTAAGGCGCATTTTCACTTCCTGTTCGCGTCGCGGCATACACCGCTTTTTGTTGTTCAACCGGGGCTGTTCATCGCAATCCCGTTGTGTCCCGCGCATTTCAAACCATATTAGGCAGAACTAGACAAGCGTATCACTTGCGGCAAACAGCCGCTTATGCGGGAATCACCCGCAATTTGCCGGAGAAACCCATGCCATCATCGCATTTCCGTCCCTTTGAAACCAGCCTTGACGCCGATCGGGCGCTTGGTCTGCTGCGCCAGGCGGTCGCCGGCGGCGACGACGGAGAGCTTTTTCTCGAACGCCGCCGCAGCGAATTCCTGGTGCTGGACGACGGGCGAATCAAGACCGCGGGCTACGACGCCTCGGAAGGGTTCGGCCTGCGCGCCGTGCATGGCGAAGCTGCCGGCTATGCCCATTCCTCGGAAATCAGCGAAGCGGCGCTGAAGCGCGCCGTGGATACCGCGCGCCTGGCGATCGGCGATGGCGGCGGCACGCTGGCGCCGGCGCCTCAGCCCACCAACCGGCGGCTCTACACCGACCTGGACCCGATCGCCGGTGTGGGCTTTGCCGTCAAGATCGAGACCCTGCGCGAGATCGACGCTTTCGTGCGCGATCAGGACAAGCGCGTGGTGCAGGTTTCGGCGACCATCGCCGCGTCGATGCAAGAGGTCGAAATCCTGCGCCCCGAAGGCGAGGTGCTGCGCGACGCGCGCCCGATGACCCATGTCGGCGTTTCGGTGATCGTCGAGGAAAACGGCCGCCGCGAAACCGGCTACCATGCCCGCGGCGGGCGCATCGCCCTGGACGGGCTGATCGCGCCGGAAACCTGGCAGACGGCGGCGCGCGAGGCGCTGCGTATCGCCACGGTCAACCTGCGCGCCGTGCCCGCGCCGGCGGGCGTCATGGATGTCGCCCTGGGTTCGGGCTGGCCCGGCATCCTGCTGCACGAAGCGGTCGGCCACGGGCTGGAAGGCGATTTCAACCGCAAGAAGACCTCGGTGTTTTCCGGGCTGATGGGCGAACGGGTCGCCGCCCCCGGGGTCACGGTGGTGGACGACGGCACCATCCCCGACCGGCGCGGATCGCTCAGCTTCGATGACGAAGGCACGCCCACCCGGCGCAACGTGCTGATCGAGGACGGCATCCTCGTGGGCTTCATGCAGGACCGCCAGAACGCCCGGCTGATGGGGGTGGAGCCTACCGGCAACGGCCGGCGGCAAAGCTACGCCCACGCGCCGATGCCGCGGATGACCAACACGCTGATGCTGGGCGGCGACGCGCGCCCCGAAGACATCGTCGCCGAGGTCAGGGACGGCATCTACGCGGTCGGGTTCGGCGGCGGACAGGTGGATATCACCAACGGCAAGTTCGTGTTTTCCTGCACCGAGGCCTATCGCGTCGAAAACGGCAAGATCGGCGACCCGGTCAAGGGCGCGACCCTGATCGGCGACGGCGCCACCGCCATGCGCCAGGTGCACGCCATCGGCAACGACATGGCGATGGATCCGGGGATCGGCTCTTGCGGCAAGAACGGCCAGTCGGTGCCGGTGGGCGTCGGCCAGCCTACGCTGCTGATCGGCGGGCTGACAGTGGGCGGCTCGGCGACCTGAGGCCCGATCGCCGCCCGGAATCTCAGCCCGAAGTCGCGGGCCGGGGGCCAAGGTTTTTCGAAAAACCTTGGCCGTTGCTCGTTCTTCACGAACAGCCCTTGATCCCGAAACCTTGCAAGACATTGCTTCTACGCAACTTTCTGGCCGGGCCGCCGTCTTTCGCGGCCTTTGGCTCAATTTTTCTGCACCGCCGTTCACGCGCCGTTAACCAAAGCTGGCGCAATGTGATTCCTGCAAGAGACGGAACTGGCATGACCAAGGATTTATTCCCTTCCCCCACCCCCCTCACCCCACCCCACCACGAGGAAGACTGGTTGTCCTGGCTTCGTCTCTTGCGTTCCCGCCGCGTCGGGCCTTCCACCTTTTATCGCCTGATGAACGAACACGGCTCGGCCGAGGCGGCGCTTGACGCGCTACCCGAGATCGCGCGCAAGGCGGGGGTATCGAATTACCAGACCTGCACCCGGGCGCGCGCCGCCGCCGAACTGACCGCCGCCCGGCTTGCCGGGGCGCGCGCCGTGGCAATCGGCGCGCCGGACTATCCGGCCGGCCTTGCCGCGATCGAAAACCCGCCGCCGCTTCTGTGGATCCTGGGCGACCCGGCCCTGTTGCACCGCCCGATGGTGGCGCTGGTCGGCGCGCGCAACGCCTCCAGTCTGGGCACCCGCATGGCGCGCACCCTGGCCGGCGAACTGGCGGACGCGGGCTATGTCGTGGTCTCGGGTCTTGCCCGCGGCATCGATGCGGCGGCGCATTTCGGATCGCTGGAACGGGGCACGCTGGCGGTGATGGCGGGCGGGGTCGATGTGGTCTACCCGGCCGAAAACGCGGTGCTGGCGCAGGAAATCGCCGAACGCGGCGTCAGGCTTTCGGAACAGCCCATGGGGCTGCAACCGATCGCCCGGCATTTTCCCCAGCGCAACCGCATCGTCGCCGGCCTGTGCCGCGCGGTCGTCGTGGTCGAGGCCGCCGCCAGGTCGGGCAGCCTGATCACCGCCAGCCTGGCGGCGGACTTGGGCCGGGACGTGATGGCCGTGCCGGGCCATCCGTTCGACGGGCGCGCGACCGGCTGCAACTTTCTGCTGTGCGACGGGGCGACGCTGGTGCGCTCGGCCGCCGATGTGATCGCCGTGTGTGAACAAAAAGAACAAGAAACGCCGGAACCCGCGGCAAGAACCGGCGGGCAAACCCCGGCAGCCCGGCCCGCGCCGGAACCCGCGGCCCGGAAGGTTCGCAAACCCGCCGCCGCGGCCCGGCCGAAAAAAAAGCCGCGCCGCAAGCCCGCGCCGCAAGGCGAACCCGCGCCCCAGCCGGAAGCGGAAGCCCGCGAAACCGCGCTCGGCCACGCCAACAAGCTGCACAACGAAATCCTGTCGCGCCTGTCCCCCAGCCCGGTGACCGAAGACCAACTGGTGCGCGACCTGGACCTGCGGGTGGCCGAACTCAGCCCGGCGCTGCTGGACCTGGAGCTTGACGGCAAGATCATCCGCCAGCCGGGCGGCATGGTCAGCCTGTCGCCCCACCCCGCGTAGCCAAGGGGCAACGAGAGGCGCGGCAGCAGCACCGACCCGTGGCGCGGGATCATCCGCGCGGGCCGCGCCGGAACGCGCAAGGCGGGGCGCCGGTCACTTGGGAGGCTCCGGTGTCCGCGCCCGAGAGCCTGAGCCTGCAAGGGGCGTTGGCAACCGCTATCGGCCGGAGCCACCAGAAGGGCCGGTTGGCGACCACGGTCCGCCCGGGCCACCAGTAGGAACTGTTGGCAACCGCCGTCCGATGTGGCCACCAAGCGGGTGTTGCCAGACGCCGCCCGCTTGGGCCAGCGGCAGGGATGGTTGGCGATCGTCGCCTGCCCGGGCCACCGGCAGAGGGTGTTGGTGGACGCCATCGGCAGGGGCTGGCGTCGGCGGGCATCGGCAGGCGGTGGCGCCAGTACGTGTCGGCGGCTCGCAGAGTTCGGTGGCGGCAACGGGTATCGGCTGCGGGGATCTGCGGCCGAAATCGGCGGTCCAAATCCGGCTCATCAACCAGTGCATTGACAACCGCCCCCGATCCCCCACATCTTCGCGCGCCACCAGGCAAGCCCCGAGTCGAGAGGAAATCCATGCCCGTCGTCGTCGTCGAATCCCCGGCCAAGGCCAAGACAATCAACAAGTATCTGGGCGATGATTTCACCGTTCTTGCGTCTTACGGTCACGTGCGCGACCTGCCGCCCAAGGACGGCTCGGTCGACCCGGAACACGACTTCGAGATGAAGTGGGAGATCGGCCATGACAGCCGCAAGCATGTCAAGGCGATC
>JAJRUE010000189.1 GCA_024277955.1 Alphaproteobacteria bacterium | reverse complement strand
CGGCGATGGCCGAGGGGCGCGACACGCTTTTCGACATCGACTGGCAGGGCGGCCAGCAGATCCGCAACTCGGCGCTGGGCAAGGACGTGGTGTCGGTCTTCATCCTGCCGCCCTCGATCGCCGAGCTGGAACGCCGTCTGCGCCAGCGCGGCCAGGACAGTGACGAGGTGATCGCCGGGCGCATGGCCAAGAGCGAAGCCGAGATCAGCCACTGGGCGGAATACGACTATGTTCTTGTGAACGACGACCTGCAAGAGGCGGAAAACAAACTGAAAACCATTGTCAGCGCCGAACGGCTCAGGCGGGACCGGCAGCCGGGGCTTTCGGATTTCGTGCGCGGGCTGAACCGGGAATTCGAGGAACGGACATGACGATTTACGCCCTGGGCGCGGATGCGCCAAGCCTGCCGGAAGACGGCGATTTCTGGGTGGCGCCGGACGCCAATGTCATCGGCAAGGTGGTGCTGGGCACGGGCGTCGGCATCTGGTTCGGCTGCACGCTGCGCGGCGACAACGAAGCGCTGGTGATCGGCGAGGGCACCAACATCCAGGAGAACTGCGTGTTGCACACCGACATGGGCTATCCGCTGACCATCGGGCGCGACTGCACCATCGGCCACAAGGCGATGCTGCACGGCTGCACCATCGGCGACTGCTGCCTGATCGGCATGGGGGCGACGGTGCTCAACGGGGCGCGGATCGGCGCCAACTGCCTGATCGGCGCCGGGGCGCTGGTGACCGAGGGCAAGGAGATCCCCGATGGTTCGCTCGTGGTGGGGGCGCCGGGGCGGGTGGTGCGCGCGCTCGACCAGGCCGCGATCCGGGCGCTGGCGCTTTCGGCGCAGCATTACCGCGAAAACATGCGCCGGTTCCGCGACGGGCTGCGGGCGGTCTAGGGCCTGTCTTTATCTACCTTACGGCCCCGGCGCGTGCCCATTTTGTCCGGGGCAGCGGATATTTTGACGCAGCGATCTGGCCGATCGGAAGGCGAAACACCCGCTGTCCCGGGCAAAATGCGCCGCGTCCCTGCGCGGAATTGCCTGGCGCTGGGGGAAAATGGCACAAACCGGGGCCGCAAGGTAAATGAAGACAGGCCCCGGGAATGTCGCCCATGACGGGCGCCTCTGCGCCGAACAGAGGGCGTGCGGTCGTCAGGGTGGGCGGATTCATGCCTCCGGCGGGGATATTTTCGGACAGAAGAGGACAGGCAAGGGGCTCCGGCGGGCGGTCTGGGCGGGTTTGACCGCAGGAGCCTGTCCGGCGCGCCAGGGGCGGGGGTGGGTCAGAGATGGGAGCGGGGCGGGCGCGACCGGGGCTGTGTTGTGCGGAGCCGTTTTCTGCGAAGAGCCGCTCAGTTGACCTGCGCGGTCACCAGAAAATGGTCGAGGATCAGGTCGATGTCGATCTTCGGGCACAGGGCGCGGGCTTCGCCAAGAACTACCTCGGGGCGTGGCAGTTTGGGCGCCATGATGCGGAACCGGCCGCGAAACCCCGCGCCGCACAGCGCCGCCGCCAGGTCGAGGCAGTCGAAGCTGCGGCACAGCAAAGGCGAGATCACCACCTCCGGAGACATGGTGGCGATCAGCGCGTCAGTGATGTCGGAAAAGTCGGCGAATGTGATCTGCGATCCCCAGGGCAAGTCCCGGCCACTGGTGCGCCAATGGGACATGTCGCCCACCGCCAGCACAACGATCCGGTCCCCTTCATCGCCCGCTGTGCGACGGTCCCGGTCCGAAGACCCGGCCTGTCCCGAACGCACCGGGACCGCGAATGCAAGCTTGTCTGTCACATCGGCATCCTTGTGGCATTCTTGTCTTGACGCAGGGGCAAGACTGCCAAATTGATATTTGGATTGCAAGGCTCATCCCTGCGTTGATTAAATTATAATCATTCTAAGAAATTGTGATGTGTGCAATCGTCTACGGAAAATCCGCCGGCGCCGGGGGGCGCCGGGTGGGGGCGGGCAGGGGCGTTCAGGCGCTGATCCGTTCCAGCAGTTCGTTGCGGTTGGCGGCGATGTCGGCGATCGTCACCTCGTCCAGAACCGCCATGAAGGCCTGGGTGGCCTGGCGTATCTTGGCCGACAGGCGGCACACGCCCAACAGCCGGCAGGTGTTGGTTTCGCTGTCGAAACATTCGACCACGTCCAGGTTGCCTTCGGTCAGGCGGATCACCTCGCCGACGACGATCTGTTCGGCCGGGCGCGCCAGCCGGAAGCCGCCGCCACGGCCGCGCTGGGTCTGCAGATAGCCCGCCTTGCCCAGCTGATGCACGATCTTGACCACATGCGGCCGGGCCAGATTGTGCAGCGCGGCAACGTCATCGACGCGGATAAGATCCGGGGCGCGCAGGGCGGCAAGTTGCAGGGTGCGCAGCGCGTAGTTCGTGTAACTTGTTAGTTTCAAAGATTTGTTCCAGCTGGACGGGTGCGACAAAAAAGATATATTTGCTTTATTGCTTATTGGCAACCCCGTGCCCTAAATATGTATTCGAAATATACCTAAGAGATGAGCCATGTTCGACGGATTTACGGCAGAGGCCCTGGCCCGGGCGCAATTCGCCTTTACCATTTCGTTTCACATCATCTTTCCGGCCTTTTCGATCGGGCTGGCCAGCTACCTGACGGTGCTCAACGCGCTGTGGCTGAAAACCGGCGACCGGACCTATCTGGACCTGTTCGAATACTGGAAAAAGATCTTTGCCGTGGTCTTTGGCATGGGGGTCGTGTCGGGCATCGTGATGTCCTGCGAGTTCGGCACCAACTGGGCGGTGTTTTCCGACAAGGCCGGCCCGGTGATCGGCCCGCTGCTGGCCTACGAGGTGATGTCGGCCTTTTTCCTGGAAGCCGGTTTCCTGGGCATCGCGCTGTTCGGGCGCGAAAGGGTGGGGCCGGGGTTGCACATGTTCGCGACCGCCATGGTTGCGGTGGGCACGCTGATGTCGGCGACATGGATTCTGTCGGCGAACTCGTGGATGCAGACCCCGGCGGGCTACGCCATCAACGAGGCCGGCCAGTTCG
>JAJRUE010000188.1 GCA_024277955.1 Alphaproteobacteria bacterium | reverse complement strand
GCGACCTACGATCTGCAGCCGGAAATGTCCGCCCCCCAGGTCACCGAACGCCTGGTCGAAGCGATCGGCGAAGGCTATGACCTGATCGTGGTGAACTACGCCAACCCCGACATGGTGGGCCATACCGGCGATCTGCAGGCGGCGATCCGGGCGGTGGAAACCGTGGACGCCGGGCTGGGCCAGGTGATCGCGGCGCTGGAAAAGACCGGCGGTGCGATGATCGTCACCGCCGACCACGGCAATTGCGAAACCATGATCGATCCGGAAACCGGCGGGCCGCACACATCGCACACCACCAACCCGGTGCCGGTGATCGCCTTTGGCGCCCCGGACGGCGCGCGCATGCACGACGGCCGGCTGGCCGATCTGGCGCCAACGCTGCTGCAGCTGATGAACCTGCCCAAGCCCGCGGAAATGACCGGCGAAAGCCTGCTGGACGCATGAGGCGGCTGATCCTTGCCTTTGCGTTGATGCTGGCGGGGCTGGGCCAGGCCGCGGCCTCGAGCGACCCGGCCGAGCTGGCGCGCAAGGCGATGGACCGGCTGAACGCGGCGCACCTGGCGCTCAGCGAAGCGCGGCGGGCATCGGACCGGGTGGCAGCGCTCAGCGAAACCATCCGCGCCTTCGAAGACGGGCTGGACGCGCTGCGCGAAGGGTTGCGCCGGGCCTCGCTGCGCGAAGCCGCGATCCGCCAGCAGTTTCAGGCCGAAAGCGAAAACCTGTCGCGGTTTCTCGGGGTGCTGCTGTCGCTGCAATCGGTGCAGGGACCGCTGTCGCTGCTGCACCCGGCGGGGCCGCTGGGCACCGCGCGCGCCGGGATGATCGTGTCCGACATCACCCCGGCGATCCGCGCCCGCGCCGAAGACCTGCGCGCCCAGCTGGAAGAGGTCGCGCTGCTGCGCGCCCTGCAGGAAAGCGCCGCCGAAATCCTGCAGCAGGGCCTGTCCGAGGTTCAGCAGGCGCGCACCGACCTGAGCCAGGCGATTTCCAACCGCACCGACCTGCCGCAGCGCTTCCTGGCCGACCCGGCGCGCCTGCAGGAGCTGATCGACAGCGCCGAAACCCTGGACGGGTTCGCGTCCGGCCTGGCGGGCATGGAAACCGGCGCAACCGCCCCCGACCCGGTGCGCGATTTCACCGCCGCCAGGGGCAGCCTGCCGATGCCGGTGCAGGGCACCATCCTGCGCCGCTTCAACGAAGCCGACGCCGCCGGCATCAAGCGCCCCGGCCTGCTGATCGCCACCCGCCCGCTGGCGCTGGTCACCAATCCCTGGCCAGCGACGCTGCGCTACCGCGGCCCGCTGCTGGATTACGCAAACGTGATGATCCTGGAACCGGACGCCGGCACGCTCTTGATCCTGGCCGGGCTTGACCGGGTTTTCGGCGAGGTGGGGCAGGTTCTGCCGGCGGGCGAACCGCTGGGGCTGATGGGCGGCGCCAGCCCCGATGCCGACAGGTTTTTTCAAAATGCCGTTAATGGGGCTGGCTCAGAGCAATCAGAAACGCTTTATATGGAACTCAGAATGGGCGAAAAGCCGGTGGACCCGGCAAAATGGTTCGCCCAGGCAAAGGAATAGACTGCGATGAGAAAATTCGTGATGGCCGCGATCGGCGGAACCCTGGCGGGCGTGGTGCTGACCACCCAGATCGCCGGACCGCTGCTGGCCCAGGACAACACGCGCACAACCAACGTCTACGAACAGCTCGACCTGTTCGGCGACATCTTTGAACGGATCCGCGCGCAATACGTCGAAAAGGTCAACGAAGCCGACCTGATCGAAGCGGCGATCAACGGCATGCTGACCTCGCTCGACCCGCATTCCAGCTATCTTTCGCCGGATGCGGCGGAAAAGATGCGCGAAGACACCCGCGGCGAATTCGGAGGCCTCGGCATCGAGGTCACCCAGGAAGACGGCTGGGTCAAGGTGGTGACGCCGATGGACGGCACCCCGGCCTTCAACGCCGGGATCGAGGCCGGCGACTTCATCACCCAGGTCAACGGCGAAAGCCTGCTGGGCCTGACGCTGAGCGAAGCGGTGAACCTGATGAAGGGCCCGGTGGGGTCGGAGATCATCATCACCATCGTGCGCGACGGGGTGGACGAACCCTTTGACGTGTCGATCGTGCGCGACACCATCAAGCTGACCGCCGTGCGCACCAAGGCGGTGGGCAACGCGGTGGTGATGCGGGTGTCCACCTTCAACGACCAGACCTACCCGAACCTTGAAGAGGGTCTCAGGAAAACCGTCGCCGAACTGGGCGGCATCGACAATGTCGACGGCTTCGTGCTGGACCTGCGCAACAACCCCGGCGGGCTGCTGACCCAGGCGATCAAGGTGTCGGATGCCTTCCTGGAAGGCGGTGAAATCGTGTCCACCCGCGGGCGCAACCCGCAGGACGGCGACCGGTTCAACGCGGTTCCCGGCGACCTGGCCCAGGGCAAGCCGGTGGTCGTGCTGATCAACGGCGGGTCGGCGTCGGCCTCGGAAATCGTCGCCGGTGCGCTGCAGGACCACCACCGCGCCATCGTCGTGGGCACCAAGAGCTTTGGCAAAGGCTCGGTCCAGACGGTGATGCCGCTGCGCAACGGCGGCGCCATGCGGCTGACCACGGCGCGCTACTACACGCCGTCGGGCCGGTCGATCCAGGCGCTTGGCGTTTCGCCCGACATCATCGTCGAACAGCCCAAGCGCGACCCGAACGCCGACAGCACCGCCACCGACAAGCCGCGCCGCACCCGCTCCGAAGCCGACCTGCGCGGGCGGCTGTCCAACGACAGCCTGACCGAGGACGAACGCGCCAAAATCGAGGCCGAACGCGCCGCCGCCGAAGAAGCCGCCAAGCTGCGCGTCGACGACTACCAGCTGGCCTACGCGATCGACATCCTCAAGGGGCTGTCGGTGATCGCGCAACAGAAATGATCTGCGCGGGGCCGGTCACCACCGGCCCCGTCAGACCCCGCGCCCGATGACCCCTGACCAGATCTCTGCCCTGCCCTACCGCCCCAATGTGGGGGTGATGCTGGTCAACCCGGCCGGCAAGGTCTTTGTCGCCCAGCGGCTGGACAGCGACACCGACGCCTGGCAAATGCCCCAGGGCGGGATCGACCCGGGCGAAGACGCGCGCGCCGCCGCCCTGCGCGAATTGCACGAAGAAACCGGCATCGACCCGTCGCTCGTCACGATCGAGGCCGAAACCCCCGACTGGCTGACCTACGACCTGCCGCACGACCTGGTGCCAAATATCTGGAAAGGGCGCTACCGCGGCCAGAAACAGCGCTGGTTCCTGCTGCGCTTTCACGGCGACGACAGCCAGATCGACATCGACACCGCCCACCCCGAGTTTTCCCGCTGGGAATGGATCGACCCGTCCGAGGTGGTGAACCGGATCGTCCCCTTCAAGCGCGATGTCTACGCCCGCGTCCTGGCGGCGTTTTCCGACCACCTGGGCTGAAGCGCGCGTCATTTTCGGCTTTCGCGGCGCCCGGGCGCGGGCTAAAGACCGGACATGGGCAAGAAACTGGATACACGCAGCCTGGGGCTGGACGCGGGGCTTGAGTTCATCAAGTGGCTGACCGGCGCCGAGAACCTGCACTACGGCTACTGGGACGGGCTGGACATCACCGCCGGCAACCTGCGCGCGGCACAGGACGCCTATACCGAAAACCTGTTCGCGCAACTGCCCGAGGGCAAGCTGCGCATCCTCGATATCGGCGGCGGCGCCGGCGAAACCGCCGCCAAGCTGCTGGCGCTGGGCCACCAGGTGGATATCGTCGTGCCCAGCGCGGTGCTGGCTGAACGCTGCCGCACCAACGCGCCGGCAGCCCGGGTGCACCAAACCACCTTCGAAGCCTTTGGAACCGACCAGCGGTTCGACCTGTGCCTGTTTTCGGAAAGCTTCCAGTATATCCGGCTGGACACCGGGCTGGCCAAGGCCTGCGCGCTGCTGGACGCGGGCGGGGAAATCCTGATCGCCGACTGTTTTCGCAGCGATCACTT
>JAJRUE010000018.1 GCA_024277955.1 Alphaproteobacteria bacterium | reverse complement strand
GGGTAGGCACATTTGCGCCTGCCCGCCCCCAAGGCGGGCGCATCCGCGCCCACCCGGGTGGTCGCATGCCCTCTGTTCGGAGCAGAGACAAACCCGATCAAGCGCAACGGCCGAAAACCTGCATCGCTATCGCAGCAATATGGAGGGTAGAGGCTGCCCCGAGGGTGGGCGAGAGGCGCCCGCCGTTGCACTGGAAGCGCACCAGAGGTGCGACAGGGCGGGGGTCGGGCGCTGCCCCAGGCGTTGCCGCCGGGCGGGTTTGCGCAGCAAGCGATTCAGTATTTCATTTCTGTCCCGGGCTTAGCCCGCGACCACCTCGGGCAGGCGCTGCGCCGGCGGGGTGTTGCGGCTGCGTCCGCTTCGCACCACCCCGTCGATGATGGTCATGCCGACGCCCGGCAGGTTGCCCAGCGCCACGCTTTCCAGCATGTTCTTGCCCGGCGCGTGCTGGGCCTGGTCCATCAGCACGAAATCCGCCGCCCGGCCCTTTTCGATCAGCCCGCAATCCAGATCGCGTTCGCGCGCCGTGTTGCCGGTGGCAAAGCAGAAGGCCTGTTCGGCGGGCACGTTGCCAAAGGCCGAAAGCATCGCCACCATGCGCAGGATGCCCAGCGGCTGCACGCCGGACCCCGCCGGCCCGTCGGTGCCCAGGATCACCCGCTCCAGCTGTTTCAACTCGCGCGCGGTGTTCAGCGTCAGCACCGCGGCGCGTTCGTTGCCGTTATGCACGATCTCCAGCCCGTGGCGGCAGTTTTCGCACAGGCAGACGATCTGGTCGTCGGGCAGCGCCGAATGGCCGCCGTTGATGTGCCCGATCACGTCGGCCCCGGTTTCCAGCACCATGTCGGCGTCGATCAGCCCCGAGCCGGGGATCGACGGGCCGCCGGTGTGGATGGTGCTCTGGATGCCGTATTTGCGCGCCCAGCCCACCATCTGTTTCGCGGTCTTGCCATCCTTCACGGTGCCAAGGCCGACCTCGCCCAGCAGTTTCACGCCGGCATCGGCCATGTCCTTGAAATCCTGTTCCACCATGCCTTCTTCCAGGATCGGCGCGCCGGCGTGCACCTTGACGCCCGAGGGGCGGAAGTTTTCGTACCAGCGCTGCGAGGCGATCGCCATCGCCTTGAGCCCGACCACGTCCTTGGGGCGGCCAGGCAGGTGCACTTCGCCCGCCGAGATCATCGTGGTGACCCCGCCGTGGAGCGTGCTGTCGATCCAGTGCAGTTGCTGCTGGCGCGGGGTATAGTCGCCGATCACCGGGTGCACATGGCTGTCGATCAGCCCGGGCGCGAGGGTGACGCCATGGGCATCGACAACGGTGGTGGCATCGTCGGTGTCCAGATCCTTTTCATAGCCGAAATCGGCGATCCGGCCATCAATGGCCACCACGCAATCGCCGTCCAGGATCGGCTGTTCCAGCTTGCCCGACAGGATCAGCCCGATGTTGCGAATGACGAGTTTTTGCGGTGTCTCTCCCATGGCGCTCTCCCTGTCGGCGGTCCGGTTTGTTTGCATGCTAACATGAACGCGGCGGCGATCAAGGATCGGGCTGGGATTGTGCGGGCAGAGGTCGTTCGCGCGGACCGCCCGGCGGCACCGCCGGGCTGCGCCTGCCTGCCCCCGGCAGGCGCATTTTGCGCCTACCCCGGCAGGCGCAGCCCTGTTTCCACGGCCCGACCTCCAAGCCAGGTGTCCTTGCAGCGACGGGCAGCGATTGACAGTGCCAAGCCCAGCCGATTATCGTTCGTATGCTAACAAATGAAACCGGCAGAGGCAGCGCCCTTGACCTACCATGCACCCACCACGCTGGACGCGGCCCTTGGCGCGCTTGCCGAAGGGCGGGCGTCGATCCTTGCGGGCGGCACGGATTTCTACCCGGCGCTGGGCCCCGGCGCGCCGCGCGGTGATGTGCTGGACCTCAGCCGCATCCCCGAGTTGCGCGGGATCACGCGCCGCGACGATGGCTGGCGGATCGGCGCCACCACCACCTGGGCCGAGATCGCCGCCGCCCCGCTGCCGCCGGCCTGCCACGCCCTGCAGCAGGCGGCGCGCGAGGTGGGCGCACGCCAGATCCAGAACGTCGCGACCATCGCCGGCAACCTGTGCAACGCCTCGCCCGCCGCCGACGGGGTGCCGCCGCTGCTGGTGCTGGATGCGCAGGTGGAACTGGTCTCGGTCGCCGGACGGCGGGTGCTGGGGCTGTCCGATTTCATCCTCGGCCCGCGCAAGACGGCGCTGCGCCCGGGCGAGTTTCTGAGCGCCGTGCTGCTGCCGCCCTTGCCCGAGGCAGCCAGCGCCTTTGTCAAGCTGGGGGCGCGGCGCTACCTGGTGATCAGCATCGCCATGGTGGCGGCGCTGGTTGAGCTTTCGGGCGGCCGGATCAGGGCCGCGCGGATCGCGGTGGGGGCCTGTTCGCCGGTGGCGCTGCGGCTGCATACCCTTGAAAAGGCGCTGGAAAACCGCGCGCTTGCCGATCTGTCCGACCCCGGCCTGATCGCGACTGACCACCTGTCGCCGCTCGCCCCGATCGACGATGTGCGCGCCGATGCCGCCTATCGCCGCGAAGCGGTGGGGCAGCTGATCCGCCGGGCGCTGTTGGCGGCGGGGGGCGGGCATGTCTGAGCCGCTGCGCTTTACCCTGAACGGCCAGTCGGTGCAGGCCGAGGCCCCCGCCGGCGAACGCCTGTCGCGCACCCTGCGCGAACGGCTGGGCGCGCGCGATGTCAAGGTGGGCTGCGACGCCGGCGACTGCGGCGCCTGCACGGTGCTGGTGGATGGCGCGCCGGTCTGCGCCTGCCTGATGGCGGCGCAGCAGGCCGAGGGGCGGGCGGTGGAAACGCTCGCCGGGCTGGTGGAGCACGAGCCGATGACCCGCGACCTGGCCGAAAGCTTTCAGGATTTCGGCGCGGCGCAATGCGGCATCTGCACGCCGGGGATGATGGTGTCGGCCACCGCGCTTCTGCGCGACAACGCCCGCCCGGACGAAACGCAGGTGCAGGATGCGCTGGGCGGGGTGCTGTGCCGCTGCACCGGCTACCGCAAGATCATCGACGCGGTGTTGGCCGCCGGGCGCGGCAGTGCGCGCGCGCGCCAAGGCGGGGTCGGGGCCGCGATCCGCAAGCTGGATGGCGCGGCCAAAGTCGCGGGTGCCGAGGCTTTCGGCGACGACATCGCGCCGCCGGGCACGCTGGAAATCCGGGTGATCCGGTCGCCCTTCGCCCGCGCCGCCTTTTCGCTGGGCGATCTCGACGGTTTCGCGGCGCGGCCGGGCATCGCGGCGGTGCTGAGCGCGCGCGACGTGCCGGGGATCAACCGCTTCGGCACCATCCCCGGCTTCATCGACCAGCCGGTCTTTGCCGAGGGCATCGCCCGGTTTCGCGGCGAAGCCGTGGCCGCCGTGGTCGGCACGCCCGAGGCCATCGCCGCCCTTGCGCCGGGCGATGTCCCTGTCGCCTTCACCGAACTGCCCGCGGTTGCCACCATGGCCGAGGCCACCGCGCCCGAGGCCCAGCAGTTGCACGACGCCCGCCCGGGCAACCTGATGTGCGAGGGGTTCGTGCAACAGGGCGACGCGGACCGGGCGCTGGAAACGGCGGCGGTGGTGGTGGAAGGCGCCTTCGAAACCTAGTTTGTCGAACACGCCTATATCGAGCCCGAGGCCGGCTTTGCCCGGCTGGTGGGCGACCGGCTGGAAATCCATGCCTGCACCCAGGCCCCGGTGATGGACCGCGAGGCGCTGGCGGCGATCCTCGGCTGGCCGGATACGCGCATCCGCATCGTCCCCACGGCGGTGGGCGGGGGTTTCGGCTCCAAGCTGGATCTTTCGGTGCAGCCCTACCTGGCGCTGGCGGCGCTGAAGACGGGCAAGCCGGTGCGCCTGACCTATTCGCGCGGCGAATCGATGCAATCCACCACCAAGCGCCACCCGGCGCGTATCCGCTTGCGGATCGGGGCGGATGCGCAGGGCCGGGTGCAGGGGTTCGACTTTTGGGGGGACTTCAACACCGGCGCCTACGCGTCCTGGGGGCCAACGGTAGCCAACCGGGTGCCGGTGCATGCCTCGGGGCCCTACAGGGTGGCGCACTACCGGGCAGAGGCGCGGGCGATCCACACCAACGCCCCGCCTTCGGGCGCGTTCCGGGGTTTCGGCGTACCGCAGGCGGCCTTTGCCCAGGAAAGCCTGTTCGACGAACTGGCCGCCCGGCTGGGCATGGACGCGCTGGAATTTCGCCTGCTGAACGCGCTGGAAAACGGCGCGCCGACGGTCTGCGGCCAGGTGTTTGCCCAGGGCGTCGGGGTGCGGGCCTGCCTGTCGGCGCTGCGCCCGTTCTGGCAGCGCGAGCGGGAGGCGGCGGCGGGGTTCAACGCGCGCGGCGGCGATCTGCGTCGCGGCGTCGGGCTGGCGGCGGGCTGGTATGGCTGCGGCAATACCTCGCTGCCCAACCCTTCGACCATCAAGGCGGGCCTGCGCGCCGATGGCACGCTGGTGCTGCACCAGGGCGCGGTGGATATCGGGCAGGGGGCCAATACGGTGATTGCCCAGATATTTGCCGAGGCGCTGGGGGTGCCGGTTTCGGCGCTGGTGCTGGTGGGCGGCGATACCGAAGTGACGCCGGACGCGGGCAAGACCTCGGCCTCGCGCCAGACGTTCGTTTCGGGAAATGCGGCCAAGGCGGCGGGCGCGGCGCTGCGGGCAGAGGTTCTGCGTCTGGTGAATGCTGGCGAAGCGGCGGAGATCGTGCCGGGGGATGGCAAGATCGTGGTGCGCGAAAACGGCAAGGTGCATGAAATCGCCTTGGCCGGGCTGGAACCGGACGCCGAAGGCTATGTGTTGCGGGCCGAAGAGACCTACGACCCGCCCACCAAACCGCTGGATGAAAACGGCCAGGGCGAGCCCTACGCCCAGTTCGGCTACGCGGCCCAGGCGGCGCTGGTCGAGGTGGACAAGGCGCTGGGCACGGTGCGGGTGCTGCGCATGGCGGCAGCCCATGACGTGGGCCGGGCGATCAACCCGCTGCTGGTCGAGGGCCAGGTGGAAGGCGGCATCGCGCAAGGTTTGGGCATGGCGCTGATGGAGGAATACATCCCCGGGCGCACCGAGAACCTGCACGACTACCTGATCCCGACCATCGGCGACGTGCCGCCGGTCGAAACGCTGATCATCGAAGAAGCGGACGCGCACGGGCCCTACGGGGCCAAGGGGCTGGGCGAACACGCGCTGGTGCCCACGGCGCCGGCGATCGCCAACGCGATTGCGGCTGCAACAGGGGTGCGGCTGCGCCGCCTGCCGGTGAGCCCGGCGCGGCTGCGCGCGGCGATACGCGAGGCGGGGGGATGATGCGGGGCCTCGAATATCCGTTCCCGTCCGGGACGCTTGCGGCCCGGGCTGCGCCTGCCTGCCCCCCGGCAGGCGCATTCGCGCCCGCCCAGGAAGGTGCCGCCCTCGGTTGGCAGGATGACCCCGGCGCCCGCCGGGCTGCGTTCCCGTCCGCGCGACAGCGTTTTCTTTCAAAGAAAACGCCCCGAAATCCTTCAAGGATTTCGGTTTCCTCCGCAGGGGGGCGACCATGACCAGACGCATCCGCCCCCAGGACAAGATCCGCTGCGATTCCTGCCCGGTGCTGTGCTACATCGCCGAGGGCCGCGCCGGGGCCTGCGACCGCTACGCCAACCACGCGGGCGAACTGGTGCGGCTGGACCCGCTCACCATCATCGAGACCGCCTCGCAGAAGGGCGTGAAGGCGGTGCCGTTTCTGGGCGAGGACGGCACCGCCGACTGGGACGGCGACCTGCTGCAATCGGGCCGGCCCTTTGTGACCGCCGTCGGCGCCGGCACCACCTACCCCGACTACAAGCCCGCCCCCTTCATCGTCAGCCAGCAGATCGAGGGCGTGGACATGGTGACCGTGGTCACCGAGGGCATCTTTTCCTACTGCGGCGTCAAGGTGAAGATCGACACCGACCGCCACATCGGCCCCGAAGCCGCCACCGTCCGGGTCGATGGCGAGCCGGTGGGCCACGTGATGACCAGCGAATACGGTTCGCGCATGTTGTCGCTGGGCGGCGTCGATCACCTCACCGGCGGCTCCAAGCGCGAAGGCCGCGTCACCTGCGACACGCTGCTGAAACTGTGCAACCGCGAGCCGGTGGAACTGACCATCGAGGGCGGCGCCAGCCTCACCGTGCAGGCGGGCCGCGCCCCGGTGATAGACGGC
>JAJRUE010000187.1 GCA_024277955.1 Alphaproteobacteria bacterium | reverse complement strand
GCAAAACCTGGAAAACTTGCCGCCGAAGGCGGCGCCGTTAAGCAGCTATTCCGCGGCCGTGTCCAGTTTGAAACCCTGGTCGAGCATGTCGGCGGGTTTGACCGGATATTCGCCGGAAAAACAGGCGTCGCAATATTGCGGCTTCTTTGGGTCGCGCCCCTTGGCTTCGCCGACCGCGCGATACAGCCCGTCGAGCGAGATGAAGCGCAGCGAATCGACTTCGAGGTGGGCGCGCATTTCCTCTTCGGTCATGTTCGAGGCCAGCAGTTTTTCGCGCTTGGGCGTATCGACCCCGTAGAAACAGGGCCAGGCGGTGGGCGGGGGAGCGATGCGGAAATGCACTTCGGCGGCGCCCGCATCCAGGATCATTTCCTTGATCTTGCGGCTGGTGGTGCCGCGCACCACGCTGTCGTCCACCAGGATCACCCGCTTGCCCTTGATCAGTGCCCGGTTGACGTTCAGCTTCAGCCGCACGCCCATGTTGCGGATCTGCTCGGTCGGCTCGATGAAGGTGCGGCCCATGTACTGGTTGCGGATGATCCCCATGGCGTAGGGGATGCCGCTTTCCTGGCTGAAACCGATCGCTGCCGGGGTGCCGCTGTCGGGGACCGGGCAGACAAGGTCGGCGTCCACCGGCGCTTCGCGCGCCAGCTCGACCCCGATCGCGCGGCGGGTTTCATAGACCGACTGGCCGTTCAGGATGCTGTCCGGGCGCGAGAAATACACGTGTTCGAAGATGCAGAACCGCGACCCGGTGCGTTCGAACGGGAAAGAGCTTTCGACCTTGCCGCCGCTGATCACCAGCATTTCGCCAGGCGCGACTTCGCGCACGAACTCGGCCCCGACGATGTCCAGCGCGCAGGTTTCGCTGGACAGCACCCAGCCGCCATCGCCGAGCCGGCCCAGCACCAAAGGACGCACCCCCAGCCGGTCGCGCACGCCGATCAGCTTGGTGCGGGTCATGGCGACGATGGAAAACGCGCCCTCGACGCGGCGCAGCGCATCCTTCATCCGCTCGGGGATGTTGCGCTGCAGCGAGCGCGCCATCAGGTGGATGATGCATTCGCTGTCGGACGAGCTTTGAAAGATCGAGCCGTGTTCGATCAGCTCGCGCCGCAGCGCCAGCGCGTTGGTGATGTTGCCGTTATGCGCAATCGCCGCCCCGCCCATGGAAAACTCGCCGAAAAACGGCTGCACGTCGCGGATCTGGGTGTTGCCCTTGGAGCCGGCGGTGGAATAGCGCACATGCCCGATGGCCAGCGGGCCGGGCAGGGTCTCCATCAGGCTGGCCTTGGTGAAATTGTCGCGCACATAGCCAAAGCGGCGCGCCGAGTTGAAGCCGCGTTCGGCGTCGTGGCTGACGATGCCGCCGGCTTCCTGACCGCGGTGCTGCAGCGCGTGCAGGCCCAGCGCCACGAAATTGGCGGCGTCGCTGACGCCGATCACGCCGTAAACGCCGCATTCTTCTTTCAGCTTGTCATCGTCGAACGGGTGGCTGGGGGGCATTTCACGCATTTCAGCAGGCAGCTCCGAATCCCAAGGCAGAGGATATCCCCCTCTTAGAGGGTTGCGCGCGCCCTGTCACCGCCAGATCGCGCATTTTGCCCCGGCGCCGCACCCCGCCGCCGGCTTGCCCTTGCCGGGGCCGCCCCCTAGCATGGGCCGAGGGGCAGGCACGGCGCGGGAAAGGGCAGACTTGGCGGCAGGACGGACATCTACCGGCGCGGGGGCCGCGCTGCTGGCGTTGGCGGTGGCCCTGGCGATCGCGTCGCCCTGGCTGCGCCCGGCGCCGCCCTGGGAATTCGCCTTTCAGGAACCGCCCGCCGGCGCGCCCGCCGCCGCACCCGCCGCCGCGCCGCCCGAGTTCCGCACGGTTCTGGATATCAGGGGCGCGGATCAGCCCGGTGGCGGCGCCACGCTCCATTCCCCGGCGATCCTGCGCGCCCGGCCGCCGGCGATCCTGTGGTTCCAGGGCTCGCGCGAAGCGGCGCATGACGTGCGGATCATGTCGGTGACGCTTGAGGGCGACTCGCTTGCGCCCGGCGCGCCCGAACCGCTGCTTGCCGCCGCGTCGATGAGCCGGGCGATGCGCCCGCCGCAGGTGGTGATGATCCTGGGCAACACCATCCAGGCGCGCCCGGGCGCGCGCGACCGGCTGCTGGCGACGGTGGTGTCGGCGGGGGGGTGGGCGGCGTCGTCGATCGCGTCGGTCGAGATGGGGGATGGCCAGCCGGTGCGGGCGCGCAAGCTGGCCTTGTCGCCGCTGTTGAACCGCTCGCAGCTGGTGCGCAACGCGGTGATCCGCTTTGCCAATGGCGATATCGGCGTGCCGGCCTATTTCGAGATGGCCGCCGCCTTTCCCGAGCTGGTGCGGCTCGATGCCGACATGCGGGTGCGCGCCAAGGTGCGCATGGGCCAGGGCGTGGCGGCGATCCAGCCGGCGATCGTGGTGACGGGGCCGAAAACCGCGGTGGCGCTGATGCGCCCCTTCGGCAAGCTGCGCCGGGTGTTCCGGTCCGAAACCCGCGATGGCGGCAAGACCTGGACCACGCCTGCGCCGCTGATGGACCTGCCCAACCCCGGCGCGCCGGTGGCGGCGCTGGGGCTGGCGCGGGGGCGCATCCTCATGGCCTTCAACGACGGCGAAGCGCAGGCCGACAACCTGACGCTGGCGGTGTCGGACGATGCCGGGCGCAACTGGAAACGGCTGGTGCAGATCGAAACGCCGGGGCGCGAAACCCCGGCGGTCTACCGCTATCCGGACCTGGCGCGGCTGGACGACGGGCGGTTCCTGCTGACCTATTCGACCTTTGCCAAGGGTGGCATCCGGGCGCATGTTTTCAACCGGGCCTGGCTGGACAGCCAGGAGGCCGACGATGAGTGAGATCTACGAATACGTCCTGCTGAGCGCGGTTCTGGCCTGGCTGTTTTCGCGCCTGGCGGGGCTGTTTGCCGCGCCGCGCGCCGCCGCGCTGGCCGGCGCGGTGCTGGGCGGGCTGGCGATGCTGGGGCAATTCCTGGCACCGGGACTGGCCGGCTTCAGCGCGCTGTTTTCGCCGGTGTCGCTGGGCATCGCACTGATCGCGGCGGCCGATCTTGCGCGCCCCTTCGGGCTGCGCACCCGTCGCTGGCCGGCGGCAGAGCTGCTGGCCCTGCTGGCGCTTTACGTGGCCTATGTCTACGCCAGCGTCGGCGAGGCCGCGCCCGATCCCTACGCCCTGGGCTACGCCGGCGCGGGCCCGGCGGTGGTTGCGCTGGCGCTGGCCGGCTGGGCCTGGTGGCGGCGCGACATGGTGCTGGCGCTCGCCGTGGTGGGGGCGCAGATTGGCTGGCTGGCCGGGGTCGGAAGCGAAAATTTCCTGGACCACCTGGCCAGCGCCCTGCTGGTGCCCGCAGCGCTGATCGGACTGGCGCGCCGGCTGCGGGGCCGGTGATTTACGGCAGTGGTCTGGACAGCTTCCAGACCCCGCCGACGCCGTCGCCGTTGATGTCTCCGGGTTTCTTGTCGCCGATGAACAGATACAGCGGGCGGCCCTTGTAGGCGGCCTGCATCCGGCCGTCCTTGCGCTTGATCAGCGAATAGTTTTCGCCAAGCCGGGCATCGGCGTCCAGGATCACCGGCGGCCAGTTGCGGGCGCAGTCTCCGTAGCAGGTGGAAACGCCCGGCTTGTCCCTGGCATAGGTGTAGAGCGACATGTGCACCTGGTTCATCATGTAGACGATGCCGTTGAACTTGCGCGAATGCACCAGCGCGTTGCCGTGCGAACTGGCGCTGGCGGGCAGCGGGGCGGCAAGGCTTAGCGCGAGGGCGGCGAGGGCGGCAAGGGCGGGTCTGGTGGCGGTCATGGGGGCGTCTCCGAAGGGCAGGTGGGTGGCGCCCGGTCTGGCCGCGCGCCTCTGGTTGGGCCGGTTGTAGCCGGTATCGGCGCGAAAACCAGCGCCGTGGGGCGCACGGCCGATCAATTTCCCGTAAGTGCGGGCTGAGAATGGGGCTGCTTCAGGGGCCGCGGCAGGGCCCGCAACAGGGGCTGCTCAGTCGGTAAAGCGGATGCTGGCAAGCGCCCGGCCCGACAGCGACTTTTCCAATTCGCTGACGGTTTTCACCGGCACCTTGCTGGCGACCGTGTTGGTCACCACGACGATGCTTTCGGGCTTGTCCGGGTGAGGCAGGCCGACGATGCGCAGGAACATCGGGCCGTTGGCGGGATCGGTATAGGTGGCCACCAGCAGCACCGCGGGCAGGTCGCCTACCCGGTATTTCCCCAGCCCGATCAGCTTGGGCGATGAATAGCCCCTGACCGAAATCGGATAGGCCTGATCCTTGATCAACCTGGCCATCGCCTGAAGCCGGTCGTCGATCGGGCCCGTGGCGATGGTGGCGTTGACGATCTGCAGGTTGTCGATCAGTTGCAGATCCCGGGTGGCAAAGTTGAACTTGACCATCGCGCCGCCGGGATCCTTGTCGACCAGGACGCGGTAGGATCCGTCGCCCTTGGGCAGCACCAGTTTCAGCCGCGCCGGGATCGGGCGGCCGACCTCTTGTTCGTAGGCGTCGTCCAGCGCAAAGGGAATGCCGATCCGCAGCCCCCGAACGCTGAAGAAATCAAAGGTGATGCTGGGCCCGCTGGCCCCATCGCTGCCCTCTGTGCCGCTGGTGTCGCCACCGCCGGTCTGCGCCGCAAGCGGCAGCGAAAACAGGATCACCGCAAGGGCCGCCAGGATTGTTCGTACCACGGCTGTCTCTCCGACAAATGAGCGGGCGGACCTGGCGGGGACGGGCCTTATTGCGCCGCCGCCCCGCAGGAGCCGACCAGTTGTTCATAGCGCGTGACCACCCAGGCCGGCGCGTCTTCGGGGATCGAGTTGTTGATGGCGTCCTGGGCGCGCACAAAGATCGAGGCGCTGCGCGAATCGTCGACCATCGATATGGTGTCGGCCAGCACCACCCGGTCGTAGATCACAAAGGCGACGGCGACCAGCACCAGCCCGCGCGCCACCCCGAACAGAAAGCCAAGCCCCTGGTCCAGCCCGCCCAGCGCCGAACGCTGCACGGCGGAAGAAAACAGCGGCGTGAAGATCGACACCACCACCAGCGCCAGCGCGAACACCGCGGCAAAGGCGGCGATGATCGACAGTTCGCAGCTTTCGCCCAGGAAATCCTTGAGCACCGGGATTTCGCGGATCAGCGGTTCGACCCGCGGGGCAAAGACATATGCCGCGATCGCCGCGATGACCCAGCCGGCGATCGACAGGGTTTCGCGCACGAAACCGCGCGAATAGGCCAGTATGGCCGAGACGATGATGACCAGGGCCACCACGCCATCGATGATCGTGAAACCTTCCATGCTCTTTCTCTCTCCTCGCGCGTGTTAGCCCGCGCCGAATATTTCACCTACGAATGTCACCAGGTCGGGCATATGGCGCAGCCCCGGTCCGGCGGAAGACCCGTGTTTTGAGCTTGTCGGGGCAATAGCCTTAGAAAACCCTAACTTTCCGGCTTCTTTAAGGCGGCTTTCGGTCTGTCCGACAGGCCTCAGCGCCCCTGATAGACTGATTTCCCCGAAAACCACAGTGTCGGGCGGCAATGCCACGTCTTCTCTGGCGGAAAGTAGCGCAGCCGCAACAGCAAGATCGGCCGCCGGTTCGCTGACCTTCAGCCCGCCGGCGACGTTCAGATAGACGTCGAGCCCGGAAAACGGAATGGCGCAGCGCGCTTCGAGCACCGCCAGGATCATCGCCAGCCGGCTGCCGTCCCAGCCGACCACCGTGCGCCGGGGCTGGCTGTGCGGGGTGGGGGCGACAAGCGCCTGAAACTCGACCAGCACCGGGCGCGTGCCCTCGATCCCGGCGAAGACCACCGAACCGGGGGCGGGGGTGTCGCGTTCGCTCAGAAACAGCGCCGAAGGGTTGGCGACCTCGG
Organism: Alphaproteobacteria bacterium; assembly: GCA_024277955.1. Lineage (GTDB taxonomy): Bacteria > Pseudomonadota > Alphaproteobacteria > Rhodobacterales > Rhodobacteraceae > JAJRUE01. The sequence continues at coordinate 9,982 of JAJRUE010000187.1, read as the reverse complement.
CCAGCCCGCTTCCGGTCATCTCGAAGACGCCGATCTCGTCGGCGGGGCCAAAGCGGTTTTTCACCGCGCGCAGGATGCGGAACTGGTGGCCGCGCTCGCCTTCGAAATAAAGCACGGTGTCGACCATGTGTTCGATCACCCGCGGCCCGGCGATCTGGCCATCCTTGGTGACATGGCCCACCAGGATCACCGAAACGCCCTTGCGCTTGGCGAAGCTGGTCAGCTCGTGGGCGGCGGCGCGCACCTGGGAAACGCTGCCCGGCGCGCTTTCGACATTGTCGGCCCACATGGTCTGGATCGAATCGATCACCGCGATGTCGGGGCGTTCCTTTTCCAGCGTCGTCAGGATGTTGCGCAGGTTGGTTTCGGCGGCCAGCCGGACTGGCGCGTCGGCCAGCCCCAGACGGCGGGCGCGCATGCGCACCTGGGCGCGGGATTCTTCGCCGGAAATATAGACCGCCTTCAGCCCGGCGCGCGCGAAACTGGCGGTGGCCTGCAGCAAAAGCGTGGACTTGCCGATCCCCGGATCGCCGCCCACCAGGACCGCCGAGGCCGGCACCAGCCCGCCGCCCAGCACCCGGTCCAGCTCGGCGATGCCCGAGCCGGTGCGCGGCGGCGGAGTTTCTTCGGTGGCCAGGTCGGCCAGTTCGATCGCCGCGCCGCGCCGGGCGCCAAGGGTTTTCTTCGCCGGGCCGGCGGACAGCGGCGTGTCCTGGGAAATGGTGTTCCATTCGCCACAGTTGTCGCAGCGCCCCGACCACTTGGAAAACGACGCCGCGCATGCGGAACAGGTGAAGGTTTCTGCCTTGGCCATGACAGGCTTGTAGCGAAAGCGCCCGCCGTCGCCAAGGTGGTGTCGGGCGCATCTTTTCGCGGCGGCTTTTCGGCGCGCTGGGCGGGTTTTCGCGCAGCGCCAAGCGCCTGGCGTCAGGGCGTGGACGCGCGAGGTTGGCGTTTTTCGGTAAGCGCGGCAATCGCGATCGAGGCCAGCACGCAGCCGCTGAACAGATAGAGCCCCCAGGCGGTTTCCACCCGTCCGACGCCGATGCCCTTGACCAGCACGATATAGAGCGCCACCAGAAACACGTCCGCCATCGCCAACCGCCCGAGCAGCGCCAGCACCGGCAAGACCCTGCGCCGCAACAGGCCGAAATGGATCAGCGCCAGGCCGATGGTTTTCAGATATGGCGCGAAAATCGCCAGGAAGGTCACCAGCAGCGCCAGCCCGACATCGCTTTGCCAGAGCGCCTGCAAGCCCGACACGATCGTGATTTCGCTGAGACTGAACAGGGGCAGGAACCCGGCGCGCAACAGCGGCGCGAACCAGGCGACCGGATAAAGCACCAGAAGCGCGAGGTTGGCGAGTTTCAGCGCGGTCATGCCGGTTTCGGGCCCTGCGGGCCCGAGCCTCCGGCGGGGATATTTTGGGACAGAAGAAGGGAGGTCATCGCACCGCCTCGATCGGGCCTTCGGCGCGGCCGTGTATGAACTGGTCCAGGTAGGGATCGCCGCTGTCGTCCATGTCCGCCACCGGCCCGGTCCAGCGGATCACGCCCCCGTGCAGCATCGCCACCTGATCGGCAATGGCGCGCACGCTGGTCATGTCATGGGTGATGGTCATGGCGGTGGCGCCCATTTCGGTGACGATTTCGCGGATCAGTTCGTTGATGATGCCGGCCATGATCGGGTCGAGCCCGGTGGTGGGTTCGTCGAAAAAGATGATTTCCGGTTCGGCGGCGATGGCGCGCGCGAGGCCAACGCGCTTTTGCATGCCGCCAGAAAGCTCGGCCGGGTAGAGATCGGCCACATCGGGTTTCAGCCCGACCCGGCGCAGCTTTTCGACGGCGATTTCGCGCGCTTCGTCGCGGGGGCGCTTGAGCGAGCCGCGCAGCAGCCGGAAGGCGACGTTCTGCCAGACCGGCAGGCTGTCAAACAGCGCGCCGCCCTGAAACAGCATCCCGAAACGCGCAAGGAAAGCGTCGCGCTCGGCGCGCTCGACATCTTCGCCATCAAGCAGGATGGTGCCGCTATCTAGATGAATAAGGCCAAGTATGCATTTGAGAAGAACCGATTTTCCGGTTCCAGAGCCGCCGATGATCACCATGCTTTCGCCCTTGGCGATCGCCAGGTCGACGCCGCACAGCACCTGCTTGGGTCCAAAGGCCTTGTGGATATTGCGTAGCTCGATCATGCGGAGAAAAACAACGAGGTCAAAAGGAAGTTGGCCGCCAGGATCAGCACCGCCGCCGCCTCGACCGAAGACTTGGTGGCCTTGCCCACCCCTTGCGCCCCGCGCCCGGACCGCATGCCGTAGTAGCAGCCCATCAGCGCGGCGATGAACCCGAAGACCGCGCCCTTGATAAGACTTGAAGAAATGTCCGAAAATTCAAGGAATTCCACGGTGTTATTCAAGTATGTCGCCTGGTTGAAGCCCAGCTTTCCGGTGCCCACCGCAAAGCCGCCGGCGACGCCGATGATATCGCCGATCCCCACCAGCAGCGGCACCACCAGCGTGGCGGCCAGCAGGCGCGGCGCGGTCAGGTATTTCGCCGGGCTGGTGGACAGCGTCACCAGCGCGTCGATCTGTTCGGTGACCTTCATGGTGGCGATTTCCGCAGCGATGGACGAGGTGACCCGCGCCGCGATCATCAGCCCCACCAGCACCGGGCCAAGTTCGCGCACCATGCCGATGGCGACAATCTGGGGCACCACCGCTTCGGCCGAAAACCGCGCGCCGCCGGCGTAGATCTGCAAGGCCAGCGCGCCGCCGGTGAAAAACGCGGTCAGCCCGACGACCGGAAGGCTGAAATACCCAATGGAAAGAACCGATTGCAGCAGTTCCTTGAAGTAGAACGGCGGGCGAAAGACATGGCTGGCGCTGCTGATGGCAAAGATCGTCACCCGACCGATCGCCGCGAGCAGCCCGAGAACCATCCGGCCCAGCGCCGCCAGGGGGGCCAGCGCCGCGGTCACGCTGCGGCCTCATAGCGGCGGGCGTAGCGCCGCCCCAGCCCGGTCAGGATTTCATAGCCGATGGTGCCCGCCGCCTCGGCCAGCGCATCCACCCCTTGCGCGGGGCCCAGGATGTCGAGGCTTTCCGGCGTTTCCGGCAGGTCGGTGATGTCGACGGTGATCAGGTCCATCGACACCCGGCCAACCAGCGGGCAGGGCACCTGTCCGGCCCAAAGCGTGGCGCGTCCCGACATGGCGCGGATCAGCCCGTCGGCATAGCCCGCGGCGACGGTCGCGATCCGGCTGGGCCGGGCGGCCTGCCAGCTGTTGCCGTAGCCCACGGTTTCGCCCGGCGAAAGCGCGCGCGCCTGGATCACCGGCAGCGACAGGCGCACGACGTCCGAGGCGTCTTGGAAGGGCGCGCCGCCATAAAGCCCGATGCCCGGCCGGGTCAGGTCGAAATGATAGTCCGCGCCCAACAGGATGCCGCCGGTGGCCGCCAAGGAACGCGCCACCCCAAGCCCGTTGGTCAGGTCGCGAAACGCCGCCAGTTGCCGGGCGTTCATCGGGTGATCGGCTTCGTCGGCGCAGGCCAGGTGCGACATGATCAGGTCGGGGCGCGCCTGCATGACCGCCTGGCGCAGCCCGGTCCAGTCCGCCGGCTCGATCCCCAGGCGGTTCATGCCGCTGTCCAGCTGGATGCCGAAGGGGTGGCCGGGCAGGTGCGCGAAATGGCGCTGGACCTGTTCGGGGGAATTCAGCATCGGGGTCAGGGTGTGTTCGCCGATCAGCGCCGCATCGCCGGCCATATGCCCGGAAAACACGCCGATCATCGGTTTCGGCCCGAGGGTGGCGCGCAGTTCGGTGCCTTCTTCGGCAAGGGCGACGAAAAAGCTGCGGACCCCGATGGAGGCGAGCGCCTTGGCCACCCTGGCCGCGCCCAACCCGTAGGCGTCGGCCTTGACCACCGCGCCGGTTTCCACCTGGGCTGCGCTGCGCGCGTCAAGGGCGCGCCAGTTGGCGGCGATGGCGCCGGTGTCGATGGTCAGGGTTGCGCGGCTCATGCGGCGTGTTTTGCCGGGGTCGGGCGCGGCTGGCAAGCCGAAACCGTCGGCGCGGGGCGGTCGCCGGGGCGCTGCCGGGCCAATGCGCGGGGTTGTTGCATCGAATCCCCGGCTTTGTTGCGACGATGTGCACAATCGGCGTCCGCGGCTTGACCAACGGGTGGGCGAAGGCTACCAAGCTTGGGTGAATTTTCGTGTAACTTGGTAAACGGTGTGTGGAAATGAAGCGGCTTGCAGCCTTAACCTTTTGTTTTTCCCTGATTTCATTCGCGGCTGTGGCATCTACGGTCACGTTGAAATTCGACGGCCCGCCGATTGGCGCGCAGGTGGAAAGCGGTGTCTCCTTTTCCAACGGCTCTGCCTATTCGTCCGGCGGAAGCCTGTATCTGCACGACGATTCGGGCGGTCAGCTGTCTTCGATGTTCCAGCTTGTGACCGGCGGCCTGTTTGACGCCCTGTCGGTCGACATGTCGGGCATTCAGCGGCTGATGGTGTCGAGCCGCATCGGCCCCTTGCCCAAGGCCTTCAACAATTTCCGCTGGACCGGCTATCGCGACGGGGTCGAGGTGGCGCGCGCGGTTGGTAGCCTGACCGGCGGTTCGATCGTGAACTACCTGTTCTCGGCGGCCTTCACCGGGCTTACGTCGCTGCAGATCAGTTTCACCGGCCCCAGCTGGCCGCACACGGTGCTGTGGCCGGGCATGAGCCTGCCCACCGGACCGGGGCAGGCCTGGTGCGACACCTATTGCGGCTCGCTCACCATCGACAACCTGCGCCTGTCGCCGCAGGATACAGAGGTTGGCGTGGTGCCCCTGCCGGGCGGGTTCTGGCTGCTGGCCGGGGCGCTCGGGTTTGCCGCCTTTGCCACGCGGCGCCGTTCGCAGCGCGCCTGACGCCACAGGGCAACCCAAAGCACCTGCGTTTGATCGCATGCGCACCGTCCCGGGGCGCATGGCGACCGGGGGCTGGCGAGTTCAACCTGCCGCGACGGGTATTCGGGGCGCAGGGCGCATGCGCGCCCTTGGTCAGAAATCGCTGTCGCCGCGTTGTTGCCAGGGTTTGACCAGGTTGCCGAAGCGGGTGAACTGGCCCTCGAAGGACAGTTCCACATGCCCGATCGGGCCGTGGCGCTGCTTGCCGATGATCACCTCGGCCTTGCCGTGCAGCTTTTCCATCTCATCCTGCCAGGCGGCCATCTTGTCAAGCTCGTGATCGCCGGGCTTTTCGCGTTCCTTGTAATATTCCTCGCGGAACACGAACATCACCACGTCGGCGTCCTGCTCGATCGAGCCGCTTTCGCGCAGGTCCGACAGTTGCGGCCGCTTGTCATCGCGGTTTTCCACCTGGCGCGACAGCTGCGACAGCGCCACCACCGGGATGTCCAGTTCCTTGGCGATGGCCTTGAGCCCCTGGGTGATCTCGGAAACCTCGTTCACCCGGCTGTCCTTGGCGCTGGCCGGGCGCACCAGCTGCAGGTAGTCGACAAACAGCGCGTCGAGCCCGTGGGTGCGTTTCAGCCGCCGGGCACGGGCGGCCAGCTGGCTGATCGGCAGCGCCGGGGTGTCGTCGATGTACAGCGGGCAGGCTTCGAGCTGCTTGGCGGCGTCCACGAAGCGGCGGAATTCCTCTTCGGTCATGTCGCCGCGGCGGATCTGTTCCGAAGGCACTTCCGAGGCTTCGGACAAGATCCGCGCGGCCAGCTGCTCGGCGCTCATCTCAAGGGAAAAGAACCCCACGACACCGCCATCCACCGCGCCTTCGCTGCCGTCGGGCAGGGCGCCGCGCTTGTAGCGCTTGGCGATGTTGAAGGCGATGTTGGTGGCCAGCGAGGTCTTGCCCATCGACGGCCGCCCGGCGAGGATCAGCAGGTCCGACCTGTGCAGACCGCCCAGTTTCTTGTCCAGGTCGTTCAGGCCGGTGGACAGCCCCGCCAGCCCGCCTTCGCGCTGGTAGGCGGCATTGGCGACGTTGACGGCGTCGGTGACCGCGCGCAGGAACGACTGAAAGCCGCTGTCGGTCTGGCCCTGTTCGCCCAGCGCGTAAAGCGCCTGTTCGGCCTCGACGATCTGCTCCTTGGGTTCGCTCGACACTTCGACCCGCGCGGCCTTGTCGGCGATCTCGTGGCCCAGCGCCATCAGTTCGCGCCGGATCGCCAGATCGTAGATCATCTGCGCGTAATCGCGCGCCGCAAAGGACGACACCGCCGCCCCGGCGAGACGCGCGAGATATTTGGTGCCGCCCAGTTCGCGCAGACCCTCGTCGTCTTCGAGGAACGCCTTGAGCGTCACCGGCGAGGCCAGCGCGTTCTTGGCGATCCGGGTCTGGGCGATCTCGAAGATGCGCTGGTGCACCGGGTCGTAGAAATGCTGGGCTTTGACCACCGCGGCGATCCGGTCGTAGATGTCGTTGTTGGTCAGAATTGCGCCCAGCAGCTGCTGTTCGGCCTCGATGTTGTGGGGCAGGGTGCCATCGGTCTGTTCTGCCTGCCCGTCCGCCTGTATTGCCCGTATTTCGGTCATGTTCTGCGTGCTGTCCCCTGATTTTCGCCCTGTCTAAAGCATGGCCTGCGCGGCGGTCAAAATGTATATTTCTGTGGATAATTTCGGCCCGGGGCCGGCGCGTTCGGGCTACCGCATATTGCGGTGATTTGGGGCTTTGGGTCAATATCCTGTGGTGCGCGGGCGCGAAATCTTTGAAAGATTTCGCGCCGTTTTCTTTGAAAGAAAACGGTTCCCCCGGTCGGGTCAGCCGCGGGCGTCCTGCCAGGCGCGGGGCGCTTTCAGGAAACGTTCAACCTCGTCAAGAACTTCGGTGCCGAAGCTCGAGCGGGCGCGGGCTTCGGCCAGCACGTCCCACCAGGTGCACAGGCTGTGCAGGCTTATCCCATGGGCGGCGAGGTTTTCACGGGTGTCGGGGAAGATGTCGTAAAAGAAGATCACCGCCGTGTGGGCGCATTGCGCGCCGGTTTCGCGAATCGCCTCGACGAACGAGATCTTTGAGCCGCCGTCGGTGGTCAGGTCTTCCACCAGCAGCACCCGGTCGCCTTCTGCCATGTTGCCCTCGATCCGGGCGTTGCGGCCGTAGCCCTTGGGTTTCTTGCGCACGTAGCTCATCGGCAGGGCCATGCGTTCGGCCACAAGTGCGGCAAAGGGGATGCCGGCGGTTTCGCCGCCCGCGATATTGTCGAAGGCTTCAAAGCCCGCGTCGCGCATCACCGTGACGGTCAGGAAATCCATCAGCGTTGCGCGGATGCGCGGATACGAAATCAGCTTGCGGCAGTCGACGTAGGTCGGCGACGGCAGGCCCGAAGCCAGCGTGAAGGGATCGTCGGGGCGGAAATCGACGGCGCCGATTTCCAGCAGCATGCCGGCGGAAAGGCGGGCGATCTCCTGTTTGGCGGGAAACGAGCTGGGGATCATCTGCGGCGGTCCTTGTGGTGGGCGGAGGTTGCCTCCGGCGGGGATATTTCGGGACAGAAGAAGGTCAGGGCGCGACGCTCCAGTTGAGCGCGAAACCCGGGTCGAAGACGGTGAGCGGGCCGTCGGCGGTTTCGATCTGCGCCGGGTGGTCGGGGGGGGTGCGCCTGAGGGTGATCCGGTCTTCGTTCGCCGGCAGCCGGTAGAAGGCGGGGCCGTTGAGCGAGGTGAAGGCTTCGAGGTTCGGCAGGGCGTCTTCGCGGTCGAACACTTCGGCCAGGATCGACAGCGTGTTGGTGGCGGTAAAGCAGCCGGCGCAGCCGCAAGGCGCGAGTTTCGCCGCGTCCGGGTGCGGGGCGCTGTCGGTGCCCAGGAAGAAGCGGGCGTGGCCCGAGGTGGCGGCGCGCAGCAGCGCGCGGCGGTGGGTTTCGCGCTTGGCCACCGGCAGGCAGTAGTAATGCGGCCGGATGCCGCCGGCCAGGATGTGGTTGCGGTTGATCACCAGGTGGTGGGTGGTGATAGTGGCGGCCAGGCTGTCGCCGGCGTCGGTCACATAGTCCACCGCGTCGCTGGTGGTGACGTGTTCCATCACCACCCGCAAGCCGGGGTGGGCGCGGCGGATCGGGTCCAGGGTGCGCGCGATGAACACGGCTTCGCGGTCGAAGATGTCGATCTCGGGATCGGTGGTTTCGCCGTGGACGCACAGCGGCAGGCCGATCTTGGCCATGCGCTCCAGCACCGGGTGGATGCGGTCGAAGTCGCTGACCCCCGAGGCCGAATTGGTGGTGGCGCCGGCGGGGTAGAGCTTGACCGCGTGGATCAGGCCCCGGGCCGCGCCCTGGGCCACGTCGTCGGGGTCGGTGTCTTCGGTGAGGTAGAGCGTCATCAGCGGCTCAAAGCTGCTGCCCGGCGGCAGGGCGGCAAGGATGCGGTCGCGATAGGCGCTGGCCTGGGCCGTGGTCACCACCGGGGGCACCAGGTTGGGCATGACGATGGCGCGGGCGAAATGGCGGGCGGTTTCCGGCAGAACGGCGGCCAGCATGGCGCCGTCGCGCAGGTGCAGGTGCCAGTCGTCGGGACGGCGCAGAGTAAGGGTCCGGGTCATTGCCGGCAGGGCTTACACAATCGCGCGCTCGCGCGCCAGAGAGTTTGGCCGCCTTTTGCGCGCCCTGGCGGTTGAAAATCGCGCTGCATGGCCATAGACTGAGGTTGTAGCGGCCGGAAAGCCGGCCGGTGGGGCGCGCGGGCGATGCCTGCACCGATCCCACAGCAAAACCACCAGGCAGCGAGATCGTCACAGCAAGTCCGTCGGGCAGCGAGATTGTCCGACAGTCGCGACCTGAAACGAAACTGCAACCCGAGAAATCGGCGGCGTCAGAACGCGCCGGGGTGCCGTTTGGGCATGCCGGGCGCGCGGTGGCGCGGGCCGGGAAAGGATGAAACATGGACGAGTTGAAGGAATTTGCCGCCGCCTGCCATTACGCGGCGCAACGCCATGCGGCGCAGCGGCGCAAGGGGGCGGCTGGCGAACCCTATGTGAACCATGTGATCGAGGTCGCCGACCGGGTCGCGCGTTCGCGCCACGGGCCGGACCGGCTGCTGGTGCTGGGGGCGCTGCTGCATGACATCGTCGAGGATACCGCCGGCACCGGGGCCGAGATCGCCGCGCGCTTTGGCGACGATGTGGCGGCGCTGGTGATGGAGGTCACCGACGACAAGTCGCTGCCAAAGGCCGAACGCAAGCGCCTGCAGGTGGAACACGCGCCGCACATGTCCGAACATGACCGGCGGATCAAGCTGGCGGACAAGGCTTCGAACCTGATGGCGCTGGCGGAAAGCCCGCCCGCGGATTGGGACGATGCGCGCCGCGCGGCCTATGTGGACTGGGCGCAAGAGGTGGTTGCCGGGTGCCGTGGCGTGGATGCGGCGCTGGAAGCGGCGTTCGACGCGGCCGTGGCGCAGGCGAGGGCGGCCCTGGCTGGCTGAGGGGCTGGCAGGGGGGCTGGCCGGGGGGCGGCATGACGGCTGGCTTTGGCGGCGGGGCCGGGCGGCGTGCCTGCAGGCCGGGGGCCGGGGCCGCCGGGGGTGCCGGGCCGGGGCTCAGGCCGGTTCGCGGCTGGGGGCGGGCTGGCTGGCGCCGCCGGGGTCGGGCGGCAGGGCCAGGCCCTTGCGTTCCAGTTCGCGCAGCGCCAGCGACAGTTGCCGCTGGAAACGCGGGATGTTGACGCGCCGCAGCACCGAGCGGCACATCAGCGCGATCAGCCAGGGGCGGCGTTCGGTCTCCAACTCGTGCAGGAAGGCGCGCAAATAGGGCAGGTAGTCGCGCCGGGCGCGCAGGGCGCGGTAGAAATCCAGCGGCTGCAGATCGCGCGTCGCGGCGATGTTCAGCAGCGGTTTCAGCAGGTCGGCGCGGCGCAGGAAGCGTTCGATCTGGCCGTTCTGGTAGCGGCAGCGGATGCGGGTCACGTTCTGCCGGTCAAAGAGCGATGCGTGCATCGCCTCTTCGTCGCTGCCCGGATCGTAAAGGATGAAGGCCCGGTCGGCGGCCTC
>JAJRUE010000186.1 GCA_024277955.1 Alphaproteobacteria bacterium | reverse complement strand
GACGGTGGCCGATCAAACTCTAAAACGGTCCCTTGCGACCAAGCCTGTATCGATCCGACCACCGCCACTGCACGCCATGAATGGCGTGGCGTGCAGTGGCTCCCTTTTGCCGCAGATGCCGACAAAAGTCATAAGACAAGCATGTCTCTCCAGATCGGATTCGTCTCTGCGCCGAACAGAGGGAATGCGGCCGCCCGGGTGGGCGCAGATGCGCCCGCCGTTGCGCTTGAAGCGCACCATAGGTGCGACCGAGCAGGCGGGCGCATGCCCGGGCCGCTACGCGTCCCGGGCGGCGTGAATCCGATCGAACGCGACACAATTTAGCCCCTGGCCCCGAAGATTGCCGAACCGACACGCACATGGGTTGCGCCCAGCGCCACGGCGGTTTCGAAATCAGCGCTCATGCCCATCGAAAGCCAGGCCAGCCCGTTGCGTTCGGCGATCTTCGCCAGCAACGCGAAATGCAGCGCCGGCTCTTCGTCCACCGGCGGGATGCACATCAGCCCTTTTACCGGCAGGTCCAGGTCGCGGCATTCCTGCACAAAGGCATCGGCGTCGGCTGGCAGAACCCCGGCCTTTTGCGGCTCTTCGCCGGTGTTGACCTGCACGAACAGGTCCGGGCAATCGCCGCGTTCCTGCGCCAACCGCGCCAGCGTGCGCGCCAGTTTCGGGCGGTCCAGCGAATGGATCGCGTCGAACATCTCAAGCGCCTGACGCGCCTTGTTAGTTTGCAGCGGCCCCAGCAGATGCAGTTCGACGCCCGCGTAGGCGTCGCGCCAGGCGGGCCATTTCCCGGCCGCTTCCTGCACCCGGTTTTCGCCGAACAGGCGGTGACCTTCCTCCAGAACCGCAACCACCCGTTCGGCGGGCTGCATCTTGGACACGGCGATCAGGCGGGTGCTGCCCTTGGGCCGGCCGGCCCGGCGTTCGGCGGCATGGATACGAGACGTTATTTCTTTCAAGGACATGTGACCCCCGGCGTGAACGTTCTGGGTATTCTCAACCACGCGGCGGCCCAAAAGAAAAGAGCGGGCACAAGGCCCGCTCTCAACTTTGGATCGAATGATCGGTTGGCTTAGAAAGTGAAGCCAGCGGTCATCTTCACTTCGTATTCGCTCTGGTCGTTGACCTTGAAGCCAAAGTTCAGCATGTCCATCTTGTAACCGACGGTCAGCTGCAGGTCGGCGGCGTCGCCGAAGTCCTTGACGCCAGCGGTGCCGGCGTCGGCATTGTCGTAAGCCACGCCAACCGACAGGTCGCCCATGGTGTAGTCGACCGAAGCGGATGCGCCGCCGGCCGAATCGCCCGCCACTTTCCAGGTCACGTCGCCAGCGCTGCCCTTCAGGGCCAGACCGGTCTTGCCGGTGCTGTCGTAGGTCACTTTCGCGTTGACAGCGCCAAAGTCGCGCGCAACCGCCAGATCCCATGCGCCAGCCGAGTCAGCGCTCACGTTGACTTTCATCGACGCGATTTCGGCGTTGGCCTTGACCTTGCTCGCGCCGAGCGAATCGGTCTCGACGCCAGCGCCCCAGGTGCCGCCGTCATAGTCGACGCCCAACCACCACTTCGGGGCGGTCGTCGGGGTGTTGCCCAGACCCGCGTCGGCAACCAGGGTCGCCGTAACAGCGCCGAAGGTGCCTTCGTATTTCACGTCGCCCAGTTTTTCCTTGGCGGTCGCGCCGTTGATGTCGAGCGCGCCGTCAACGTCTTCGGACAGCTGGTCGAACGCGTCGATGCCGAACGAAGCCTTGCCGAAGCCGCCGGAAACCCAGATGGTGCCGTCGGAAACGGTGCCAGCGTCCGCGTCGATCGAAACCTTGGCGCCGTAGGTCAGGTCGCCGCTGGTTTCTTCCAGCTTGACGGTGATGCCGGTGTTGAAGCTGAACGCAGCGGCGGCGGCACCGGTGCCCCAGTTGCCGTAAGCCACAGAAGCTTCGCCAGTGACGTCCATGCCGGCGTATGCAACGCCGCCCACGAAGGTCAGGGCAGAAGTCATGAGGATGAGTTTTTTCATCGTGATCCCTCAGAGTTATTCTACAATTAAACTTGGCCGGCCAGTCCGGACCAAGCAGATGATCACCTCTGTGACGTCTTGGCCTTTCGATTTCAAGCAAGTGCCACATTGGGGGCGCAATGTCTGGGCCAATGGTGCAGCTTTGCCACAGTCTGTTTTTCGCGGTGCAAACGGCGGCAAAGGCAAAAATTCTTGTGACCTGAATTGCGACCCGATACACCGGCAAGGGCATAGCGCCGCACGGAGGGTTTAACATGCAGATGCGACAGGTCAGAGCCGCCGGGCTGATCTTGGGGCTGAGTCTCGTGCTTGCCGGATGCGGCGGCGGGCGGGGCAGCCTTTCGTCCTTTGGCGGCAGGCTGTTCGGTGGCGGCGCGCCGCAGATCGCCACGGCCGAAGACACGCTACCGGAAAACGCAACCGCGGGAACCCCGCCGCCGGCACAGTCGCTGTTCACCCAGCGCACGCCGCGCCGGGGCCTGTTCGGGCGCAACCGGCCCGACCCCAATGCTACCGTGCAGGTGAACAAGTATATCTGGCAGGCGGCGCTCGATGTGCTGAGCTTCCTGCCGATCCGCTCGGCCGATCCCTTTACCGGGGTGATCGTCACCGGCTATGGCACGCCGCCGGGGGGCGGACGGGCGTATCGCGCGACGATTCTCATCAACCAGCCGGCGCTGGACGCGGCTTCGCTGCATGTTTCGCTGGCCACCCGCGGGCGCACCGCCAGCGCCGCGACCGTGCGCGCCGTGGAAGACGCCATCCTTGCGCGTGCCCGCCAGCTGCGCCAGGGCGGCAGCTGAGCAAGCCAACCGGCCCTAGACCCCGGCCGGCAAACGAATTACCACCAGCGCCGGGCCCCGCCCGGCGTTTTCATGAAGAAGGACCAGACCATGTCCCGCTACGACCCGAATTCGGTGGAAAAGAAATGGCAGCAGGCCTGGGAAGAGGCCGGCACCTTTGTCGCGCGCCGATCGGACGACAAGCCCAAGTATTATGTGCTGGAAATGTTCCCCTACCCCTCCGGGCGCATCCACATGGGGCATGTGCGCAACTACACGATGGGCGACGTGGTCGCGCGCTACAAGCTGGCGACCGGCCACAACGTGCTGCACCCGATGGGCTGGGACGCCTTTGGAATGCCGGCGGAAAACGCGGCCATGCAGTCGGGGATCCACCCCAAGGCCTCGACCTACCAGCAGATCGCCGCGATGAAGGAACAGATGAAGCCGCTGGGCTGGTCGCTGGATTGGAGCCGCGAATTCGCCACCTGCGACCCGGAATACTACGGCCAGCAGCAATCCATGTTCATCGACTTCATGGAAAAGGGGCTGGTGTATCGCAAGAACTCGGTGGTCAACTGGGATCCGGTGGACATGACGGTGCTGGCCAACGAACAGGTGATCGACGGCAAGGGCTGGCGGTCGGGGGCCGAAGTCGAACGGCGCGAACTGACCCAGTGGTTCTTCCGCATTTCCGACTATTCCGAAGAACTGCTGGAAGCCATCGACCACCTCGACAACTGGCCCGAAAAGGTCAAGCTGATGCAGCGCAACTGGATCGGCAAGTCGCGCGGGCTGCAGTTTTCGTTTGAACTGCTGCGCGGCCCCGAAGGCTTTGACGGGATTGAGGTCTACACCACCCGCCCCGACACGCTGATGGGGGCGTCCTTTGTCGGCATATCGCCGGATCATCCGCTGGCCCGGCTGCTGGAGACCGACCGCGAAGATGTCGCCGCCTTCAACGCCGAATGCCGCCGCATGGCCACCACCGAAGAGGCGCTGGAAAAGGCGGAAAAGAAGGGGTTTGATACCGGGCTGCGGGTGCGCCATCCCTTTGATGATACTTGGGAATTGCCGGTCTACATCGCCAATTTCATCTTGATGGACTACGGCACCGGCGCGATTTTCGGCTGCCCCGCCCACGACCAGCGCGACCTGGATTTCGCCCGCAAATACGGCCTGCCGGTGATCGATACCTTCGTGGCGTTGGAAAACGGCGCGCCGGTCCAGGACCAGGCCTTTGTGCCGCCGAAAACCGAAAAGGTGAAATGGGTGCGCAAGCTGGCCGGCGACGAGGTGATGACCGGCGAACAGGCGGTGGACGCGGCGATCGCCTATTGCGAATCGCACGGCGTCGGCAAGGGCGTCACGAAATACCGGCTGCGCGACTGGGGCATCAGCCGCCAGCGCTACTGGGGCTGCCCGATCCCGGTGGTGCATTGCGACAGCTGCGGCGTGGTGCCCGAGAAAAAGGAAAACCTGCCGGTGCGCCTTCCCGAAGACGTGAGTTTCGACAAGCCCGGCAACCCGCTGGACCGGCACCCGACCTGGCGCGACGTGCCCTGCCCGGTCTGCGGCGAACCGGCGAAACGCGAAACCGACACGATGGACACCTTCGTGGATTCGTCCTGGTATTACGCGCGCTTTACCTCGCCGCATGCGCCGACCCCGACCGACCCGGCGGACGCCGACTACTGGATGAACGTCGATCAGTATATCGGCGGCATCGAACACGCGATCTTGCACCTGCTCTATTCGCGGTTCTTCGCGCGCGCCATGCACATCTGCGGCCACCTGCCGGCCAAGGCGATCGAGCCGTTCGATGCGCTCTTCACCCAGGGCATGGTCACCCACGAGATCTACCAGACCCGCGACGACAAGGGCCGCCCGGTCTATCACCTGCCCGAAGAGGTCGAGGGCGGCAAGCTGATCGCCACCGGCGAACCGGTCGAAGTCATTCCTTCGGCCAAGATGTCGAAATCGAAAAAGAACGTGGTCGATCCGGTCAATATCGTGCGCGACTACGGCGCCGATGCCGCGCGCTGGTTCGTGCTGTCCGACAGCCCGCCGGAACGCGACGTGGAATGGACGGCCTCGGGGGCGGATGCGACCTTCAAGCACCTGTCGCGCCTCTGGGCGCTGGGCGAAAGGATCGCCGCCATGGCGCCGGGCGCCGGCAAGGGGGACGCCGAGCTGAACCGCGCCATGCACAAGGCGATCTTTGCGGTGACGCAAAGCATTGAAACCTTTGCCTTCAACAAGGCGATCGCCGAGCTTTACGCCTTTATCAACACGCTGGCGAAATCCGCGGCCGGCGGCGACATGCAGAAAACCGCGATGCGCGCTCTGGCTCAACTGATGTCGCCCTTCGTTCCGCATATGGCCGAAGAAATCTGGGCGGCGCTGGGCGGTGAAGGCCTGGTGGCGCAGGCGCCCTGGCCCAAGGCCGACGAATCGCTGCTGGTGGAAGATACCGTCACCCTGCCGATCCAGGTGAACGGCAAGCGGCGTTCGGAAATCACCGTACCGCGCGATCTGCCGAAAGAAGAGGTTGAAAAACTGGCGCTGGCAAATGATGCTGTGGTCAAGGCGCTCGCGGGTGGGGCGCCGAAGAAACTGATCGTGGTGCCGGGGCGAATCGTGAATGTGGTCATCTAGACGGAAATTCCTGACAGCTGCCTTTGTGATGGCCGGGCTTTCGGCCTGCGGCTACACGCCGGCCTATGCGCCCGACGGCCCGGCGCGCGGTCTGCGCGTGCAGGTTGCGGTCGATCCGCCCACCGACCGCAATTCCTTCGATCTGGTGGCGCAACTCGAACAGCGGCTGGGCCGGCCGGAAACCCCGCGCTACCGGCTGTCCTACAAGATCGACACCGTGCGCGAAGGGGTTGGCGTGACCCCCGGCCAGGAAATCGTCCGCTACAACGTGTTCGGCAAGGTGCGCTATGTGTTGCGCGACATCGCTACCGGGCGCGAGGTGACCTCGGGCAGCACCGACACGTTCACCGGCTATTCGGTGGGCTCGGTCGATGTGACGGCGACGCCTCCGAACACCAACGCGACGGTCGCCACGCTTTCGGCCGAACGCGACGCCTATGCGCGGCTGATGGTGGCGCTGGCCGACCAGATCGTCACCCGGCTGATCGCGACCTCGCCAAGCTGGGCGCAATGAAGCTTTCCGGTCGCGAGGCTGTCTCGTATTTTTCCAGGCCCGACCCGGCGCGCGCCGGCCTGCTGATCTACGGCCCCGATCCGATGCGCGTGGCGCTGAAGCGCCAGCAGGTGATCAAGGCGCTGATCGGCGAGAACGGCGAAGAGGAAATGCGCCTGACCCGCCTGCCCGCATCCGAGCTGCGCAAGGATCCGGCGATGCTGCTGGACGCCGCCGCCACCCAAAGCTTTTTCCCCGGCCCCCGCGTCGCCTTTGTCGAAGACGCCACCGACGGGCTGACAAAGACCATCGCCGCGGCCTTGCAGGACTGGCGCGAAGGCGACGCCCAGATCATCGTGACCGCCGGCATGCTGAACGCGCGTTCGTCCCTGCGCAAACTGTTCGAAGCTCACCCCAGCGCGCTGGCTGCGGCGGTCTATGACGACCCGCCGGGCCGGGCCGAGATCGAAGCGATGCTGACCGCTGCCGGGCTGACCCGGGTGGACAGCGGCGCGATGCAGGACGTGATCGCCCTGTCGCGGGTTCTGGACCCCGGGGATTTTCGCCAAACCCTTGAAAAGCTGTCGCTTTACAAGGTGGGCGACGAAAAGCCGGTAAGCTCGCAGGACGTGCTGGCCTGCACCCCGGCCAGCACCGAAGCCGCGCTGGACGACGTGTTGCATTGCGTGGCCGAAGGCCGTGACGGCGATATCGCCCCGGTGCTGCGCAAGCTGCAGGCGCAGGGCGTGCAGCCGGTGGGGCTGTGCATCGGCGCGACGCGGCATTTCCGGGTTCTGCACGCCGCGGCGGCAAGCGGCGGCGACATGACCCGGGTCCGCCCGCCGGTCTTCGGCCCGCGCCGCGACCGGATGGCGCGCCAGGCCAGGCACTGGGGGTTGGGGCGGCTGGAACAGGCGCTGCAACTTCTCACCGACACCGACCTGCAGTTGCGTTCTGCGGCAAAGGCGCCTCAGATGGCGCTGATGGAACGGGCCCTGATTCGCCTGGCAATGTTGGGAAAGCGTTGAAATGTATAAAGTAATCGGACACAAGCGAACCCGTACCCTGCGCGTCCTGTGGCTGCTCGAAGAAATCGGCGCCGCCTACGAACAGTTGCCGGCGACACCGCATTCGGACGATGTCACCGCGCATTATCCGGTCGGGAAACTGCCGGTGCTGATCGACGGCGACGATGCCTTTACCGATTCGGTGGCGATCATGACCTATCTTGCCGACAAGCACGGCGCGATGACATTCGCCGCCGGAACGCCGGCGCGCGGCCATCAGGACGGGCACACGCATTTCCTGCTGGACGAGCTGGACAGCTGCCTCTGGACCGCCAGCAAGCACTTGAAATACCTGCCCGAGGAACACCGGGTTCCGGCGGTGGTGGACAGCCTGAAATGGGAATTCGACCGGGCGCTGGGGCGGCTGCAGGAACGGCTTGGCGACGGGCCATTCCTGTGCGGCGAGACGATGACCATCGCCGACATCCTTGCCTCCCACTGCCTGAGCTGGGCGGTCGGCGCCAAGTTCCCGGTGACCGCGCCGGCGCTGCGCGACTACCTTGACCGGATGCGCGCCAGACCTGCGTTCGCGCGGGCGCTGGAAAACAACGACTGACCAGATCGGGGCTGGTCGGACTGTGGCTGACCGGGTGGGGATCCGACCGGGGCGGCCATTGGCCCTCTGCCCCCGGCCCGCCTGCCCCATTGCGCGACCGCCGATCCTTGCTAGTGGGGTGGACTCGTAGTGCGTATCATTGAAATCAGGAACGACGGCAGGTTTGCGCCCGGCCCCGAGGGGGGGCGCGGTGCCGTATCTCAAGCGTGTTGAATGAAATAGAAACGTCGCAACGCGTTGAAACGTCAGAACAATTCGCGCCCGCCCTGGGGGGCGGGGTCGGGCGCGAACCGGATCGCGGGGCGATCCGGGGTTTATCATTGAATGATGCGAACTTCAGATTCAGGTGACTAGCATGGCCGTATTTCAAGGCGATGGAGGCTGGCGATGATTACCCGGCGATACGGTTTCATGGACGCAATTTCACAACAGGCGATTCGTCGCTTTTCCCGGCGGTGGGCCGCACGGCGGCGGCTCGCACGCGGATTGGCGATGATCGCGGGCGGCTGTGTGGCGGTCTTCCTGGCCGGCGCGCAGATGGCCCAGGCCCAGGCCGAATACTACCTGGCAAACCCCAAGGCCTTGCAGGCCCGGCTGAACGCCCTGCAATACGATGCGGGCGAGGTCGACGGTTATCCGGGGCCGCAGACCCGCAACGCCCTGATGCGGTTTCAGGTCGACCATTGCCTCGGCCCGACCGGCCAGCCCGACTTGGCGACACGAGAGGCTCTGGTCTCGGCCCGGCCCGGCGTGGCGCCCTGCGCAAACGCCGGCCTGCCGCCGGGGATCACCGCGAACACGCCGCGGAAGGCCGGGATCTACGTCAGCAACCCGGCCATGTGCGACGGCCCGCCGCTGGCGCCGGATGACTATCCCGATGCCCTGCGCATCATAAAGGGGCGGTCGATTACCTTCGGCGTCGAAGGCGCCTGCGAAATCCGCCGGACCGATATTCGCAGCGGCAAGACGTTGTTCCGGGGCAAATGCACGGCCGGGCCCGACCAGTTCAAGGCCCGTTGGCTGTTCGACATCCTTTCGCCAGAGGAATTCGTCGAATGGTCAGGGTATTACACCGACACCGGTATCACGACCTTCCGGAAATGCGCCGACAACAGCGCCATTCGCATGCGCTGGAAGGCCTGGTTCCAGTAGGGTCAGGGCCGGAAAAAGCGGCTCAGGCTTTGGCGCGGCCATGGCGGGCGGCGTGGTCTCCGGCCCACCGGCCCGTCGACAGGCAGGCGGTCAGCAGGTAGCCGCCGGTTGGGGCTTCCCAGTCCAGCATCTCGCCTGCGACGAAAACCCCCGGCAGGGCGCGCAGCATCAGGTTTTCGTCCACCGCCGACCAGGCGACGCCCCCGGCCGAGGAAATCGCTTCGGCCAGAGGGCGCGGGCCGTCATGGGCGATCGGCAGCACCTTGAGCGTCGCGCCAAGCGCCGGGCCGGCGGGCAGCGGGCGGGCGAATTCGTGCAGCAGGGCGATCTTGGCCGGGCTCAACCCCAGCGTCTTGCGCAAATGGTTGGACAGCGTCGCCTTGCGCCGTGGCGCCGACAGGCGGCGGATGACGGTTTCGGCGGGCAGATCCGGCAGCAGGTCCAGCCTGAGCGGCTTGCCGGCGCGAATCGCGGGGGTCAGGGCATAGATGCCGCCGCCTTCGATCCCGCGCTGCGAAAGCACGATCTCGCCCCGGCTCGACAGGGTGCCGGCCTGCAGGGCGATCCCCTTGATCGGGCTGCCGAAATGCGGCTGCATATGCGCCGACCAGGTGACCGAAACCCCGGCGTTGGCCGGTGCAAAGGGCGTGATTTCAATACCTTGCCCGGCCAGCCACGGCACCCAGGCGGCATCCGAGCCCAGCCTTGGCCAACTGGCGCCGCCCAGCGCGAGAACGCAGACGCGCGGGCGCAGCATGCGCGGGCCGTCGCGGGTGTCAAAGGCCAGCGCGTCGCCGTCCCAGCCCTGCCAGCGCCAGCCGGTGCGCAGCGAAACCCCGGCCTGCGCCAGACGCGCCAGCCAGGCCCGCAACAGCGGCGACGCCTTCATGCTGGTCGGGAAAACCCGCCCGGTCGAGCCGGTGAACACCGGCTGCCCGAGATCGCGCGCCCAGTCCTGCACCTGGTCGTTTCCAAAGGCCGCCAGCATCGCGCCAAGCCGGGGGGCGCTGTCGCCGTAGCGGGCCAGGAAACTGTCGCGCGGCTCGGCCCGGGTCAGGTTCAGCCCGCTCTTGCCGGCCATCAGCAGCTTGCGCCCGACGGTTGGCCGGGCCTCGGCCAGCACCACCCGGCGTCCGGCAGCGGCAAGCCGGTCGGCGGCCATCAGACCCGCCGGGCCGCCACCGATCACCAGGGCGTCGAGCGCTGGCGCGTCATCCTGTTGCGGGCCGGTTTGCGGCGCGTCCGTCATTCGGCGCGGCACAGCGACTTGATCGCCGCGACGTGGTCCGGCGTGGCCCGCAGCGCGTCGGCCGCCAGCAACGCGGCTTCGGCCCCAAGCTGGTCGGGCTGGACGATGCGGTCCAGCAGCCCCCAGGCCAGGGCGGTGTCGGCGTCGATCTTTTGTCCCGCCATCAGGATCATCCTGGTGCGCGCCGGGCCGATCAGCCGCGCCATCCGGCGGGCGTCCGAAGGCTGCGGCAGAAAACCCAGCTTCATCACCGGGTAAAAGAACCTGGCGCCCTCGACGCCGACTCGCAGATCGCACGCCAGCGCCATGCCAAAGGCGCCCCCGGCCAGCGTGCCGTTGAGCGCCGCGATGGTCAGGCAGGGCAGCCCGGCGATTTCCGCCGAAAGCTCTTCCCACAGGCCGCTGGTGGCGAGCCCGGCGCGGGCTTCGTCCAGATCGGCGCCGGCGCTGAACACCTTGCCCGTGCCGGTCATCACCAAGGCGCGGGCCTGCGCATCCGCGCGCACGGCGCGGGCGGCCTCTAGCAGATCGCGCAGCATCGCGCCGGTCAGCGAATTCGCCTTTTGCGGGCGGTCGATCACCACCTGCCACAGCCCATCGCCGTTTTCGACGCGGATCAGCGGGCGGGTCACGGGGCGATCCCGACGCGGCGGCGGATGTCTTCGTCGCGCAGGCTGACTTCGCCGCCCAGAAATTCGTCGGCATCGGCGGTGCACATCCAGGCCAGCGCGCGCGCCACCCATTCGGGCGGGATATGGTCGGACCAGTCCAGCCGGCTGACCGGGTTGATCCCCGAAGACTTGATTTCGCGCTGCATCTCGGTCGCCACGGTGCCGGGCGACAGGCCGATCGCGCGGATGCCGTGGTCGCGCTCTTCCTTGTCCAGGCAACGGTTCAGCATGGCCGCGCCCGCCTTGGACGAACAATAGTGGCTCCAGGCTTCCACCGGGCCGTGGGCGGCGCCGGAAGACACCGTCAGAACCGATCCCCCGCCAGCGGCGCGCATGATAGGCAGCACCGCGCGGATGCCGTGGTAGACACCCTTCAGGTTGATGTCGATGGCGCGCGACCAGCCTTCGGGGTCGCTGTCGGCCAGCCGGGCGATCGGTTCGATCACGCCTGCGTTGTTGATCAGCACGTCCACCCGGCCAAAGGCCCGGTGCGCCGCCTCGACACTGGCCTGCACCGCCGCGTAATCGGCCACGTCGCACGCCAGCGCAAGGGCGACATCCCCGATGTCGCGGGCAAGGGCTTGGATCCCGTCCTGGCTGCGCGCCAGCAACGCCACCCGGGCGCCGCGGTCGGCAAAGTGACGGGCGGCGGCGGCGCCGATCCCGCGGCTGGCACCGGTGATGATCACGGATTTTCCCTGCATCTCGAACCTCTGATTAACTTCTGGCGCCTAATCCTACGGCGAACACAATCTTGCTGCCAGCCCGCCCGACCCTTGACCAAATGTCCTGCCACGCGGTAGCTGAGTAGAGTATTCAGACTGGGAACCACAATGAAAAAACTGTTTATCACCCCGTTTGCGGCTGTTGCCGCTGTCACCGTTTCAATGTCCGGCCAGGCCTTTGCCGAAGTCTCGGCGCTGGATGTCTGGAACAGCTGGAAATCCTACGCGGAAATGACCGGTCAGAACATCACCGTCGGGTCGCAGGAAACCGATGGCGGCGCGTTGATCCTGCGCAATGTCACGATGGCCGCGGACCTGCCGGACGGGTCGTTTTCAAGCACGATGGAACTGCTGGAATTCCGCGAGCGCGGCGATGGCACGGTGGCGGTGACCATGTCGCCCGACCTGCCGCTTTCGGTGACGGCTAACCCGGCCGATGGCGGCGCCATGGACCTGGCTATGATCCTGCGCCAGACCGGGATGAGCATCATCGCCTCGGGCGACCCGGACGACATTTCCTTCGACTTCCTGGCGGCGCGGCTGGAATTCACCATCGACAAGCTGGTCGTGGACGGCGCCGATGTCGACCCGACGGTCAAGCTGTCGCTGGACGACGTGGACGGGAAATACCGGCTGACCAAGGGCGACCGCAGGGACTACCGCAGCGAACTCCGCGCCGGCAAACTGGCCTATGATATCGACGTGAAAGACCCGGAAAAAGGCGGCACCTTCACCGCCAACGGCGAAATGACCGATTTCGCAACCCAGTCGCTGGCCTCGATCGCCGCCGGGTTCGACATGGCCAGCCCGACCGCGATGTTCGACGGCAGCGTCAATGTGGAAGCCGGGTTTTCCACCGGCCCGTCGCACGCCAGCGTGCGTATCGTCGACCGCAAGGACGATGTGTCGATCAACACCCAGACCGACAGCAACGCGCTCAACATCTCGCTGGTCGACGGCGCCATGGAATACGGCGGCAGCGCGACCGGCATCCGCTACGAACTGAAGTCGCCCAAGATCCCGTTCCCGGAAGTGACGCTGGAACTTGCCGACTTCGGGTTCCGGTTCGCGATGCCGATGCGCAAGACGGACGAGCCGCGCGACTTCGGTTTCCTGGCGCGGCTGGGCGGGGTCAAGATCAGCGACATGATCTGGTCGATGCTCGACCCGCAGCAGGTGATGCCGCGCGACCCGGCGACGATCGAGCTTGACGTATCGGGCAAGATGAAGTGGCTGGTCGAAATCGGCGACCCGGCCCAGGCCAAGGCGTTCAAGGGCAAGAACCCGGCCGAGCTGTACGATCTGAACATCAACAGCATCATCCTGTCCGCCGCCGGGGCTGAGATTGCCGGCAACGGGGGGTTCACCTTTGACAACAGCGACATGACCACTTTCAAGGGAATGCCGGCGCCCACCGGCGCGGTCGATTTGCGCATCGTTGGCGCCAACGGGCTGATCGACCGGCTGATCCAGATGGGCATGCTGCCCGACGACAAGGCGATGGGCTTCCGCATGATGCTGGGCCTGTTCGCGCGCCCCGCCGATGGCGAGGACACCATGACCTCGAAGATCGAGGTCAACGGCGATGGCAGCGTGTTCGCCAACGGCCAGCAGCTGAAATAAGCCCGTGGCACGTGACGAAAGGGGCCGCGCCGGCACTGGCGCGGCCTTTTTCGCATCGCTTCGCCTTGCGGCTTGCGGTTGCGCCGATTACCTGCTTGGCAAGCCAGAACAGGAAGCCGCCGCATGACGAAATCACTTGAAGAGCTGACCGCAACGATGATCGACGCCGCCCGGCGGGCCGGCGCCGAGGCCGCCGACGCGCTGGCGGTGGAGGCGACCTCGCTCGATATCGAGGTGCGCCAGGGAGCGCTGGAACACGCCGAACGGTCCGAAGCCACCGACATCGGCCTGCGGGTTTTCATCGGCCGCCGGCAAGCGGTGGTTTCGGCTTCGGACACCCGGCGCGACACCATCGCAACCATGGCCGAACGCGCGGTGGCGATGGCGCGCGAGGCCCCCGAAGACTCCACCGCCGGGCTGGCCGGCCCCGACCAGCTGGCGCAGGACCGCGACTGTTCGGCGCTGCAACTGGCCGACCCCTCGGGCGAACCGGGGCCGGACGACCTGAAAGACCGGGCGTTGCGCTGCGAAGCCGCCGCCGCCGCGGTCCAGGGCGTATCGGTGGTCGACCACGCTTCGGCCGGGTATGGCCGGCACCGCGTTCACATGGCCGCCAGCAACGGGTTTTCCGGCGGCTACGAACGCAGCTCCCATTCGCTGGCCTGTTCGGCGATCACCGGCAGCGGCACCGCGATGGAGACCGACTATTACGGCGAAACCCTGAGCTGGCGCGAAGATCTGCCCAGCCCGGAAGAGGTCGGCCGCACCGCCGCCGAACGCACGGTCGCGCGCGCGGGGGCGCGCAAACCCGCCACCGGCGCCTTTCCGGTTCTGTTCGACGAACGTGTGGCGGCGTCGCTGGTGGGCCACCTGCTGAGCGCGATAAACGGGGCGGCCATCGTGCGCGGGTCGTCCTGGGCGCGCGACCTGCTGGGCCGGCAAATCCTGCCCGAAACCATGTCGCTGATCGAAGACCCGCACCGGCCGCGCACGGCGCTCAGCCGGGTTTTTGACGCCGAGGGCCTGGCGACGGCGCGCCGCGCGATCGTCGACAACGGCGTGCTGACCGGCTGGACGCTGGACCTTGCCAGCGCCCGCAAGCTGAACCTGGACCCCACCGGCAACGCCGCGCGCGGCACCTCTTCGGTGCCGTCGCCGGCAAGCTGGAACGTGGCGCTGACGCAGGGCTCGGCCAGCCGGGCGGATCTGATCCGCGACATGGGCACCGGGCTGGTGGTGACCTCGATGATCGGGTCGTCGATCAACCTGACGACCGGGGATTATTCGCGCGGGGCCTCGGGGTTCTGGGTCGAGAACGGCGAAGTGCAATACCCGGTGAACGAATGCACCATCGCCGGAAATCTTCGCGACATGCTCGCAACGCTGGTGCCGGCCAATGACGCGCGCGCCTACCGGTCGCGGGTGGTGCCGTCGCTGCTGGTCGAGGGGCTGACCCTTGCCGGAAACTGACGATCTGGACCTGCTGGTCGCGGCTGCGCGCCGGGCCGGCGACCTTGCCCTGCCCTACTGGCGCAACCAGCCCGAAAGCTGGGAAAAAGAGGTCGGCGCCGGCCCCGTGACCGAGGCCGATCACGCAGTCAACGACATGCTGGAAGCCACCCTGCGCGCCGCCCGCCCCGACTACGGCTGGCTGTCCGAGGCAAGCGAAGACGGCGCCGCCCGGCTGACCTGCGAAAACGTGTTCATCATCGACCCGATCGATGGCACCCGCGCCTTTATCGCCGGCGACGAAGCCTGGGCCCATTCGCTGGCGGTGGCGCGCGACGGCCAGGTGGTCGCGGCGGTGATCTACCTGCCCGCCAAGGACAAGCTCTATGCGGCGCGCCTCGGCGGGGGAGCGGTGCTGAACGGCGCGCCGATACACCCTTCGGACCGGGTTTCGCTGGACGGGGCGACGGTGCTTTCGGCGAAAAACATGCTGACGCCAGAGCGCTGGACCGGCGGCGCGCCTCCGGTCCAGCGGCATTTCCGCCCGTCGCTGGCCTACCGCATGGCGCTGGTGGCCGAAGGCCGGTTCGACGCGATGCTGACCTTGCGCGACGCCTGGGAATGGGACGTGGCCGCCGGCACCCTGATCGTGCACGAGGCCGGCGGGCTTGTCGCCGACCGGCATGGCAACGCGCCGCGGTTCAACAACCGCGCGCCGCTTTTGCCCGGCTTGCTGGCCGCCCCCGCGCCGGTGCTGCACGGGCTGCTCGACCGGCTGAGCGCGGCGGATGGCGGGGCGGCGGCTCCGGCTTGACCCGGCCCGGTTTTGCCGTAGGGTGCGGCAAATTCCACCCAAGCCGTCCCCGGAGGGAAAATGACCCAACGCCTGCATCTCGTTTTCGGCGGAGAACTGATCGACCCGGCAAAAACCGCCTTCAAGAACGTCGACGACATTCACATCGTCGGAATATTTCCCGACTACAAGTCGGCCTATGACGCCTGGAAGGCCGAGGCGCACCGCACCGTCGACAACGCCCACATGCGCTATTTTATCGCCCACCTGCACCGGTTGCGCGACGAACAGTCCGAGGCCTCGTCCACCGAGGAACTTGGCGACTAGGCCGGGTGATCATGGGATTTTCCCCGTCGCGCATCATCTACGACCTGCTGGCGCCGCTGCGGTTGCGAACCGCGCCGCGCGGGGCCACGCAACCGGCCGGCATGGAACGGCCGGCGGGCCAGCTGGTCTGGGTTCACGCGACGCGGGCCAATGATTTCCCGGTGATCTTCGATCTGGTGGGCAACCTTGCCGACGAACACCCCGAAGCGTGGTTCCTGCTGACCTCGGACGGGGCCCGGCCCGACGAACTGCCGGACCAGTGCCTGCACATGGTCCTGCCGCCCGACACCCGCGGCGCGGCGGCGGAATTCCTGGCCCATTGGCGCCCCGACGTGGCGCTGTGGATCACCGGGCGGCTGCGCCCGGCGCTGGTGCGCGAAACCTCGCTGGCCGGGGTGCCTCTGTTCATGCTGGACACCGGCGCGGCGATCGAAGCGACCCGTGGCTGGCGCATCCTGCCGGGGCTGGTGCGCGGATCCCTGCGCCGCTTCGACACCATCCTGAGCGGCGACGAAGCCACGTCTCTGGCGCTGATTTCGGCGGGCGCGCACCGTGACCGGGTGATCACCACGGGGGTGCTGCAACGCGACATCGATCCGCTGAGCTGCAACCAGGCGGAATGGGACGACCTGGCCGCAACCATGTCTACCCGGCCGATCTGGCTGGCGGCGGAAATCGACCGGGCGGAACTGGAATCGGTTCTTGCCGCGCATGGGCAGGCGACCCGGCGATCGCACCGGCTGTTGCTGATCCTGGTGCCGGCGGACCCGGACTGGGGGGACGAATTCGCAGCGCTGCTGGCGGAAAAGGACTTTGTCTTTGCGCGCCGCAGCGCCGGCGAAGAACCCGATCTGGTCACCCAGGTCTACCTGGCCGACACCGACGAGGAAATGGGTCTGTGGTATCGCCTGGCCCCGGTGTCGTTCATCGGTCAGACCCTGGCCGGCGGCGCCGGAACCGGCCCCAACCCGTTCGACGCCGCGGCGCTCGGCTCGGTCGTGCTGCACGGGCCGCTGACCCAGGGGCACCGGCTGGCCTACGAACGCCTGGGCCGCGCCGGCGCCTCGCGCGAGATCAGCCACATGGGCGAACTGGCGCATGTGCTGGAAATGCTGATCGCGCCGGACCGGGCGGCGGTGATGGCGCATGCCGCCTGGCAGATCAGCTCGGCCGGGGCCGAGGTGATGGAAAGGTCGGTGGCGATGCTGACCCGCGCCCTGGACGGAGAGCCCCCCGAAGCCCTTGCCCGCGAAGCCATGGCCCAGGCCGCCCAGATCGGCGACGCCCCATGAAGGCCCCCCGGTTCTGGGACAACCCGCCCGAGCGGCCGGGCTGGCAGGCGCGACTGCTGGCACCGCTGGGGGCGCTATACGCCGCCGCCACCGCCCGCCGGGTGGCGCGGGCCGGGTTTCGCGCCGCTGTGCCGGTGATCTGCATCGGCAACCTGAACGCCGGGGGAACCGGCAAGACGCCCGCGGTGATCGCCCTGGCGACGCGGCTGGCGGCGCGGAGACTGTCGGTGCAGGTGGTCACGCGCGGTCACGGCGGCACGCTGGCCGGGCCGGTCCGGGTGGATGAACGCCGCCACAAGGCCGCAGAGGTCGGGGACGAACCGCTGCTGATCGCCGCTTTCGCGCCGGTCTGGGTGGCGCGCGACCGCGCCGCCGGGGTACGCGCGGCCCAAGCGGCAGGGGCGCAGGTGGTGCTGCTGGACGACGGCCACCAGAACCCGTCGGTGGTCAAGGATCTGTCGCTGGTGGTGGTGGATGCGGCGCGCGGCTTCGGCAACGGTCGGGCGATCCCGGCTGGCCCGTTGCGCGAAGGCGTCGCCGCCGGGTTGCGCCGCGCCGACATGGTGCTGAGCATCGGCGGCCCCGCGTCCCAGGCCGCGTTTTCCCGGCGCTGGGGGGCGGCGGTGCCATGTGCGCGCCTGACCGCCCGGCTGGAGGTGCTTGAAACCGGCATCGGCTGGCGGGGCATGCGGGTGATCGCCTTTGCCGGGATCGGCTACCCGGCCAAGTTCTTTGCCACCCTGCGCGGGCTCGGGGCCGAGGTGATCCGGGCCGAAGCCCTGGCCGACCACCAACAACTGAGCCCCGGTCTGCTGACCCGGCTGGAAGGCGAAGCCCTGCTGCGCGACGCCCAGCTGGTGACCACCGAAAAGGATGCGGTGCGCCTGCCCGCGGCCTTCAAGCAGAAGGTTCTGACCCTGCCGGTGCGCCTTGAGCTGGACGACTGGGCGCCGCTGGACGACGCGTTGGCCAAGCTGGGTCTGGGCGCGGCCTAGGGCCGCTAGAGCACGTCGCGTCTGACTGAATTCACTGCGCCCGGGTCGAGCAGCGGCCCGGGCATGCGCCCGCCCGCCCCGTCGCACCTCTGGTGCGCTTCCAGCGCAACGGCGGGCGCATTCGCGCCCACCCGGGCGACCGCCTGCCCTCCGTCTGGAGAAGAGGCGAATCCGATCAGGTGCGACAGGCTCTAGTCCTGACCCCGGGGTTTCGCGCGGCGGCGCTCCAGTTCGGCGCACACTTCGGCGTCATGTTCCCCAAGCCGGGGCGACGGGCGGGTCAGCGGCAGGTCGGCGTCCGAAAACCGGAACGGCGCGCGCACGGTCGGGATGCCATCGATTTCGCCCTGCAGACCACGGTGGCGGATCTGCGGGTCGGCGAACACCTGGGCCATGTCGTTGATCGGGCCCGCGGGAATGCCCCGGGCTTCGCAGGCGGCCAGCAGGTCGTCGCGGCTGAAACGCAGGGTGGCAAGGGTCAGCGCTTCGCTCAGGGCCTGGCGGTTGGTCACCCGGTCGGCGTTGGTCCGGTAGGCCGGATCATTGGCCAGTTCGGGCAGGCCCAGCACATCGCACAGGCGCTGGTATTGCGCGTCGTTGCCGGTGGCGATGATAATCCAGCCATCGGCGCAGTCGAACACCTGGTAGGGGGCCAGGTTCTGATGCGCATTGCCGATCCGCCCCGGAGGCGTGCCGGTGGTCAGGTAGTTCATCGCCTGGTTGGCGGTGATCGCGGTGGCCACGTCCAGCAGCGCCATGTCGATATGCTGGCCCTGCCCCGTAGAGGTACGCTGGTGCAGCGCGGCCAGGATGGCGCTGGTGGCGTAGACGCCGGTAAAGATGTCGGCCACCGCCACGCCAACCTTTTGCGGCTGGCCCTCGGGGGCGCCGGTCACCGACATCAGCCCGCTCATCCCCTGGATGATATAGTCGTAGCCGGCGCGCTGCGCATAGGGGCCGGTCTGTCCGAAACCGGTGATGGAACAGTAGATCAGCCGCGCGTTGACGGGTTTCAGGCTGGCGTAATCCAGCCCGTATTTCACCAGCCCGCCAACCTTGAAATTCTCGATCAGGATATCGGCATCCGCCACCAGGTCGCGCACCAGCTGCTGGCCCTGCGCGGTGCGGAAATCGGCGCGCACCGAACGCTTGCCGCGGTTGCAGGCGTGGAAATAGGCGGCTGACCGGTCGCCGTCGCGTTCGACAAAGGGCGGGCCCCAGTTGCGGGTATCGTCACCGGCGGGGCTTTCGACCTTGATCACGTCTGCGCCCAGGTCGGCCAGCATCTGACCGGCCCAGGGGCCGGCCAGGATGCGCGCCAGTTCTACGACTTTCAGCCCGGCAAGCGGTGGGTTCATTCGGCCAGCTTTTCGTCCAGGATCTTGACGAAATCCTCGTAGGGCATGTTCGAGTATTTTTCGCCGTTGATCACGAAGGTGGGGGTGGCGTCGATCCCGTCGGCTTCGGCGTTCTGCTGATAGACGGTGACCAGCGCCCGGGCCTTGTCGGCATCGGTCAGGCAGACATCCAGCTGTTCATCGCTGATCCCGGCCAGCTTGCCGAACTTGCGCAGGTTCTGGACGATCTTTGCCGGGTCGCCGCCGGCGGTCCATTCGGACTGGTTTTCGTAGATCATGTCCACGATCCCGAAATAGCGCATCGGTCCGCCGCAGCGCGCCACCATCCCGGCCCACAGGCCGAAACGGTCGAAATAGACTTCGCGGTAGACAAAGTTGATCTTGCCGGTGTCGATGTAATCCCTTTTCAGCTTCGGCATGACGGTTTCGTGGAACCGGCGGCAGTGCGGGCAGGTGAAGGACGCGTATTCGATCACCGTCACCTTGGCGTCAGGGTTGCCCAGCGACATTTCTTGCACCAGCGAGGTATCGACCTGCTTGTCCTTGGCCGTGTCCTGGGCCACAGCGGGGGCGGCCAGCGACAGGGCGCCCAGCACAGCGATCAGGGCGGCAAGGGCAAGGGTTACCAGTTTGTTCATTACAGCGTCCTTTTCTGTTTCGACCGGAACAGAACCTTTCGGCCCAGGTCTTCGAGGGCGGCGCGCAGACGGTCGTCCGTTACTGCGCGGGTGGCGTCGCGGGCGGCGGCGGCGGTTCCCGGATCGGTCGCTTGATCGGGGTCCGGTCTTGTCGATGCCGGCGCATGGTCAAAGGCCACGCGGCCTTCGGCGAACCCTATCGGGGCGGTCTGGGTAATCCGAATGCGCGATATCGCCGCATAGCCGTAACAGGCGTTCACCTTGTCGCGAATTTTCGGCAGTTCGGCCTGCAACATCGGCGCCTGTGCGCCGGTGGTCAGCAGCGTCAGCGTCGCCCCCATGCCGCCTTGGGAATAGCTGACCTTGACCGGCAGCGCGGCGGCGGCGGTTTCTTCGCCGACGATTTCGGGCCAGTGGGTCAGCAGGCGCGACACCGCAAAGCCGCGGGTTTCCCCGACCTTGCGGATCCGCCCCTGAAGCAGCCCTGAGGCGCGCTCGAAGCCGCGCTTGCGCCGGGGCGGGCGCGACGCCTGGGGGCGCTGGTCCTGATTGCGTTGCGTGCTCATTGCTGGCATGTCCCGTGGTTGCCGGCCATTCTAGGCCAGCGCAAGGGTAATGTCAGCCGCAAACCCTGCGAAAGGGGGAATGTTGCAAGCCAAGGAAATGAGCGCCGCGCTGCTGGCCTGGTACGACGCGAACGCCCGCGACCTGCCCTGGCGCGTCGGCCCGGCGGCGCGCGCGCGCGGCGTGCGGCCCGACCCCTACCGCGTCTGGCTGTCCGAGGTGATGTTGCAACAGACCACCGTCGCCGCGGTGGACCGCTACTTCCGCCGGTTTACCGCGCTTTGGCCCGACGTGCAGGCGCTGGCGGCGGCACCGGACGCGCAGGTGATGGGCGAATGGGCCGGCCTGGGCTACTACGCGCGCGCCCGCAACCTGCTGAAATGCGCCCGCGTGGTGGCCGATGATCTGGGCGGAGCCTTTCCCCGGGACGAAGCCGCCCTGCGCCGCCTGCCGGGGATCGGCCCCTATACGGCGGCGGCGGTGGCGGCGATCGCCTTTGACTGGCCGGCGGTGGTGGTGGACGGCAATGTCGAACGGGTGATGGCGCGACTGTTCGCGGTCGAGGAAACCCTGGACAAGGCCAAGCCCCGCCTGCGGGCGCTGGCGGGCGATCTGACCCCGCAGACCCGCGCCGGAGACCACGCCCAGGCGGTGATGGACCTGGGGGCGACGGTCTGCACGGCGCGCGCGCCGGCCTGCGCGCAATGCGTGTTGCGCGCGCCCTGCCGCGCCCGTGCGGCGGGGATCGCGGGCGACCTGCCGCGCCGGGCGCCGCGCGTGGCCAGGCCGGTGCGCCGTGGCGTTGTCCATGTGGCGCGGCGCGCGGATGGGGCGGTGCTGCTGGAACGCCGCCCCGGCCGCGGGCTGCTGGGCGGCATGCTGGGCTGGCCCGGCGACGGCTGGGACCGGGGCGACAACGCCTGCCAGGGCGCGGACGCCACGCCCCCGGTAGCGGCCCGCTGGCAAACCTCGCCGGTCGAGGTCCGCCACACCTTCACCCATTTCCACCTGATCCTGACGGTGCGCCACGCGCGCGTCCGCGCCGACGCCCGGCCATCGCGCGGCGATTTCGTCGCCGCCGACGACTTTGACCCCGCCGATCTGCCCACGGTGATACGCAAGGCCTGGAACGCCGCCCGCGCCGCCCCGCAAGACGAGGTTTGAGCCCCGCGCCCGCCCGGTCTATCATCGCGCTGAACTGCCCGGAGGTATGCGATGACGACCCCTGCCCGCCCCGTTGCCCGGTTTCGCAACGCGCTGCCGTTCTGGCTGTCACTGGCGCTGGTGCCGGTGGTGATCTACGCCGCCCGCCAGGGGGGCTGGGCGCTGCTGTTGCCGGTGGTCAGCACCTTTGGCGTCTTTCCGGTGCTCGATGCGCTGGCAGGCCAGAACCTTGAGAACGCCGACCCCGAGACCCCCGAACGCGACCTGTTCTGGTATCGGCTGATCACCCTGATCTGGTATCCGGTGCAGGTTTCGCTGATCTTCGGGATGGTCTGGTATGCGAGCCGCGCGCAGCACCTGAACGGGTTTGAAAAACTGGCGCTGTTTTACGGGGTCGGACAGATCTCGGGCGCGGTGGGGATCGTCTATGCGCATGAGTTGATCCACCAGAAAAACCGGCTGGAACGCTGGCTGGGCGACCTGCTGCTGGCCAGCGTGTTATATTCGCATTTCCGCACCGAACACCTGCTGGTGCACCACAGCCACGTGGGCACGCCGCGCGATCCGGTCACCGCGCGCTACAACGAGAATTTTCACCGCTTCTTTGCCCGGGTGCTGGTGCAATGCCGCCGGTCGGCCTTTGGCGTGGAAAAGGCGCGTCTGGCGCGCAAGGGGCTGCCCTGGTGGGACGGGGCCAACCCCTATTGGCGCTACTGGACCCTGCAGGGCGCGCATCTGTTGTTGGCGCTGCTGGTCGGCGGCTGGGTGGGGCTGGGGCTGTTCGTCTTTCAGGCGATGGTGGCGGTCTGGTATCTTGAGCTGACCAACTATGTCGAACATTACGGGCTGACGCGCAAACACCTGGGCGGCGGAAAATACGAACCGGTGCGCCCGCATCATTCGTGGAACGCGGCCCAGCGGGTGTCGAACTGGCTGCTGATCAACCTGCAGCGCCATTCCGACCATCACACCAGGCCCGACCGACGGTTCCCGTTGTTGCAGAACCACGGGCCCGCCGAAGCCCCGCAGCTGCCGTTCGGCTACCCCGAGATGGTGGCCATCGCGCTGGTGCCGCCGCTGTGGCGCCGGATGATGAACCCGAGGGTGCGCAAATGGCGCGCGATGTATTACCCCGAGATCACCGACTGGTCGCCCTACAAGCGCGCGGCGACACCGATGCCGCGATAGCCGCCGGTTCAGCCGGTCATTCGGCCCTTCATTCGGCCGGGGCCTGGTAGCCCGCCAGCACCGCCTGGGCCTTTTTCATGGCCGCAAGGGCTTCGGTCGCGGTCAACAGCTTGGTCGTGCCGCCGCCGGCAAAGGCCCCGGACGCGCCGATCGCGATCGACACCGCCGATGCGGTGGCGTCGTCGGGCGCTTCGATCACCGCCATCACGTCGTCTTCGCCCATGGAGAAGTAGAAACACTCCAGGGTGCCCCCGGCCGATTCGACCAGGCTGCGGGCCGCCTGTTCGCGGTCCTGCGGGTTTTCGATCATCGCCTTGAGCGAAGCAGAGGTATAGCGGGCTCTGAAAAGATAGTTTGGCATGGTGGTTCTCCCTGAGAGTATTGTGATTGTTTTCACGCGTTTCGAACCATGCGCCGGGGTTGGTTTCCCGGTGCAGGACTGTCGGACAGGGGCCTGTGTGCTGCGCGCAAGATTAGGCTGCGCCTGGGCAAGAATAGTGTGAAATGCCGAACTCAATAGCGGCGAGCCTACAGCAATTCGGCGCTCATGGCAAAAGACCCTGCCCGGCGCGTGCGGGCCGGGCGGCAAAAAAGCCCCGCCAACAAGGGCGGGGCAAGGTTGTGCCGTGGTTAAGGCCACAGGCACCGGCGGTAACTGTTTGTTCTGTCAGCTCATTTCGGCCCGGATCTGCTGACGCAGCAGATCGATGGGCACGGTCTTTCCGTCCTGCTTGAACGACCAGTAGGTCCAGCCGTTGCAGCTGGGCGCGCCTTCCAGCGCGGCGCCTACCTGGTGGATCGACCCGCGCACGTCACCGGTGATCAGGGTGCCGTCGGCGCGCACCTTGGCGGTCTTGCCGCGCGGGCTGATCAGCACTTCGCCCGGGCGCAGCATGCCGCGTTCGACCAGCTGGCCAAACGGCACGCGCGGCTCGGCCCGCTTGCTGGTCGACACCTCAAGCGCCGCCTTGTCGAACTTGCGCACCCGGTCGATGCGCTTTTGCGCGACCTCGCGATAGCCGGCTTCGCGTTCGATCCCGATAAAGTCGCGACCCAGCATCTTTGCGACCGCGCCGGTGGTGCCGGTGCCAAAGAACGGGTCCAGCACCACGTCGCCCGGGTTGGTCGAGCCCACCAGCACCCGGTGCAGCAGGCTTTCGGGTTTCTGGGTCGGGTGCGCCTTGTCGCCGTTTTCGTTCTTGAGCCGCTCGTGGCCGGTGCAGATCGGCAAGACCCAGTCCGACCGCATCTGGATACCTTCGTTCAGCGCCTTCAGCGCCTCGTAGTTGAAGGTGTATTTCGAGGCTTCCGCCTTGGACGCCCAGATCATCGTCTCATGGGCGTTGGTAAACCGCTTGCCGCGGAAATTCGGCATCGGGTTGGACTTGCGCCAGACCACGTCGTTCAGGATCCAGTAGCCTTCGTTCTGCATCGCCGCGCCGACGCGAAAGATGTTGTGATACGACCCGATCACCCAGATCGCCCCATGCGGTTTCAGCAGCCGGCGCGCCGCCTTCAGCCAGGCCCTGGTGAACTTGTCATAGGCCTTGAAGGACGCGAACTGGTCCCAGGCGTCATCCACCGCATCGACCTTGGAATTGTCCGGCCGGTGCAAGTCACCCTTGAGCTGCAGGTTATAGGGCGGGTCGGCAAAGATCAGGTCGACCGAGCCTTCGGGAAGGCTGTTCATCACCTCGATGCAATCGCCGGGCAATATCTGGTTGAGCGGAAGCGTGGGCGCTTCCTTGCGGGTTTTGGTTGTCATCTCTGCCTCGTTTTCGCGCCCGTTTCGGTGCGTCGTTATTGCCGACAAAGATGATTCATTGGCGATTCGCCGTCAAATTCTTTTTTGAATCAAGGGGTTATAATTTTTTCTTGATACAAGATATTGTGGACCGGTTTGAAGGAACGTCTATGGTGTGGGGTCACCCCAAGATTTCGGAGCGCCGCAAGGTGCTGTTTGGTCGGGTAACCGGCGTTCTTGTCCCAGCCATAGCCCGGATGCTGTTGCGCCAAATCCACCATCAGCCGGTCGCGTGACACTTTTGCCACGATCGAGGCGGCGGCGATCGACAGGCAGCGCGCGTCGCCCTTGACGATGGCGCGCCCGGTTTCGGCCAGCGCAGGGGGCAGGCGGTTGCCGTCCACCAGCACGTGATCGGGGGCGCGGGCCAGCCCGGCGACGGCGCGTTCCATCGCCAGCATCGCGGCGTGCAGGATGTTCAGTTGGTCGATCTCGGCGACGCTGGCCTGGGCGATGCAGACATCGGCGCAGGCGTGAAGCTCGGCGGCCAGCGCTGTGCGGCGGCGCGCGCTCAGGGCCTTGGAATCCATCAGGCCCGGCGGGATGCGGGCCGGGTCAAGCCGCACCGCGGCAGCCACCACCGGGCCGGCCAGCGGGCCGCGGCCGACCTCGTCGACGCCGGCGACGCAGGTCGCGCCCGCCGCTAGCGCCTGGTCTTCGAAACTGAAATCGGGGGGTGTTCTGGCCATGCCGGCAGAAAAGCCTCCGCGGGGCCGGGGCGCAAGCGAAAAAGGGGGCGGGGGTCATGCGTTGGAGAGTGTCGCGTGACCACCCGCCCCAGGGTGCGGCGCGGAAAAGCTGGGGATACCCGCGCCGGGATCTTGACTGCTCGTGGGTTCGCTCGCCCGTCAGGCGCGCATCAGCCGCGCGTGTCGCTGCCGACAAAGCCGAATTCGCGCAGGCAGCGTGCGTCATAGACCTCGGCGGCGCGGCCATAGCGGACGTTCACCTCGTCCAGGCAGACCAAAGGCAGGCGCTCGGGGCGATACATGGTTTCGTCGACGCAGGCCTTGCCGAACACCTCGCGGCGCTTGCCGTTGCGGCGCAGCGGAAAAGCGCATTCGCTGGGCACCAGGTCGCGCTGCGCAACCGGCGTCGGAAACGGGTTCCAGCCCGGCTTGGGGACCAGCGGAGCGGGCCGCGGGACCGGGCGGTGGATTTGCACCGGCGTCGGCTTGGGCGCGGGCGGATGGGTATGGCGGCGGGCCGGCGGCTTCACCGGCCAGCGCACCGGGTTCCGGCTGACCTCGGGGCGCGGCGGCTGCGGCTGGGACGCCTGGGGCGGGGCCTGCTTGCGCCACTTGGCGTCCTGGATCGCCTGGCCGATCACAAAAAGCGCCAGCGCCCCGGCCAGAACGCGGCCGACCTCCTTGTCGTTGCCCGCATATGCCGGCGCCGCCGAAACCCCGGCGAACGCCATCGAAAGGGCAAGCGCGCCTGCAATCACTTTCCTGGTCATGGTATTTCCTTTCGCTCTGATGCCCCCGGATGCCGGCCCCCATGTCGGGACGCCGCGGGTCTTGTCGCTGCGACGATCGCCAAAAGCCGGCCTGCCAGGCAATAACCGGCCGTTGCTATCGGATAACAACGCCTCTTTGGGCGCGGGTCATTGAATAGCCGGCGATCCTCTTGCAGTATCGCGCCATGTCGATCGTCAGGATCATCCTTGCCGCAAGCCTGGTCTCGGTACTTGCCGCAAGCGCCGCCAGCGCCGCGTGCTATGCCGACTACAAGGCCAAGCGCGACAATCCGTTGCGCCTGCACTACGGTGTGATCGAACTGCCGGACGCAGCCTGCGCCTCACAGAAGGCGGCGCGCCCGGAAATCGCTCGCAGGATCGCCGGGGACGGTTGGAAACTGCTGAACGTGCTATCGATCTTCGGGCCGGAGGGACTGGAAAATAGGAAAGAAAGCGCTGGGGAATTCTTCTTACGTTACTGATGCGCGCCGATCCGGCATGCGGGTCGTGGCCATCGGTATCGCGGTCATCGTCGCCATTTTGCTGGTGGCGGCGGTCTTGCTGTTTGCCAACCTGCCCGACGCCAACGCCTTTAACGCGCGGGTGGAACAGATCTTTGTCGCCAACGACGATCTGACCTCGAACGCCGAAATCAAGCTGCTGGAAATCCTGGCCCAGAGCGGCACCGCCTTTTCCGACGTGCTGCAAAGCTATCGCACGGTGATCTTCGTGCTGCTTGTGTTTTCCACGGCCCTGCTGATCGCGGCGCTGGTGTTTCTGGTGACGATCATCATCCTGAACCGCCGGATGAGCGAGATCGAGCGCGCCGGCATCACCGTTTCATCCCTGCTGATCAGCCGCGAAGAACGCACGGTCTACATCAACAACATGGAATTCAAGCTGACCCAGGCGGCGATCGAAACCCTTTCGGTGCTGGCCGAAGCGCGCATGGACGAAGACGTGATGACCGGGGCCGAAATCGAAGCGGTCATATCCGGGCGCAGCCCCGCCGATTGCGACGAAGCCGCTGGCGCCACGCGCATCAAGCGGCTGCGCGACACGCTGGGCAACCAGATGGTCAGCGAATTGCTGATCCGAAACATCGCCCGCAAGGGCTACATGCTGTCGATCGACAAGGATGTTATCCGGATGATCTGACCGGCGTTTTGGAGGACATGAGCCTGGAACAGGTGGTCGATCTTGCGGCGCATCCGATAGGCGCCGCCCAATACCGCGAAAGCTGCCGCGCGCGTTACCGGGCGACCGGGGTGCTGGCCCTGTCCGGGTTTCTCGCGCCATCGGCCGTCGAAACCATCCGCGCCGAGGGCGAAGCCAGCCGCGCCAGGGTCTTTGCCCAGGTCAGCCGGCACACCGTCTACCTGTCGCCGCCCGACCCGGCGCTGCCCGGCGACCATGTGCGCAACCGCCTGGTGGTGTCGTCCAAGGGCTGTCTGACCGATGACCTGATCGCGCCGGCCAGCCCGTTGCGCAGGCTCTACGACGCGGCGGCGTTTCGCGACTTTCTGTGCGACGTGCTCGGGGAAAAGGCTTTGTTCCCCTACGCCGATCCGCTGTCGTCGATCAATCTGCACTTTGCCTAAACCGGGCAGGAACTGGGCTGGCATTTCGACAATTCATCCTTTGCGATCACCCTGATGATCCAGCCCGCCGAAACCGGCGGCGTTTTCGAATACGTCCCGGACCTGCGCGACGCCGATCGCGGCGACATGGGGTTCGCCGCGGCAGAGGCGGTGCTGGACGGGCGTACGCCGGTCCGGCAACTGGCGGTCGAAGCCGGCACGCTGCTGCTGTTCCGGGGCCGCAATTCGCTGCACCGGGTGACCCCGAACCTGGGCGCGCGCACCCGGATGCTGGCGGTTCTGGCCTACAACACCGAACCGGGCGTCGCCCTGTCGCCAAACGCCCAAAGGACGTTTTACGGTCGCGTCGGCTGACCGGGTTTCAACCCCAGACGGTCAGATCCGCGCCGCCGCTTCGCACATGGCGGTCAGCTTGGCTTCGGCCAGGTCGGCGCTCAGCAGCCCCAGCCCGCAATCGGGCGCCACCACCAGCCGGTCGCGGTCGATATGTTCGAGCGCCGCGCGCAGCCGGGCCTCGATTTCGTCGGCGGTCTCGACCCGGCTGCGGGCCACCGCCACCGCGCCAAAGATCACGGTCTTTTTCCGGAACCTGTCCAGCAGCGAAAGATCGTTGCAGCAATGGGCATCTTCGATCGAGACCTGGTCGAAACCGGCCTGGTCGATGGCGTCGGCCAGGCGATGATAGCTGGAAGGGTCGGCCTTCTTGTAGTCTTCGTCGTCCAGGTGATCGGGATAGCCGCAGCACATGTGCACGATGCGCGTCACCGATTTCGGAACGCCGTGGAAACAGCGTTCCAGACCTTCCATCCCAAAGGACAGGGCATCGTCGACCGAACGCGCGAAAAGCGGCTCGTCCACCTGAATGTAGCGGCAGCCGGCGTCCACCAGCGCGCGGATCTCGCGGTTGACGGTTTCGGCCAGATCGGCGTTCAGCCGCGGCCGGTCGTCGTAGTGGCAATCGGCGGTGGTATCCATGATGGTCAGCGGTCCGGGCAGGGTGAACTTGACCGGGCGCGGGCTGACGGCCTGGGCGGCCTGATAGTCATGGGCCCCGTAGGGCGCGCCGGTATGGCGCACCGGACCACGGATCGCCGGCAGGTCGGTTTCGTAGGCGCCATCGCGCAGCACCCGGTGTTCGAGCCGCTCAAAGTCGAACCCGTCGATATGGCGGCAATGGTAGTGGATGTAGTTTTCGCGCCGCACCTCGCCGTCGGTGGGAATGCTGATCCCGGCGCGCAGCTGGATTTCGATCACCTCGCGCGCGGCGCGCACGAATAGCGCTTCGTGTTCGTCGCCGATGCTCTGGCTGGCGGCGGTATAGTCGGTCGTCGTCTTGGGCGAATTCATCCCCCCGGTTTCCCGCGCGATGTCGAACCAGTCGCGCACCGGCACGTAATCGGGCTTTGGAAAGGCCCCGATGGTGGTGGTTTCAAGGGGCTTGCGAACGTTGTTCATCGGTCAACCTCCCGGGATCTGAGATGGCGCCACCACTTTTGGGGCATACGGGCGCATACTGGGGATTGCCGGGAAATAGGCAAGTTTCATTTTTTGGTTTCAAGGCATTATGGCGGCCCCGATAGGAGTCGAACCTATGACCTACCGCTTAGGAGGCGGTTGCTCTATCCTCTGAGCTACGGAGCCGCGTGCGCTGGCCGCACTGGAGCTGTGTTTATCAGGTTTGCGACCGCGTTCAACAGCGCGCAACCGGTCGCCAGGCTTTGACTTGCCGGCGGGAAAAGAAAACGTATGATCGCGCCGGCCGTGACCCGGCCCGGATTCGCGGGAAACCTGTCGCGGACCGCGAAAAGCACGATCCTACTTGGGGCAGGGTATCCTTTGGGCAGAAAACACCTGATTGTTTGGCTGGCGATCTGCTGGGCCATCGTCGCCGGGCTGGACGTGGCGGCCGTGCGCGGGCTGGCCAACCTGGGGTTCAACGATGGCGTCGGCGGCGCCTTTCGGTCCGACACCCAGACCTATCGCGACTACGAAACCTTCCTGGAACAGTTCGGTTCTTCGACCGGACAGGTGATCCTGGTGTTCGAGGGGCGCGACTTTGGCGACCCCGAAGCGCTGAACCGGGTGGCCGATATCCTGATCGGCCTGCAGTTCACCGACGGGGTCGTGGGGGCGCTGTCGCCGTTTTCGCTCGAGTTTCCACCGGGGGTTGGCGATGGCGGACCGGTGATCCCGCCGCTGGTCGAGGATCGCGCCGCCCTGCTCGACCGGCTGGCGCTGGCGCGCGACACCCTGCCGGCCCTGTCGCGTTTCCTGTCCGAGG
>JAJRUE010000185.1 GCA_024277955.1 Alphaproteobacteria bacterium | reverse complement strand
GGCAACCTGTCCAATGCCTCTTCCGAGATCGAGTATGACCGGACCTGGGCGCAGGCGGTGGGGGCCGAGGGCGACGGTGTGCGCACCATCATCTCGATGGTGCATCACACCCGGCTGGATACTTCGGTGCTGCCCGCCGGGTTGATGCGTGCGGCCCTGACCGAGGCGGCCTGGTGGTGCGCCGGGCGCCGGGTGTTCCAGCGCCGGCTGATCGACCAGCCGCTGATGGTGCAGGTGCTGGGCGATCTGGCGCTGGACTGGGAGGTGGCCCTGGCCTTGGGCATGCGGGTGGCGGCGGCGTTCGATGCCGGCGACGACGGCTTTGCCCGGCTGGCGGTGGCGCTGGCCAAGTTCATGTCGAACAAACGCGCACCCGGGGTGATCTACGAGGCGATGGAGGTGCTGGGCGGCATGGGCTATGTCGACGACACGCCGCTGCCGATGCTGTATCGCGAGGCGCCGCTGAATTCGATCTGGGAAGGGTCGGGCAACGTCATCTGTCTGGATATCCTGCGCACCCTGCAGCGCGAGCCGGCGGCCGTCGAGGCGCTGGAGGCCGAGTTGCAGGCCGCCACCGGTATCGACGCACGCTTCGACGCGGCGCTGGCGGCGCATCGCGCGCGTTGGCCCGGATTGCCCGAAGAGGCAGAGTTGCGGTGGTTTGCAGAGAGTCTGGCGACGCTGCTGGCCGCCTCGGTACTGGTGCGCCACGGCACCGGTGAGGTGGCCGAGGGGTTCTGCGCGACGCGACTGGGTCAGGCCCGGGGCAGCGTGGCCGGGGCGATGCCCCGGATGGATGCGAGGGCGCTGGTCGAGCGGTTGTTGTGAGCCTGTGAAACCGGCCGGAAGGACACCGTGATGGTTGCGGTTTTCGTAGGGTGGGCTTCTTCAGCCCACCCCAAGCCGGGGAGTGGCGGGCTGAAGCCCGCCCTACATCACATCGGCAGTGCGGGGGGGTATCCGCCGGCTCAGCGGATCACGATTTCATCGAAGCGCAGCAACCCGAGGACCGACCGCGCCTGCTGGTCCAGCAGGTCGAGGTCGAGGTAGTCATCCGACAGCCGCTTGGTCAGGTTCTCCATCCGCGCGATTTCGGCTTGGGAAACTGCCAGCTCAGCGCTGAGGCGCTCGGCTTCGGCGGTGATTTCGACCCGGCGAAACAGGCCAAAATCGCCTTGAACGGCGGCAAAGGTGAAATAGCTGGCCAAGGCGAATGCGATGGCGAAGAAGATCACCGGGCCAAAGCCGGGTCGGTTGGAACGGGTCATCGGGTGCGTGTCCTGCCTGCGGTGCGCCCTTGGCGGGCGTCTGAGAGGCAGTATGGCACAGGTGATTCGGCAATGGAATCCCCTGTGCCCGCATTTGCGGTCCCGGATATCGCGATCAGCCGGCGATCGATGCCCGCGTGATGCTTTCGATCGTCGCATCCAGCATCGCGTCGAATTCCGCGTCGCTCTGCTCCACCGACAGGCCTTCGGTCAGGGCGCGCGAGAAACTGGCCACCACGCCGGCGTTGCGCGCCAGCCGGGCATTGGCCTCGGCGCGCGAATAGCCCCCCGACAGCGCCACCACCCGCATCACCCGGGGATGGGCGACCACATCGGCGTAAAGGTTGTCGGTTTCGGGCAGGGTCAGTTTCAGCATCACCTGAACGTCATCGGGCAGCTTGTCGAGCTGGCCGATCAATTCGTCATGCAGGATCGATTCGGCGCCGGCCTTGTCGGGGATCGAGATCGTCACCTCGGGTTCGATGATCGGCACCAGCCCATGCGCCAGGATGCGCTTGCCGATCTCGAATTGCTGGGCCACGTTGGCGGCGATCCCCGAAGGTGATGCGGCGTCGATCACCGAGCGCATCTTGGTGCCGAACACCCCCTTGGCCACGGCGCGTTGCAAAAGCGCGTCCAGCCCGTTCATCGGCTTCATCAGGCGCACCCCGTCGGATTCGTTTTCCAGCCCCTTGTCGACCTTCAGGAACGGCACCACGCCGTGATCCTCCCACAGCGCGGTGGCTGCCGGCTTGGCACCGAAATCGCTGTCCATGGTGCGTTCGAACAGGATCGCGCCGATAATTCGGGTGCCGTTGAAGGCCGGCGAATTGACGATCCGGGCGCGCATCTGGTGGATCAGGTCGTACATTTCCGCCTCGCTCGACCAGGCATCCTCGCCGATGCCATAGAGGCCCAGCGCCTTGGGGGTCGAGCCGCCGCTCTGATCCAGCGCCGCGATGAATCCCTTGCCGTTGCGTATCTGTTCGGCCTGCTGTTCGTTCACCATGTCAATCCTCGCCCTTTACCAATGAATTCGTCTGAACAGGTACTAGGCGAGGTGCCGGGCGCTGACAATCATGGTGGCGCTAACGTCCGGCCCCCAAGGGCGATTCGGCCTCAGCGCACGTCGCCCAGCACCGCCGGCAGGTCCCGCGACAGCCACACATCCAGCGCCAGCGACGAGGCGCGGCGTTCGACCTCTGCCCAGGTCGCGGCATCCTCGGGGCTGGCGAATCGCACCCGCTGGTCAATCTCGTCCAGCATGTCGGCGGCTTCGGCGTCACCGGTGGCGGCGGCCAGCATCGCCCACATCGCGGCGATCCCGTAAGAGCGTTCCTGACCGCGCCCGGTCAGCCGGGCCCGGGCCTGAGCCTTGATCGCGGCGATGCTGGACAAGGCCTCGACCGGGTGGCTGGCGTCCTTGGTGGCTTCGGTCTGGATTTCCAGCACCCGGCCCAGCGGCAGTACGCCTTCCAGCCGGTCCAGCCGCGCGGTGGCGCCCGTCAGCCCCGCCGCGCCGGCGCGCAGGGCCCAGAGATAGGACAGGCCGGGTTCGCGGGGTTCCAGCACCTCGGACAGCGCCAGCGCCGCCTCGGCATTGCCGGCATCGGCCAGATCGGTCAGGATCCGGGTGCCGGCGTTGAGGTTGCGCGGCGCCCCCTTGCCGGTGGCCAGCGCCCGTCCGACCCGCAGCATCTCTGCCGCCGAAAGGTTCTCGGCCTCGTCCCCCAGCGCCGCCAGCAGCAGCCCCCGGGGCAGGGCTGCGCGCGCGGTTGCCGGGGTCAGCGAGAACCGCGGCTTCAGATCTTCGAACACGGCCGAAGGGTCGTCTTCGTA
This sequence comes from Alphaproteobacteria bacterium, assembly GCA_024277955.1. GTDB lineage: Bacteria > Pseudomonadota > Alphaproteobacteria > Rhodobacterales > Rhodobacteraceae > JAJRUE01. The sequence goes on along the minus strand of JAJRUE010000185.1, from coordinate 1,565 downwards.
GTATTGCAGGTCGAGGAACACCGGCGCTTCGGGCGGAATATCGGTTTCCAGCACGATCCGTTGCGGTTTGGCCAGGAACCCGGCCCAGGTTTCGGTGGCCGAGGCGATCAGCGCGTTCTGCGCGGGCGTCAGCGGTATCGGGGTCTCGGCATTGCCTTTGCGGTTCAGATCGCGCAACACCGAGGTCAGGATTTCGGTGATCATCGGCGCCGCCTGTTCGGGATTGGACAGCACCGGCGGGATCAGGGCGCTGGCGGTTTCCCAACCGCCAAGGTTCTCAAGGCTGAGCGAGGCCGAGCGCAGTTCGAACACCGGGTCGGGGTCGTTCATGTCGTCGCGCCCGTCGAACCACAGGTAGGAGAAATCGCCGCTGAGGTCGAAGGCCGCGATCCCGTCCAGCACCCCCCCGACGCGAATCCGGGCCGCGGCCGAGGCCATGTCATAGCTCAGATCGACGCCCAGATGCGGCACCGAAATCTCTTGCAGGCGGGCGGCGAACAGCAGCCCGCGCGCTTCGGGCGGCAGGCAGATCGCCGGCACCGTGATGCCATAGGCCGACAGCCTGGCCCGTGTTTCAACGGTTTGGTCCAGTGGCAGCCCCGACAGGACCAGCCGGTCGATGGTGACTTCGCAATTGGCGTCGGGGTCCCATTCCGGCAGCGGCCAGACCTGCAGATCGGTGACGGTGATGCGATTGCTCAGCATATTGACCGACATGTCGGAATATCTCAGGTCAAGCTGGGTGCGCGCCATCGCCACCCCGACCTGCATCAGCGACAGCGCCAGCCGGTCCGGCGACAGCACATCCCACCAGCTGATCGGTTGCGCCCGCGCCGCGGGGATCGCGGCGAGCGGGACAAGGGCGGCGGCAAAGGCGGTGGCACGAATGGTGCGGGCAATGGCGGACACGGGGCAAAATCCTTTCGGCTAATTGGTCATGCCCCGATCAGATGCTGCCCGGGCCGTTAAATCAAGCCCCTTCCAGCGCCGCCACCCCGGGCAGGGTCTTGCCCTCCATCCATTCCAGAAAGGCGCCCCCGGCGGTGGAGATATAGGTGAAGTCATCCCCCGCCCCGGCCTGATTGAGCGCCGCCACGGTGTCGCCGCCCCCGGCCACGGTGATCAGCTTGCCCTGCCGCGTCAGCCGCGCGGCCTCGCGCGCGGCGGCATTGGTGGCGGCGTCGAAGGGGGCGATCTCGAACGCGCCCAGCGGGCCGTTCCAGATCAGTGTGCGCGCCCGCGCCATGGCATCGGTGATCCGCGCCACGGTGTCGGGACCGGCGTCCAGAATCATCGCGTCGGCGGGGCATTGATCGGCGGGCAGGGTTTCATTGGCGGCCCCGGCGGCGAATTCCCGCGCCACCACGATGTCCACGGGCAGGATGATCTCGCACCCCGCCTTGTCCGCCTTGGCCATGATTTCGGCGGCGGTATCGGTCATGTCGTGTTCGCACAGCGATTTGCCCACGTCGATCCCCTGGGCCGCCATGAAGGTGTTGGCCATGCCGCCACCGATCACCAGAATGTCGACCTTTGCCACCAGATTGCCCAGCAGGTCCAGCTTG
>JAJRUE010000184.1 GCA_024277955.1 Alphaproteobacteria bacterium | reverse complement strand
TCCGGCCCCGCCTTCAGGTGCTTGCCGAGCGTCAGGAACCCGCTGTGCTTGCCCGAACAGTTGTTGTGATAGCGGTGCGGGCTGTCGCCAAGGCGAATCATCGCGCGCAGCTCGTCCTTGTCGCGGGGCTCTTGCGGGCCGCAGCGCAGGGCGGTGTCGTCCAGCCCCAGGTCGGCCAGCCAGCTGACGACGCGGTCGGTATGGATCGCCGCCGCCTGGTGCGAAGCGCAGGCCAGCGCCAGGTGTTCGCTCGTCAGGCCAAAGGCATCGGCCGCGCCGCTTTCTACCAGCGGCAGGGCCTGGACCATCTTGCACGACGAGCGCGGCAGGATGGTCTGTTGCGCGTCACCCCAGGCCTGGACGATCTGCCCCGACGCATCGCACACCACCGCATGCCCCAGGTGCCCGCTTTCCAGAAAACCGGCGCGCCAGACCTCTGCCATTGCCACGGGTTTCGTCATACTTGCCCCCAGTCGCGCGCCTGCGCGAATTCTTGCCAACGGCCCTTTCAAAACCGGTCGGAACCAAGTTAAACTGACGCCATCGAGTTTGAAATGGGTGGCCACCCAAAAAGACAAGAAAAAGCGGCGTGGTCGTCCAACCCTGAGGCAAGGCAGCTGGAGGCTGTGAAACACATGAAATCTGTTATCTTGCGCGGTATTGCGGGCATGGTTCTGGCCATGGTGGCCACGGCGGGACTGGCGCAGCAGCAATCCACCAATCGCGTCGCCGCCAAAACCGACTGGAGCGTTTTTGTCGAAAGCAACCCGACCGCCTGCTGGATCGTTTCGAGCCCCAAGAAGGTGGTGAACACCCGTGACGGGCGCGAAGTGGCGGCCCGGCGCGGCGACATCCTGCTGTTCGTATCCTTCATTCCCAGCCAGGGCGCCAAGGGCCAGGTGTCGTTCACCGGCGGCTATCCCTTTGCGCCGGGGTCGCAGGTGTCGATGGAAATAAGCGGGCAGACCTTTCAGCTGTTCACCGATGCCGCAACCCACAAGGAAATGGCCTGGGCCCCGAGCGAAGCTGACGACGCCAAGATCACCACGGCGATGAAGCGCGGATCGGAAGCGGTGCTTACGGCGCGTTCGGCGCGCGGCACCAAGACCCAGGACACGTTTTCGCTGCTGGGCTTTACCGCCGCCTTTGAAGAAGCGGCCAAGCGCTGTTCGAACTAGCCCAGCGCTTGCCGGTTTCGTTTTCTGGCGCCAGGCTGTAAGACGGGTTGGTTTTCACCCAACAGCCTGGCCGAGTCGCCCATGACCGAACATCCCCCTGTGACGCCCGAAGTTGTCGCCATCCCCCGCCCGGTGGCGGGCGAGGCCGCAAACCTTGTCGGCAAGACCCGCGACCAGCTGCACGACATGCTGATCCAGGCGGGCACGCCGGAAAGACAGGCGCGGATGCGGGTCGGGCAGATCTGGCAGTGGATCTACCACAAGGGCGTGCGCGATTTCGCCCTGATGACCAACCTGGCCAAGGACTATCGCGCGATGCTGGCCGAAAGGTTCACCATCGAGCTGCCCGAGGTGGTGACGAGGCAGGTATCGCAGGACGGGACGCGCAAGTATCTGATGCGCATCGCCGGCGGCCACGAGGTCGAGACCGTCTACATCCCCGAAGAAGACCGCGGCACCCTGTGCATTTCCTCGCAGGTGGGGTGCACGCTGACCTGTTCGTTTTGCCACACCGGCACGCAAAAGCTGGTGCGCAACCTTACCCCGGCGGAAATCGTCGGGCAGATCATGGTGGCGCGCGATGACTTGGGCGAATGGCCCGAACTGGGCCGGGCGCCGAAAAACGAAACCCGGCTGTTGTCCAACATCGTGCTGATGGGCATGGGCGAGCCGCTTTACAACTTTGACGCGGTGCGCGATGCGATGAAGATCGCGATGGACGGCGAAGGGATTTCGCTGTCGCGCCGGCGCATCACCCTGTCGACCTCGGGCGTGGTGCCCGAGATCGCCAAGACCGCCGAAGAAATCGGTTGCCTGCTGGCGGTGTCGTTCCATGCGACCACCGACGAGGTGCGCGACCGCCTGGTGCCGATCAACAGGAAATGGAACATCGCGACGCTGCTGGACGCGCTCAGGGCCTATCCGAAACTGTCGAATTCCGAACGGATCACCTTTGAATATGTGATGCTGGATGGCGTGAATGACAGTGACGAGGACGCCCGGCGGCTGGTGCAGCTGATCAAGGGCATTCCGGCCAAGATCAACCTGATCCCGTTCAACGAATGGCCCGGAGCGCCCTACCGGCGGTCTCCGCAGGCGCGCATTCGCGCTTTTGCCGATATCATCTACAAGGCGGGCTATGCCTCGCCGATCCGCACGCCGCGGGGCGAAGACATCATGGCGGCCTGCGGGCAGCTCAAGTCCGCCACCGAGCGCGGCCGCAAGAGCCGCAAGGAAATCGCGGGCGAAGCCGGGCTGGGGTAGCGAGAGCATGTCGCTCGAAAGCGGAAACCGATTCTGGTCCGAGCGACCGTAGAGCGGGTCGCACCTGATCGGATTCGCTGCAGTTCGAAACCGAGGGCATGCGGCTGCCGGGGTGGGCGCGGATGCGCCCGCCGTTGCGCTGGAAGCGCACCAAAGGTGCGACGGGGCGGGCGGGCGCATGCCCGGCCCGCTGCGCGCGCGCAGCGGGCGAAGTGAAGAAGTGAATTCGATCAAACACGACCTGCCCTAGCGGCCAGGCAGGTCTTCGCGCCGTTCGCCCCAGGCGGGCCAGTTGTCGATGCAGGCCACGGCTTCCTGCGCGGTCTCGACAATGCAGAACAGGTCCAGGTCTTCGTGGGCGATGGTGCCGGCGTCGGCCAGCGCTTCCCAGTTGATGATCTTGTTCCAGAACTCGGCCCCGAACAGCAGGAAGGGGATGCGCTCCATCCGGCCGGTCTGGATCAGCGTGAGGGTTTCGAACATCTCGTCCATGGTGCCAAAACCGCCCGGGAAGATGGCGATCGCCTTGGCGCGCATCAGGAAATGCATCTTGCGGATGGCGAAATAGTGGAAGTTGAAGCACAGTTCGGGGGTGACATAGGCGTTGGGCGCCTGTTCGTGCGGCAGCACGATGTTGAGCCCGATCGACACCCCGCCGGCATCGGCGGCGCCGCGGTTGCCGGCCTCCATCACGCCGGGGCCGCCGCCGGTGACGATCACCCCTTCGCGGTGGCTGTTCTTTTTCGAGCGCAGCGTCATCAGCCGGGAAAATTCGCGCGCCTCGTCGTAATAGCGGGAAAGCTCGGCCAGGGTTTCGGTGCGGGCGGTGTCTTTCTTGGCGGGTTCGGGAATGCGCGCGCCGCCAAACAGCACGATCGTCGATTCCACCCCGTATTCCGTCATCAGCATTTCGGGCTTGAGAAGTTCGAGCTGCAGGCGCACCGGGCGCAGTTCGTCCCGGCACAGGAATTCTTCGTCGTCATAGGCCAGCCGGTAGGACGGCGAGCGCGTCTGCGGCGTGTCGGGAATGTGCCGGATGGTATCGCGGTCCTGGTGCGAATGCCGGAAAGGGTGGGCGCGACTGTCGTCTGTCATGCGGGGCTCCTGATTGCACGTCTGCTGTTCAAGCTCTATAGGCTCGGTGCCAGCGATGCCACAGCACAATTTGGAGAGCCGCATGAACAACGCCGAACTGGAAACCGCCATTGAAGCCGCATGGAAAAACCGTGACGAAATCACCCCCGCGACCACCGGTGAAACCCGCGACGCGATCGAGGAAACCCTGAACGCGCTGGACAGCGGCAAGCTGCGGGTGGCCGCGAGACAGGCCGACGGGTCGTGGCATGTGAACCAGTGGGCGAAAAAGGCGGTGCTGCTGGGCTTTCGCATCAAGGACATGGAAATCCAGGACGGCGGCCCCCAGGCCAGCGGCTGGTGGGACAAGGTAGACAGCAAGTTCAAGGGCTGGGGCGAAAACCAGTGGCGCGCCGCGGGCTTTCGCGCGGTGCCCAACTGCGTGGTGCGCAAGTCGGCCTTTGTCGCGCCCGGCGTGGTGCTGATGCCGTCGTTTGTGAACCTCGGGGCCTATGTGGACGAAGGCACCATGGTCGACACCTGGGCGACGGTGGGTTCTTGCGCGCAGATCGGCAAGAACGTGCACCTGTCGGGCGGCGTCGGCATCGGCGGCGTGCTGGAGCCGATGCAGGCCGGCCCGACAATCATCGAAGACAACTGTTTCATTGGCGCGCGTTCCGAGGTGGTCGAGGGCTGCATCGTGCGCGAAGGTTCGGTGCTGGGGATGGGCGTCTTTATCGGCAAGTCCACCAAGATCGTCGACCGCGCAACCGGCGATGTGTTCTATGGCGAGGTGCCGCCCTATTCGGTGGTGGTGGCGGGCTCGATGCCTTCGAAAAACGGGGTGAACCTGTATTGCGCGGTGATCGTCAAGCGGGTCGATGCGCAGACGCGTTCGAAAACCGCGATCAACGAGTTGCTGCGGGATTGATGCGCTTTCGCGCGAGAGTATTTTTGCAAAGAAGAAGGGGCGGACGTGCCCGGGGATGAGAAAAAATCGCGCCAGCAGGTCTACACGCTGCTGGTAGAGGTCGGCCGCAAGCAGGATGACGGGTTGCCCAAGGGGGCCACCGGTGCAGCGCTGATGGTCTATGCTTCGGGGGTGGACGAAGCCGAAGCGGTGCGTGAAACCGTGGCAGTTCTGAAACAGGCCGGGCTGGCGCCGCTGGATGTTTCGGGCTACGGCACGCTCGAAGAGCGCTTGGCCGAGGGGCACGATATCAGCGGCGAAGAACGCGCGCTGATGGATCGCGCGCTGGCCGAAAACGCGGTGATCATCGCGCAGATGACCCCGTTTTTCGATGGCGACGGGTCTTGAACGTCTTTCTGGATCTCGACGGCACGCTGAGCGACCCCAAGCCGGGCATCGTGCGCTGCATTGCTCATGCGCTGGATCAGCTGGGGCTGGACTGCCCGGATGCGGATGATCTGGATTGGGTGATCGGCCCGCCGCTGCTGGACAGTTTCACGCGGCTCGGGGCCAGGGATCCGCACGCGGCGCTTGATCTCTATCGGGCGCGCTACCAGGACACCGGGCTCTTCGAAAACCGCGTCTACGATGGCGTGCCCGAGGCGCTGGCGCAGCTGGCCGCCCAGGGGTGCCGGCTGTTCCTGGCGACCGCCAAGCCGCATGTCTACGCCCGCCGGATCACCGCGCATTTCGGCCTGGCCAAATGGTTCGAGCAGGAATTCGGGCCCGAACTGGACGGCACCCGAAACAACAAGGCCGACCTGCTGGCCCATGCCCTGCAGGTGACCGGCGCCGATCCGGCGCGTTCGGTCATGGTCGGGGATCGTAGCCACGATCTTGTGGCCGCGGCGGCGGTGGGCATGGGCGCGATCGGCGTCACCTGGGGCTTTGGCGGCGCGGCCGAACTGGCTTCGGCGGACCGTCTGTGCCGTCATCCGCGCAATCTTGCCCGCGACGTGGGCGCGCTGATCGGCTGAGCGCGCCGGGGCTGGCGCGCGGCTACTGGCCAGTGCTGGTGGCGCCGAACCATTTGCTCATCAGCCGGGCATAGACACCGTTTTCGCGCAGGCGCAGCAGCGAGCGGTTGATTGGCTCGGCCAGGGCGCTGCCCGACGGCAAGGCGATTCCGTAGTTTTCGCGCAGGAACACCGGCCCGGCAAGCTGCGCCTTGCCTCTGGAGTTGGCGGCGTAATAGGCAAGGATCGGCGCGTCAAAGACGATCGCCTGGATTTCCTGCGCTTCGAGGGCCGCGAACATCGGTTCGGGTCCGGAATAGGCCGAATAGCGAAAATCCCGTTTGGTCAGGAACGCCGCGGCGGTCGAGCCTTCGATCGTGCCCACCTGCTTGCCGTAGAGATCGTTGATCGAATTGACGTTGTTCTGGATTGCGTCGACGGTCAGAACCGCGGTGATCTTGGCCACGAAGATCGACACGATGAACAGCGACGAGATCACCAGGACCACCCCGAAGATCCGGCCCAGGAAGGTGCGCGGCATGCGTTCTTCGAACCCGCCGTTCACCACCAGGTTCAGCGACCACCAGAACGACGGGAACAGGGCCTGGCCCGGCGGGCGGTCGAAAAACGGCTGCGCCCGGCGTTCAAGGAACCACATCAGCATTCCGGCCAAGAACAGCAGCGCCAGCGCCGCCGCGACCGCGGTGATCAGGTCACGCGAAAAGATCGCCGCCAGCAGCGAAAACGCCCCCTTGCCGCCGCCAAGGGTCAGGATCTGCAGGCCGCTTTCAAAGATCGGCTGCGAAAAGTCCATTTCCTGTTCGCGCCCCGCGGTGATCGAGATATTGGCGATCGCCAGGTCCACTTCGCCGCGCCGCACGAGATCCAGCATTTCGCCGAACTTCTCGACCCGGATGACCTGAAAGTCGCGCCCCAGGTCGCGCGCCAGTTCCTGCATCAGGTTGATCGAGAACCCGTCGTCCGCCCCGTCGGTAACCATTGAAAACGGCGGCCTGGTGACCGTGGCCACGGTCAGGTCCTGGGCCCGCACCAGTGACGTCAAGGAGGCCAGCGCCATCCAGGCTATCAATATCAGTCGCATTTCATCATCCCCGTTGGGCGCCAATATCGCAGCGTTGCGCGCGCTGGGCAATGGCGATATTGCAGCCTTGCCAACGGGTTGGAAATGCGGGGCGGCTCAGGCCGAAAGGATGTCGGCCAGGGCGCGGGTTTCGTAGTTGCGCAGCACCGGGTGGGCCGGGCGGCGGTGCACCGGAAAGATCGGCGCCGGGATGGCCGCAAGCCCGGTGGTGGCCGCCACGTCCGGCGACTGGGCCAGAAGCCCGGTATACAGGCTGTCCACCCAGGCCCCCGACAGGTTGATGCATTCGTGGCTGTCCAGAAGCACCTGGTAGAAGGTGGCAAAGGGTTCGTCCGCCGCCGGCTGCACCGCCTGATGGGTGGGCAGGCTGCCGGCCTGGGCCAGCACCGCGTCCTTGCCGAAGTGGTATTGGGTGTCGATGCCCGAAATGACCACCCGCTGCGTGGCGGCGACGGTGATGTCGCGCTCAAGCCCGAAGTAGGGGGCGCGCAGGCGCACCGGCGCACAGCTGCCGCGCGACGGAAGATCCTGTTTCAGCAGCCAGCGCACCGGGCGGGGGCCGCCGGTCTGGGTCACGATCATGTCGCCAGGGCGCAGCCGTTCGATCGGCCGCGGCCCCTGGGTGGTGAGCACCATCGCGCCGGCGCCGATCGTCGCCACCGGGCCGACCGGGGCCACGTGGTCGGCGGTGGCCAGATAGGCGATACGGGGGTCTATCTTCAGGGCTTCGCCCGGTCGGGTCAGCGCAAGGAAGTCTTCGCGCGGCATCGGAATCGGGTTGGCAAAGACCGCCTGGCGGATCGTGCCGGTGGCCAGGTTCTCGGCGGTCAGCAGGCCCTGGCGGGCCGGGGCATCCCAGCTGTAGGTGATGCGCAGATCGTCGCGCGCCGCGGTCCGGATGTCGGAAAGCCGCACATAGGACGTGGCGCAGCCCTGCCGGTTTTCGACCGACAGCGAATAGTCGGCGTTCAGGTAGACGGTAAAGCGCCGGTCCCACTGGTCGAAACGGTCGTATTCGACCAGCTTGCACGGGATGTGCCAGTCGGCCGACGTGGACATTTCAAAGGTGACCGCGCCGCTTGCCACCAGCACGCCGCCCGGCGGCGGGGGATCCTGCGGCACGTTCGGGGCGGCCGATGGCGCCCGGAGGTCGAATTGGTCGATCAAGCCGATCCAGCTCATGTTCGTGTCCTGCCCTCTGTTTCCCGATGGCAGAACGAACATGCGAAAACCGGACCCCGCGGGGGGGCTGGATTGTCTGCGCGATGGTGCCGGAAGTTTTTTGCCGGCGGTGCCCTGCCTCAGGCTTTTTTGTTGCGTTTACAATGGCGCATTCCAAAGCCGCTGTGAATCCGTTAAGCTTCCTGCGCCCCGGCGCGGGGCCCGACATGGTGCCTTTTGGTCACAACCGGCCATTGCGGCGGCGCGGCGCAGCCGGTAACCAGAAGGAAACCGAAAAGAGAACATCATGACCCTTGCCCCGACCGACCCAGTTGCCTTGACCCGGGACTTGCTGCGCTGCGCCTCCGTCACCCCGGAAGACGCCGGCGCGCTGGCGGTTCTGCAGGGGCTGCTCGAACCCGCCGGGTTCGAATGCCACCGGGTCGATCGCGGCGGCATCTGCAACCTGTATGCCCGCTGGGGCCCCAAGGGGGCTGCGCGTTGTTTTGGCTTTAACGGGCACACCGATGTCGTGCCCGTGGGCGATGTCGCCGCCTGGAGCGTCGACCCCTTTGGCGGCGAGATCCGCGACGGCGTGCTTTGGGGGCGCGGCGCGACCGACATGAAATCGGGGGTGGCCGCCTTTGCCGCCGCGGCGGTGGATTTCGTGCGCGCGACCCCGCCCGACGGCGCGGTGGTGCTGGCGATCACCGGCGACGAAGAAGGCGACGCCACCGACGGCACGGTGGCGCTGCTGGACTGGATGGAGCAGCAGGGCGAACGGATGACCGCCTGCCTGGTGGGAGAACCGACCTGCCCGCAGTTCATGGGCCAGATGATCAAGATCGGGCGGCGCGGGTCAATGACCGCGCATTTCGTGGCGCGCGGCGTGCAGGGGCATTCGGCCTATCCGCACCGGGCGAGGAACCCGGTTCACGCGATGGCGGCGCTGGCAAGCCGGCTGAGCGTCAAGGTGCTGGACGAAGGCACCGAGCATTTCGACGCCTCGACGCTGGCGGTGACCACGATCGACACCGGCAACCCCGCTTCCAACGTGATCCCGGCCGAGTGCCGGATGACCGTGAACATCCGGTTCAACGACGCCCACAGTTCCGCCGGGCTGATCGAGTGGCTGCGGGCCGAAGCGGCGCAGGTCAGCGACGCCAGCGGCGTGCAGTTCGAGATGACGACCAAGGTGTCGGGCGAAAGCTTCCTGACCCCGCCGGGCGAACTGTCGGCGCTGGTGGCGCGCGCGGTCGAGGCCGAAACCGGGGTTCAGCCGGAACTGTCCACCTCGGGCGGCACATCTGACGCGCGGTTCGTCAAGGACCACTGCCCGGTGGTCGAATTCGGGCTGGTGGGCCAGACCATGCACCAGGTCGACGAACGGGTGCCGGTGGAACAGATCGCGCAGCTCAAGGCGATCTATACGCGGATCCTGCGTGACTATTTCGCCTGATCCGCGCTACCGGCCACGGCTGGTGATCATGGTCAAGGCGCCGGTCGCCGGGCGGGTCAAGACCCGGCTGGGGCGCGACATCGGCATGACCTCGGCCGCGTGGTGGTTTCGTCACCAGATGGCGCGTACCATCCGCAACCTGCGCGATCCGCGCTGGGAAACCGTGCTGGCGGTCAGCCCCGATCGCGCGCGGCTGGTGGCGCCGTCGATGCCAGGGCCGAAGGCGGTGCAGATCGGTCAGGGGCGGGGCGACCTGGGGGCACGGATGGCGCGGCTGTTTCGGGGCCTGCCGCCGGGGCCGGTGGTGATCGTGGGCGCCGACATTCCGGGAGTGCGGCGCCGGCATGTGGCCCGCGCCTTTGCAGCGCTCGGCCGGCACGAAGCGGTGTTTGGCCCGGCGCTCGACGGGGGTTACTGGCTGGTGGGGCTGCAACGGCTGCGCCCGCCGCCGCCGGGGCTGTTCGAAGGCGTGCGCTGGTCGTCGCCTGACGCGCTGGCCGACAGTATCGCGACCCTGCCGGGGTGGCGGGTGGCCAAGGTGGATGTGTTGCGCGATGTGGACCGGGTGGCGGATCTGCCGGGCGCTCATCAGCCCCTGCGGGCTGCTGCGCTGTAGCGGGAAACGCGCATACCGGCGCGCCGCATCTGGGACTTGCCGGGCGAACATGCTAGAGGGCGAAGCATGAGCAGATTACCCTCCAAGGCCGAGATCCTCGAATGGATCGCCGAAAACCCGACCCGCAATTCGAAACGCGACATTGCGCGTGCTTTCGGCATCAAGGGGGCCGACCGCATCGATCTCAAGCGCCTGCTGAAAGAGCTGGAAGAAGAAGGCCATCTGCAAAAGCGCAAGAAGACCTACCGCGACCCGGACAAGCTGCCCCCGGTCGCGGTCTTGCAGGTGCTCCCCCCCGACGAGGACGGAGACCTCTTCGCCCATCCGCTGGAATGGCACGGCGCATCGCCCGAGCCTAAGGTGCTGATGGTGATGAAGCCCACCGACAAGGCGCTGGGCACCGGTGACCGCATCCTGGCGCGGCTGACCGAGGTCAAGGGTGAGCTGTGGCAATACGAAGGCCGGCTGATCCGGCGTATCGGCCGCAACCCGGTGCGCATCCTGGGGGTGTTTCGCAAGACCGCCGAAGGAGGCCGGATCAAACCGGTGGACCGGGGCGCCGACAAGGAATGGCGGGTTTCGGCGCGCGACACCAACGGCGCGCGCGACGGCGAACTGGTCGAAGCCGAACTGGCCGGGCCAAAGGGGCGCATGGGCCTGCCGGCGGCGCGGATCATCGACCGGCTGGGCGATCCTTCCGCCCCCAAGGCGGTTTCGCTGATCGCCATTCACCAGCACGCCATCCCCGACGCCTTTCCCGACGAGGTGATCGCCGAGGCCGACGCCGCCACCCCCGCCGGCCCCGAGGGCCGCACCGATCTGACCGGCCTGCCGCTGGTCACCATCGACCCGGCGGATGCGCGCGACCACGACGATGCGGTCTGGGCGCAGCCGGACGATGATCCGAAGAACGAGGGCGGTCATATCCTTTGGGTCGCCATCGCCGACGTGGCCCACTATGTGCGCCCCGGCTCGGCACTGGACGCCGAAGCGCGCAAACGCGGCAATTCCACCTATTTCCCCGACCGGGTGGTGCCGATGCTGCCGGACCGGCTGTCGGGCGATCTGTGTTCGCTGCACGAAGGGGTGCCGCGCGCCTGCATTGCCGCGCGTATCCGCATCGATGCCAAGGGGCGCAGGATTGGCCAAAAATTCATCCGCGGCTACATGAAATCCGCCGCCTCGCTGACCTACACCGAAGTGCAGGCCGCCCGCGATGGCGACCCGGGCGAACGCACCGCGCCGCTGATGGGCGACGTGATCGACCCGCTTTACGCCGCTTACGAGGCGCTCAAAAAGGCCCGCGCCGCCCGCCAGCCGCTGGAACTGGACCTGCCCGAACGCAAGATCGTTCTGTCGGACGATGGCAAGGTGACATCCATCGCGATCCGCGAACGGCTGGACGCGCATCGGCTGATCGAGGAATTCATGGTCCTGGCCAATGTCGCCGCAGCCGAAGAACTGATCAGCCGCCGGCAACCCTTGCTGTTCCGGGTGCACGAAGAACCTTCGCCCGAAAAGCTGGACGCGCTGCGCGAAGTGGCGCAGGCCTCGGGGCTGACGCTGGCCAAGGGGCGGGTGCTCAAGACGCAATACCTGAACGAACTGCTGGCCCAGGCCCGCGAAACCGACTTTGCCGAACTGATCTCGATCACCACGCTGCGTTCGATGACCCAGGCCTATTACAGCCGTGAAAACCTGGGCCATTTCGGGCTGGCGCTGCGGGCCTATGCGCATTTCACGTCTCCGATCCGGCGCTATGCCGACCTGGTGGTGCACCGCGGCCTGATCCGCGCGCATCGCTGGGGCGACGACGGGCTGAGCGACGAAGAAATCGTCCGGCTGGACGACACCGCCGTGCATATTTCGGAAACCGAACGCCGCTCGATGGCGGCCGAGCGCGACACCACCGACCGCTACCTTGCCGCCTATCTGAGCGAACGTGTGGGCAACGAATTCACCGGCCGCGTCGCCGGGGTGGCGCGGTTCGGCGCCTTTGTGAAGCTGGACGAAACCGGGGCCGACGGGCTGATCCCGGTGCGCACACTCGGGCGCGAATATTTCGAGTTCGACCCGGATCGCCCGGCGCTGGTCGGGGTGGACAGCGGCTTTACGCTGGCGCTTGGCCAGCGGGTGACGGTGCGCCTGTCCGAAGCGGTGCCCGTGACCGGCGGCCTGCTGCTGGAACTGTTGTCGGTCGAAGACAAGGCGCCACCGGCCGGCGGCTCGCGTCGGGGCCAGCGCAAGGGCAAGGGCAAGGGCAAGGGCGGGCGCGGCAAAGGCGGACGCGGCGGTGGACGCCGGTCGGTCAGCCGCAAGCGGAAGTAGCCGGTGGAGGCCTTCGCGCAATGGTTGCGGCGGTTTCGCCGCCTTGCCCTGCGGCGGGGGATATCGGCAGCGCTGCTGGACCGGACGCTGGCCGGGCTGCCCCCCGATCACACGGTGATCGCCCGTGATCGCGCGCAACCCGAAGCGGCGCTGAGCGCGCGCGCCTACATGGACCGCGCGCTGGGCCGGAACCGGGTGGCGCGGGGGCGGACGGCGTTGCGGGACCACGCGGATGCTCTGGCCCGGATCGAGACGGCCTTTGGCGTGGCGCCGGAAATCCTGGTGGCGATCTGGGGGCTGGAAAGCGACCTGGGGGCGGTGCGCGGCGATTTCGACGTGATCCGGTCGCTGGCGACGCTGGCCCACGAAGGCCGCCGCGCCCGGCTGTTCGAGGCGCAGCTTTTGGCGGCGCTGCGCATTCTGGCGGCGGGCGATTGCACGCGGGCGCGGCTGCGCGGAAGCTGGGCCGGGGCCATGGGGCACACCCAGTTGATGCCCGCCAGCTACCTGGCCCATGCGGTCGATCTGGATGGCGACGGGCGGTGCGATATCTGGGGCGAGGATCCGACCGATGCGCTGGCCTCGGCGGCGGCGCTGCTGGCGGCGGGCGGCTGGAACGCCGGGATGCGCTGGGGCGCAGAAGTGCGTCTGCTGCCCGCTTTCGACCACGCCCGCGCCGGGCTGGACCACTGGCGGCCGGCTGCGGACTGGGCGATCGAACAGGTGCCGGACGGGTTGGACCCGGCGCAGATTTCGGTGGTCTGCCCGGCCGGGGCCAGGGGGCCGGCCTTTGCGCTTGGCCCGAATTTCCGCGCCTTGCTGCGCTACAACAATGCGCCGCCATACGCGCTGGCCGTGGGGGTTCTGGCGGACCGTATCGCCGGGCGCGCCGGGTTGGCCGCGCCCTGGCCCGAAGACGCGGCGCTTGGCTTCCGGGACCGGCGCGAGCTGCAGCAGCGGCTGGTGGATGCCGGGTACGATACCGGCGGGGTGGACGGGGTGCTCGGCCCGGCCAGCATCGCGGCGATCCGGGCCTGGCAGCAGCAACACGCGATGGTTCCCGACGGGCATGGCTCGGCCGAACTGCTGGCGCGGATGCGTGCCGGGGCGGGTGCGGATGCGCGTGATTCCCGGTCGGACGATGCATAGGGCGGACGGATGATGCGCATTCCTTCGGTGACCTTGACGACGCTGGCCTTCCTGGCCCTGCATCTGGGCCTGGCGCTGGCCATTCCGCTGGTGCAGGACGAAGCCTACTACGCGCTTTGGGCCACCGTCCCTTCGGCGGGCTATTACGACCACCCGCCGATGATCGCCTGGTGGATATGGGCCGGGGAACAGCTGTTCGGGGTCAATCGGTTCGGGGTGCGGGTGGTGTCGGTGCTGGGCTTTGCGCTGGTGACGCCGATGGTCTGGCAGATCGCCCGGCTGCTGGGCGGAGACCGGCGCGCCGCCAGCCTCGCGGCGCTGTTTTACAACCTGTCCATCGTGATCCTGGCGCTGGGCTTCACAGCCACCCCGGACGCGCCGTCGGTATTTTTCTGGACCGCCTCGGCCTGGGCCATCCTGGCGGTGCGGCAAAGGGGCGACGGGCCGGCTGGCTGGGCGCTGGCCGGGGTGCTGATGGGGCTTGGGGTGCTGTCCAAGTTCACCAACCTGTTCCTGGGTGTCGGGCTAGCCGGCTGGCTGCTGGTCACCCGCGACGGGCGGCGGGTATTGCGCCGGCCGCAGCCCTGGCTGGCGGCGCTGGCGGCGCTGGCGGTGCTGGGGCCATTCATCTGGTGGAATTACAGCAATGGCTGGATCGGGCTGGAGCGCCAGTTCGGGCGGATCGGGACCGAGGGGTTCCAGTGGCGAACGCTGGCGACCTACCTGGTTTCGATCCTGGTGCTGGCCGGCCCGGTGATCCTGTGGGCGGCGGCGCGGGGCCTGGGGCGACCGGGGGCGGCGCGCACCCTGCTGGCCTGGCTGATGCTGCCCCTGCCGATCTACCTGGCCTATCACGCCCGCAGCGCCGAAGTGGCGGGCAACTGGCTGGCGCCGGTCTATCCGCTGCTGGCGGTCTTTGCCGGGCTTGGCGCGGGGCGGATGCGGGCCTGGGTTGTCCGGGCGGCGGCAGCCTATGGCGCGGGTCTGACGGCGGTGGCGATGGCGGTGGCGCTGTGGCCGGGGGCGCCGCTGGTGCCGGGGCAGGTGCCGCCAAACCAGGTCAAGGGCTGGCCTGCGAGCCTGCGGCAGATCGAGGCCGCGCTGGGTGATACCGGCGCCGAATGGATCGCGACCGCCGACTACGGTCTGGCCGGACTGCTGAGCTTTTATCTGCCCGAGGTTCCGGTCTGGGCGGTGGTCGAGCTCAAGCGCTACCGGTTTCGCGGGCCGTTCCCGGCCGGGCTTTGCACCCGCCAGGCGGTGCTGATCCATTCGCAGGATGCGCCGGGGGCGTTTGATCCGGCGCGGCTGTTCCGGGACGTTGGCCCGAAACGCGAGATCCTGCGCAGATCGCGCGGTGCAACGGTCGAACGTTACTGGCTGTGGCCGGTGCGCGGCCCGATCGCGCCGGGGTTCGAGGCCTGCGTGACGCCGGGGTAGGGTCAAGGCGCTTGCAAGCGCCTTGGCAAGGTTTTTTCAAAAACCTTGCCCTGGGCTGTGGGTGTCAGCCGGGGGCGCAACAGGGCCATCGGGTGGGCGCGCAGGGTCAGGCGCATGGCGACGTAATCCTCGACCACCTCTTCGCCTTCGGTCATGGCGGGCAGGTGCACGGCGGGGTCAAGGATACCTTCGCCGTCCAGATCGCCGGCAAACAGCGGCAGCGGTTCGGGGGCGCGGATGGCGCGCGCTTCCCAAAGCGCCTGGCGCCGGGTCAGGCCGAGCGCGGCAAAGGCGTCGGCCTCGGCCAGGGTGTGCAGGGCCGGCGGCCCCAGACCGGCGCGCCGCCAGACATCTTCGAGCGAGGTATAGCCGTTGCCGCGCGCCGCGGTCAGCCAGGCGGCATCGTCCTGGCGCAACCGCTTGATCTGGCGGAACCCCAGGCGCAGCGCCAGCCCGCCGTGCCCGTCGGGTTCCATCACGTTGTCCCAGAAGCTTGCGTTGACGCAGACCGGGCGCACCGTCACCCCGTGTTCGCGCGCATCGCGCACGATCTGGGCGGGCGCGTAGAACCCCATCGGCTGGCTGTTCAGCAGCGCACAGGCGAAGATGCCCGGGTGGTGGCATTTCAGCCAGGCCGAGGCATAGACCAGCAGCGCGAAACTGGCGGCGTGGCTTTCGGGGAACCCGTAAGAGCCGAAGCCTTCGATCTGGGAAAAGCAGCGCATCGCGAAGTCGCGGTCGTAGCCGTTCTTCAGCATGCCCTTGATGAAGCGGTCGTGAAATTCGCTGACCGAGCCGTGTTTCTTGAAGGTGGCCAGCGAGCGGCGCAAGCGGTCCGCCTCTTCGGGGGTAAAGCCTGCGCCGATGATGGCGATCTGCATGGCCTGTTCCTGAAACAGCGGCACGCCCAGGGTCTTGCCCAGAACCTCGCCCAGGGCGTCCGAGGGGAAGCTTACCTCTTCTTCGCCATTCCTGCGCCGGATGAACGGGTGCACCATGTCGCCCTGGATCGGGCCGGGGCGGATAATCGCCACCTCGATCACCAGGTCATAAAAGCAGCGCGGGCGCATCCGGGGCAGGAAATTCATCTGCGCGCGGCTTTCGACCTGGAAAACGCCGATGCTGTCGGCCTTGCACAGCATGTCGTAGACGGCGGGGTCTTCGGGCGGGAGCGTGGCCAGCGAATAGTCGGTCCGGTGGTGCTGGGCGATCAGCTCGAACGCCTTGCGGATGCAGGTGAGCATGCCGAGCGACAGCACATCGACCTTGAGGATGCCCAGGCTGTCGATGTCGTCCTTGTCCCAGCAGATGACGGTGCGGTCCTCCATCGTGGCGTTTTCGATCGGCACCAGTTCATCCAGCCGCCCTTCGGTGATGATGAAGCCGCCGACGTGCTGGCTGAGGTGGCGGGGGAAGCCCTGGATTTCCTCGATCAGGGCAAGGGTCTGGCGCAGGCGGCGGTCGGCGGGATCCAGGCCGATTTCGCGCAGGCGTTTGTCCTCGATGGCGCCCGAGGAAAAGAACCCCCAGAGCTGCGAGGACAGCGCCGACAGGGTGTCTTCGGACAGGCCCATGGCGCGGCCGACCTCGCGGATCGCGCGCTTGCCGCGGTAGTGGATGACGGTGGCGCACAGCCCGGCCCGGTGGCGGCCGTATTTTTCGTAGATGTGCTGGATCACCTCTTCGCGGCGTTCGTGTTCGAAATCCACGTCGATATCGGGGGGTTCGTCGCGGGCTTCGGACACGAAACGTTCGAACACCATGGTGCCGATTTCGGGCGAAACCGAGGTGACGCCGAGCGCGTAGCAGGTGACC
>JAJRUE010000183.1 GCA_024277955.1 Alphaproteobacteria bacterium | reverse complement strand
TGTCGAGGGCAAAAAGCCGGAGCAAATCGCGGAACTTGCGCTCCGAAATTCTCCCCCGAAACAGATAGCGGTTTTTCTGAGCCATATGAGCACCTTAGCATGGGCTCAGGAATGCTCAGCTTGTATAGACCCTGCCTGAAATATCCCGGGGGAGTCGCCAAAGGCGACGGGGGCTGGCCCCCAAAAATCACATTGTTGTATTTCAATAGCTTACAGAGAAATGTTTCGCGCACGAAACGTTCTGATTTTTGAATGTGTTTCTCTCAGCGGTTCTTCAGCCATTCCCGCAGCGCCAGATAGAAGGCCTCGGACACCCCGTCACCGGTCAGTTCGATCCGTCGCTCGCGGCGCGAGAACCGCGCGGCGATGCCGGGTGCCAGATCGGCCCGGCGGTTGTCGTAGCCCTGCAGCGCGCCATCCATCACCGTCACCCGGGGGGCCTCTGCCGCCGGCGACGGGGCCGGGTTGCGGGCCTCGGATATCGCCGCGCCCAGCAGGCGCATTTCCTGCGCCGGGGTGTCGCGGCGCGCGCCCGTCAGGGTGGCCCGCAAACGGGGCGCGAAATCCGCTTCCGCCTGAATCTCGCGCGCCAGCGCCAGGCCCAGCTTTTCCGGAATCGCCGTCGGATGCACCAACACCCCGTCCAACGCCCCGGCCACCACCGCGAACGACCCGATCTTGGAGCGCCGCGACCGGGTGGTCGATCCGAACAGACCCTGCAAGGCGGCGCGCGTGGTCGGATAGACACCTTCCTCCACCGCCTTCAGGGCGATGCGTGCCCGCTCGTAGAGACTGAGATTCACCCGTATCTCGTTTTCCTCGACCATCGAGACGTAAGCATCCCGTGCCGTGTCCGGGGTGATCACCAACGCCTTGATGGTGGCGAAACGCTCGTCGCCGGTTTCTTCAAAGAGCCGGCGCAACGCCGTCAGCCGCCGCCAGCCCGAGATCAACCCATGGCTCATCCCGTCCACCGGATCGGCCAGACGCGTCACTTCGATCGGAGTCTGCTGGCCGCGCACCCGCAGAGACGAGATCAGCGCCGCCAGTTCCTCCTCGTCCTGACCCATGCGGTCGCGCACCAGATGCGTCTCGTCGATCGCCGAAAGCGGCAACCGTTCGATCAGCCGGCCATCGGCGCGCGCGCTCTGCATCTCGCGCGCCAACTAGTCCAATGCCGCGCTGGCGGCGGTTTCGCCGGCGACCTGGGCGATGGGGGGCGCGCTCAGCGGGCCCGATCCGGGGATCATCGACTTGGTCTCGGGCGCCGCCCCGGCGCCGGCCAGAAATCCGGGCTGTGCCGGGGTCAGTCGTTTGCGTTTGGCCATCTGTCACCTCCTCTGATCGCGCCGATCCTTGCCGGATCGCGGTTAACAGACCCTATTCGGACCGCGCGTTGCCCTCATTCAGGGCCTGTTCCTCGCGCCGCCATATCCCCAGCAGCAGCCGTTTGAAGGCTGCGTAGGTGGCATCGAAGGTTTCGCGCCCCCTTGCATAGGTCTCGCGGTTGAAATCGCGGTAATCGGCCTCGTAGATCCCGTTCACCTGCTCGCCGGCCTGTCCGATCAGCGCCGTGAAATCCTGCCGGTGCGGGCTGAGGGTGCGCCCCAGATAGGCCTGCATCAGCGCCGCCAGTTCACCCTGTTGTGCGCCATCGTACCGGGTGATCACCGCCCGCACCGCATCCCATTCGAACATGGTTTCGGGCCGCCCCAAAGCGCGGGCCGCGATGTTTTCGCCATCCTCGATGCTGGCGAAGGTGGAATGCAGCATGTCGAAAAACCGCCCCGTAGAGTCGAATTCCAGAAATGACGCCCCCAACGGCACCAGCAGGATATCGGCCGCCGCCAGCCCGTTGATGGTCAGGTAACCAAGTGCCGGGGGGGTGTCGATGAACACCAGATCATATTGCGCCAGCACGCGATCTGCCGCCAACCGATCGGCCAGCGCGTCCCACAGTTTACAGCTGCGCAACCCCATCCGCCAGACCGGGATCTGGAATTCGGCCCAGTAGAGGTTCAGCTGTGCCCCGATCAGGTCGATATTGGGCCAATGGGTGGGGCGGATCACATCCGCCGCGCTCATCTCCAGCGCTGCCGAAAGGGTTTCGTCCAGCGGCTGCGGCGCCTCGCCCCGACCGGCCCGCGCGCGGTTCTCGGCCCGCAATGCCTCGCCGTAATGACGCGCCAGCAACGGGAAGGCGGTCTGCCATTCATCCTCGATCCGGCCGCCGAAGATCGACGTCATCGAGCCCTGCGAATCCAGGTCGATCACCAGCACCTTGTACCCGTCGAGCGCCGCCGACATTGCCAGATGCGCCGCTGTCGAGGTCTTGCCGACCCCGCCCTTGAAATTGGCCACCGCGACGATCTTGGCCGGCAACCCCTTGGGACGGTAGGGCAGGTAGTTCTTGGATTTGGCCCCCTGAGCCGCGAAATGTCCGCGCAGGCGCAGCACCTCGTCGAGGGTGAACCACTTGGCTCCTCCCTCGGTTTCGCTGCGCCCCTGAGGCAGATCGGGATTCGCCTTCAGCACCCGGCGAAAATGCGCCACCGCCACCGGGATCAGATAGCGGGTGATTTCCCAGGTCGAGAATTGTCGAAGGGTCTTGCCACCCTCCTCGTTCAATCCGCGGCTGGCCAGATCGGCACGCCCGCGGGCACAGGCTTCGGCGATCTCGGCAAAATCGGAACTGGTGGCGGGACCATCCAGGTCGGCCATTGCCGCATCGGGATCGATATTGAAAAAGGGGGGCAGGGTTGCGCTGTCTTTTGCCATGGAGGAATTCGCCCGATATGCCGTGTTTTTCGCAGGATAGCGAAAAACACGGCATATGGAAGAAAAACGCACATCACATGGTATTTTTCATGGCAGATTCGAAGATTTCGACAGGGTGGACCGGGGCAGGGGGCGTGGGCGGATCAGAACCGGGGATTTTTCCATGCTGTTAGATTCGTGTTATCATAGTGTTAAGGGTTTTTGCAGCTTTGACGAAGTCTTTGGGATTGCAGGTATTTTGGGCTGATTTCGACCAGAAGATGATTCCGAACCCCCGATAAAGCGATTCCGAACCCCCGAGCGGGCGACTCCGAACCCCCGATATCTCCGGCGGCCTTAGTTGTCGGGCCTTGTGGATAACTCTAGGGTGATGTCACTGAAACCACGAAGAACGAGTCGGCTGAAACGGCGCTGGTGGAATGGGCATGAGCAGGGCAGGGACAGGCGGGCCGGTGACGGCCGGGAACGCATCGGGCGGGGTCGGGTTGCTGCCCGCGCGTCACCGCCAGGCGGATTTCTTTCTTTGCGATGTGTTCGATGCGATCCCCAAGGATGATCTGGCGACGATGGAGCATCCGGTCTTTTCGCTTTCGACAAGGCCCGACCGGCGCATCCTGCGCTATGCCCATAATGGCGTCGAGATCGAGGTGGTGCCGAGCGTGCGCGGCCTGGCCACGATCCACGACAAGGATATCCTGATCTTCTGTATTTCCCAGCTGATGGCGGCGCTGAATGCCGGGCGCGCGCTCGGCCGCACCCTGACGCTGAAGGCGCATGATCTGCTGGTGGCGACCAACCGGGAAACCTCGGGCGATGCGTACCGGCGGCTGCGCGAGGCCTTCGAGCGACTGGCGGGCACCCGCATCACCACCAATATCACCATCGGCGAACATGAGATCACCAGCGGTTTCGGCCTGATCGAAAGCTGGCAGATCGAGCGGCGTACAAGGGGCGGGCGAATGGTCAGCGTGTCGGTCACCCTGTCGGAATGGCTGTATCGCGCGGTATTGTCGAAATCGGTGCTGACGCTCAGCCGCGATTATTTCCGCCTGCGCAAACCGCTGGAACGGCGGATCTACGAATTGGCGCGCAAGCATTGCGGCCGCCAGGCCAGCTGGCTTGTGTCGGTGGATACCCTGCTGAAGAAATCCGGCTCCGCCTCGCCCCGCCGGGTGTTCCGCCGGATGCTGCGCGACATGATCGCCGCCGACCATTTGCCGGATTACGAGATGGCCGAGGAGGAGGGCGACCTGATCCGCTTCACCCTGCGCGGCGGCGTGGTCGAGACGGGCGCTCCGCCGATTGTCAGCGCCGAGGCGCTGGAGCATGCACGCAGGCTGGCGCCCGGCTGGGATATCCATGCGCTGGAGGCCGAATGGCGCGGCGTCTGGGATCGCACCGGACGCGCCCGCCTGCGCAGCCCGGATGCGGCGTTCCTGGGCTGGGTGAAGAAGCGGGAGCGCACTCCATGACCGCCAGTTCTTGCGGAGCCGGGTCGGGGGGCGCAGCCCCCGTCGCCTTTGGCGACTCCCCCGGAGTATTTCGGGCAAGAGGAATAAAGGGTTTCTTAATCTTGTCGGGGCAGTATCGGGGTGCGGTACAGGCGGGAGCGCCGATGGCCGTGCAAGGGGAAGATACGTTGTACTTCCGGGGGGGGATGCCGGGTGTATCCCCTCCTTTCCTCTTGCCCGAAATACTCCGGGGTGAATTGGCCGCAGGCCAAGAGGGGCTGCGCCCCTTGCCGCGGAGAGGGGCGCGATGAAACTCCTGTTCGTGCATCAGAACATGCCGGGGCAATACCGCGAGACGATCCAGTGGCTGATCGCCCGGGGTGGCCATGAGCTGGTGTTTCTGACCCAGCGCCGGGACGCACCAACGATCCCCGGCATGGCCACCCGCATCTACAAACCCCATCATCTGCCGGCCAAGGATGCCTATGGGCTGTCCAAGGTCTGGGAGGAGGCCACCGGTGCCGGCTTCGGCGCCGCCATGGCCGCCCGTCAACTGGAACGCGACGAGGGCTTCCGTCCGGATGTGGTGATCGGCCATACCGGCTGGGGCGAGCTGACCTTCTTCAAGGAAATCTGGCCGGATGTGCCGATCCTCGGCTTCTTCGAATATTTCTATCGCGCCAAGGGCGGCCCGGTGGGGTTCGATCCCGATGACCCGGTGTCGGATCACACGCCGTTCCTGCTGCACGCCCGCAACGCGGTGCCATTCGCCAATATCCAGACCGTCGATCTGGGCACCACCCCGACGCTGTGGCAGCGCGATACCTTTCCGGTCAGCTTCCACGACAAGATGTATGTCTGTCACGACGGTATCCGTACCGATCGCCTTGGCCCCGATCCCAGGGTCGCGTTGGGGTTGGGCCGTCTCAAGCGCGATCTGACCCGCGACGACGAGGTGTTCACCTATATCGCGCGCAACATGGAGCATACCCGGGGGTTCCACATCTTCATGCGCGCGCTGCCGCGGATATTGGCTGCACGCCCCGACGCGCGGGTGCTGGTGCTGGGCGGCAACGATGTCTCTTACGGGCGCAAGAGCGACCACCCCGGGGGCCTGCGCGCCGAGATGGAGGCCGAGGTCGGCGACGCGGTGGATTGGAACCGGGTGCATTTCCTCGGCTCGCTGCCCTATTCGAGCTTTTGCCAGGTGGTGCAGCTCAGCCGCTGTCACATCTACCTGACCATGCCTTTCGTGCTGAGCTGGTCGCTGCTGGAGTCGATGGCGATGCAGGCCACCGTTGTGGCCTCGGATGTGGCGCCGGTGCGCGAGGCGGTGGAGCATGGGCAAACCGGCATGCTGGTGGATTTCTTCGACCCCGGCGCCCTGGCCGATCAGGTGGTGGATGTGCTGGCCAATCCCGGCGCCTACGCGCATCTCGGCCCGGCGGCGCGGGCCTCGGTGGTGGAGCGGTACGATTTCCTGACCCGCTGCCTGCCCGAGCATTTGCGCCGGATCAATTCGCTGGTGTCGGCGGGGAAGCAGGTGGAAGTTTGAGGGGGCAGGGCGCGCTCATCAAGCCCTGACGGGCTTTCTTTGCGGCGGTATTGACGGAGGTTTTCGGGCCGACCCTGAGTCGTCGGTCTCTGCGTTGAACGGGCCGACGATGTTGAACACCACCACCTCGTTGACCACCGCTTCAGCGGGGTTGTTCAGGAGATGACAAACTTTGCCATCTCATGATAGTCTCTCCCAAAAGGAGGCCCCCCATGGCAACGATGAACGTCTCACTGCCCGATCCGATGAAGGCCTGGGTCGAGGATCGCATGAAGGACGGTCGCTTCAGCAATACCAGCGACTATGTGCGCCACCTGATCCGCCGCGACCGGGAGCGGCAGGAGGCAATTGCCACGGTGCAAGGAGCGATCGATGCCGGCATGGCCAGCGGCGCGCCGGAACCGTTCGATTTCGCGGCGTTCAGGGCGCGGATGCGGGCGCGCCATGGTGCCGCGTGAGTTGACGCAGCTTCGCCTGACCCCGGCGGCGCAGGGCGATCTGGAAGAAATCTGGCTCTACACAGCGCAGCAATGGTCCCCCGAACAGGCCGAGCGCTACATGGACGCCCTTGAAGAGACCTTCGCCCGCCTGCTGATCCTGCCTGAAATGGCCCGCGAGCGCCCCGAATTCGACCCGCCCGTGCGCATCCATCCCAGCGGTGAACACATGATCGTTTATCGCATCGAAGCCGGCCATCTGGCGATCCTGCGGATATTGGGCGGGCGGCAGGACTGGCTGGCGATCCTGGGGGCGATTGACCGGTGACATGCGGGGCGGAGGCGATGAGCGGGCTACCGTTTCCGGCGGCCCCGTCACCCCGATCAGTTCGCCAGATTCTGGGTCGCGTTGAACAACCCGACGAAGTTGCCGACGATGTTGGAGATCACCACCACCTCGTTGATCGGCGATTCGGTGGCCATCACCAGATCGTTGGGGTTGATCTGGAAGTTGCGCGCCGAAAACAGCCCGTCGGCGCTTTTCAGGTCGATGGTGAACACCACCCGCGTGTTGCGCGGCCCGCGCACCCCGGGGCGGACCGCGGAAGGGGGGTACTCGCGCAGGATCAGCAGCCCCTGGGGGTCGGCCTTGTTGTCGGCCACGCCGCCGACCACCGACAGCGCGTCCATCGCCGACAGGGTGTCGTCGGTGAAGGTGTGCAGCGCCTCGATCCCGGTGGCGCCGAAGCTGGCGAAATAGCGTTCGTCCTCGGCCACGATCACCAGATCGCCGCCGCGCAGCAACGTGTTCATCTCCGGGTTCTCGTAAATCCGGTCGACCGAGGTGCCATAGATCGCGCCGCCGCGTTGCAGCCGCACCTGCGGGTTGGTGAAGCCGTTGACCACGCCGCCGCCATCGGCCAGCAGGCTGAGCAGGTTGTAGTTGCGATCCGGCATCGCATAGGTGCCGGGGCGACCGACACCGCCGACCAGGGTGACCGAATTGTTGCGCCCCTCGGCCAGCGAAAGCTGGACCTGCGCCGAAGGTACGATCACCTCGAGATCCCGTTGCAGCGATTCACGCGCCAGATCCGGGGTCAGGCCGATGACGCTGATATTGCCGATATAGGGCACGAAGATCGCGCCATTGGCCGACACCTCGACCTCTTCCAGCCGCGCCACGCGTTCATCGACCGAGGTCAACAGCGAGTTTTCCGAAGAATCCCAGATGCTCAGGGTCAGCACGTCGCCGGGCTGGATGACATTGGTGCGCGCGCCGCGGCCGGCACCGATCCATGAAAGATCGCGCTGCTTGCCGGTGGTCGGCCATTGCGCCACCGTGGGCAGGAAGGCGCGGGTTACCGGGTAGATCGCGAAATCGCCGGTCTCGGTATCGGCCTGTCTGAGGATCTCGTCGCGCTTCGGGGCGCCGGCGGGCAGGCGGGAACATGCCGACAGGGTCAATCCCAGGGTCAGGATCAGCCCGGTCAGGGCAAGGGTTCGGGTCGGAATGCGCATCAGCGGGCGGCCTGCGGGGTTGAAAACATGGATTGCGGGTTTATTGGCAGTCTCGATTGCGCGAAAGATAGCGACAGGGCAGGGGGCGTCAAACCATTAGCAAACGGAATCGCAAAATACCCGACATCTTGGTTCTGGGCGCAACAGGTCGTCTGGGCGCGGTGCTGCGCCATCACTGGGGGCAGGGCGGGGCATGCTGGCAGGGGCGCCGTTCCGGGGCCGGGCTGTGCGTGTTCGACCCGCTGGGCGACCCGGCGGCGCTGGTCCGGGCGGCACGGGGCTGCGGTGCGATCCTGTGTCTGGCCGGGGTGGTGGGCGAACGCGCGGCCAGGGGCGCCGACCTTGCCGACAATGCGGCGCTGGCCGAAGCCGCGGTGCGGGCCGGGGCGGAGACCGGCGCGCGGGTTCTGCTGAGCTCTTCGGCGGCGGTCTATGGCTCCCGTACCGGACCAGACGCCGGCAATTGCGCCGAGGCGGACGCGCTGACGCCGGTGTCGCCCTATGGCCGCGCCAAGGCCGAGATGGAGGCGCGCGCCGCCGATCTGGGCGCCCGGCTGGGAGTGGCGGTGAGCGCGCTGCGGATCGGCAACGTCGCCGGGTCGGATGCGATTCTGGGCGGCTGGCAGCCCGGGTTCATGCTGGATCGGTTTGCCGACGGGCGCACGCCGGCGCGCTCCTATATCGGGCCGGCGACGCTGGCGCGGGTGCTGTGGGATCTGGCCACCTGGCCCGGTACAGAGACTGATGCAGGCTCTGAATCCCACGATCTGCCCGGGGTGATCAACCTGGCATCCCCCGGCGCGGTGGAAATGGGGGCGCTGCTGGATGCCGCCGGGCTGGGCTGGACGCCGCGCCCGGCGCCGGGTGGTGCGATCGCGCGGGTTTGCCTGACCACCGACCGGCTGGCCGGGCTGGTGCGGCTGGATCCGGCAGAGGCCACGGCGCCGGCGATGGTGGCCCAGTGGCGGGCGATGAAGGACATCGAATGAAAGGCATCGAATGACCTGGCGAAAACGCATTTTCGATCTGTTCTTTGCCAGCCTGCTGGTGGTGATCCTGGGCCCGGTGCTGCTGGGTCTGGTGATCTGGCTGCTGATCCGCGAAGGCCGCCCGGTATTCTATGTTTCCGAACGGATGAAAGGGGTGGATCGCCCGTTCATGCTGTGGAAGCTGCGCACCATGTCGGTCGTCGAAAAGGACGCCGATACCGGCGTGTCGGGCGGCGACAAGGCGGCGCGGATCACACCGGTCGGCGCCAAGCTGCGCGCCACCCGGCTGGACGAGTTTCCACAGCTGTGGAACATCCTGAAGGGCGATCTTTCCTTCGTCGGCCCGCGCCCGCCGCTGCGCCAGTATGTCGAACGCCACCCGGCGCTTTACGCCGAGGTGCTGAAATCCCGCCCCGGGGTGACCGGGCTGGCCAGCATCACCTATCACCGTCACGAGGCGGCGCTGCTGGCGCGCTGCGCCACGGCCGAGGAAACCGATGCGGTCTATGACCGGGTCTGCGTGCCGGCCAAGGCGCGCCTCGACCTGAT
>JAJRUE010000182.1 GCA_024277955.1 Alphaproteobacteria bacterium | reverse complement strand
GTCGGGGCGGTATTCGGGGTCGTCCTTGTGGCACAGATGGGTGATGGCGATGCCTTCGCGCTTGGCCACGGACCAGATGGTTTCATCCGGCCCGGCCTGCACGTCGCGCCCGTCCAGGGTAAAGGTGATGCGCGCGCTCATGCCAGTTCCTCCGGGAAATATTCGATCAGGTGGGCCACGCAATTGGCCGCCGCCTGCCCCAGCCCGCAGATCGAGCTGTCGGACATAACCAACTTCAACTCGGCCAGAAGCCCCGGATCCGGGTTCGGTTCCTGCAGTATTCGAACAATCTTGTCGGTTCCGGCGCGACACGGGGTGCACTGGCCGCAGCTTTCGTGGGCAAAGAAGCGCATGGTGTTCAGCACCGCCGCGCGCACCGAATCCGCCTGCCCCAGCACCACCACCGCGTGGCTGCCGATCAGCCCGCCATGCGGCTCGAACGTGCCGAAGTCCAGCGGCAGGTCAGCCATCGCGGGCGGAAAGACCCCGCCCGAAGCGCCGCCGGGGAAAAACGCCTTGAGCGTTTGTCCTTCGGCCATGCCGCCGCAGAAATTGTCGATCAGCCGGCGCAGGGTGATCCCCGCCGGGGCCAGCTTGACGCCCGGGTTCGCGACCCGGCCCGACACCGAATAGGACCGCAGGCCGGGGCGGGCGGTGCTGCCCTGGTCGGCAAACCACCGGGCGCCGTTCTTGAGGATGTCGGGCGCCCAGGAAAGCGTTTCGACATTGTGGTTGAGCGTCGGGCGGCCAAACAGCCCGGCCTCGGCGATATAGGGCGGGCGGTGGCGCGGCAGGCCGCGCTTGCCTTCGATCGACTCGATCATCGCGCTTTCCTCGCCGCAGATATAGGCCCCCGCGCCGCGGCGCAGTTCGATCGGCGTGGACAGCAGGCCGGCGTCTTTCAAGGCGGCAATCTCGTGGCGCAGGATTTCAAGCACCGCCGGGTATTCGTCGCGCACATAAATGTAGATCCGTTCGCAGCCGACCACATGGGCCGCGATCAGCGCCCCTTCCAGCATCCGGTGCGGCGAGTTTTCGAGCCAGAAACGGTCCTTGAACGTCCCCGGCTCGCCCTCGTCGGCGTTGACGGTCATCAGCCGGGGGCCGTCGAAACCGCGCACGATCGACCATTTCCGCCCGGCCGGAAACCCCGCGCCGCCAAGACCGCGCAACCCGGCATCCGACATGATCGAGATGGCGGCCTCGGCCCCCATCTCGCCCGACAGAACCCGCCCGAGCACCTGGTAGCCCTGCACCGACCGGTAGGCGTCGAGCGATTCGTAGGCCGGGATTTCGGCTTCGTGCGCCATCAGCGTGGCCTCGATGATGCGCGCCTGGTTGGCGTTGTCCACCGCGCGCTTGCCGATCTGGGCCGCCGGGGCCTTGTCGCAGCGCCCGATGCATGGGACCGGCTGGATGCGCACCCGCGCCGGATCGGTGGTGGACTGCAAGGCGTCGATCAGGGTCCGCGACCCCGCCATTTCGCACGACAGCCCGTCGCAGATGCGAACGGTCAGCGAGGCCGGCGCATCCTGGCCTTCCCGGACGATGTCGAAATGGTGGTAGAAACTGGCGACCTCGTAGACCTCGGCCTGGGACAGGTGGAACAGCTCGGCCAGGGCGGCCAGGTGACGGACATGCAGCGCCCCAAGCCCGTCCTGGATCGCGTGCAGCGCCTCGATCAGCATGTCGCGGCGGCGCGGCATTTCGGCCAGGAGCATCGCCACTTCGGCCAGCGCGGTTTCGTCGACCTGGCGGCCCTTGGGCTGGGAAATGTCGCGGCGCTGCGGCGTGGATCGGTCGGGCTGGTCCATGGTCTCGGTCTCCGCATGTGGTGCACCTGGCGAAACTACGGCAAATCCGGCAGGCTTCAAAGGGCAGTTCCGACATGGTCCGGGACAGTTCCGACCAAAATTGCCGCTTTCGCGATTGGCCGCGCCGGGCCGGGCGTGCATGATTGCGGGGCACCCCGCCGCGATCCCGCCGGCAGGCCGAAACCAGGGATACATGCCATGACGATGGGTCCGTTTGCGGTCTCCGAAATCCCCGACCAGCCGATCGTGCTGAACGACGGCACCCGCCTGTCGGCGCGCGTCTGGCTGCCGGAAAAAGCCGGCCGCGCCCCGGTGCCGGCGATCCTGGAATACCTGCCCTATCGCAAGCGCGACGGAACGGTGGCGCGCGATGCGCTGACCCACCCCTGGTTCGCCAGCCACGGCTACGCCTGCCTGCGCGTCGATATTCGCGGCAACGGCGACAGCCAGGGCCTGATGGCGGACGAATACACGCCGCGCGAACTGGACGACGCGGTGCAGGTGATCGGCTGGATCGCGCGCCAGCGCTGGTGCAGCGGCGCGGTGGGGATGATGGGGATAAGCTGGGGCGGTTTCAACGCCTTGCAGGTGGCGGCGCTGGCGCCCGAACCGCTCAGGGCGATCATTACCCTGTGTTCCACCGTCGACCGCTTTGCCGATGACATCCACTACAAGGGCGGCTGTCTGCTGAACGAAAACCTGGGCTGGGGCGCGACCATGCTGTGCTATTCGTCGCGCGCGCCGGACCGCGCGGTGGTCGGGCGGCGCTGGCGCGAGATGTGGCTGGACCGGCTGCGGGCCAATCCCTTTCTGGCGGCGCGCTGGCTGGGGCATCAGCGCCGGGACGCCTATTGGCGGCACGGGTCGGTGTGTGAAGATTTTTCGGCCATCAGGGCCGCGACGCTTGCGATCAGCGGCTGGGGCGACGGTTACAAGAACGCGGTGCCCGCCCTGGTGGAGAACCTGGATGCGCCGGTGAAGGGCATCGTCGGGCCGTGGATCCACAAATATCCGCATTTCGCGACGCCAGAGCCGCGGATCGGTTTTCTGCAAGAGGCGCTTCGCTGGTGGGATCGCTGGCTGAAGGGCCGGCAGACCGGCGTCGAAGCCGACCCGGCGCTGCGGCTTTTCCTGCAGGAAAGCGAACCCCCGCAGGCGGTCTACGCCCGGCGGCGCGGCCGCTGGATCGCGCAAACCCCGAGCCCGCGCAAAACCATCCGCCTGCACCTTGCCGGTGACCGGCTGGCCGATGCGCCCGCGCCGGTTGCGCGCATCATCAACAGCCCGGCGGATACCGGCCGGGACGCCGGCGAATACTGCGCGATCTGGCAAGGCCCCGACCTGCCCGGCGACCAGCGCCGAGACGACGCGCTGTCCACCTGTTTCGACGGCGCGCCCCTGCGCGCCCCGCTGGCCATCGCCGGCGCCGTGCAGGTGACGTTGCGCGTGGCCAGCGATGTTCCGGTGGCGCAGCTGGCGGTGCGGTTGAACGATCTGCGCCCCGACGGCAGCGTCTGCCGGATCACCTACGGGGTGCTCAACCTGACCCACCGCGACAACCCGGCGCAGCCTGCCCCGATGCCGGTGGGTCGCCCGATCGAGGTGACGGTGACGCTTGACCACGTCGCCTACGAACTGCCCGCGGGCCACCGGCTGCGGCTGTCGCTGTCGAACGCCTACTGGCCGCTGGCCTGGCCCGCGCCGGGGCGCAGCCGGCTGAGCGTCAGCGGCGGAACCCTGACCCTGCCGCTGGCCGGGCCCACCGGCAACCGCCCGGTCACCTTTGCCCCGCCCCAAGCGGCCCCGCCCTGGCCGCACAAGGTGTTGCGGCCGGAAACCCATCAGCGCGAAACCGTCACCGACCGCGAAACCGGCGTTGTCACCTTGCAGATACGCGACGATTTCGGGGCGGTGGAAGACGCCGATCACGGGCTGATCACCGACCAGATCGCCCGCGAATGGTGGTCGATCCACCCGGACGACCCCCTGTCCGCACGCGGTCGCACCCATTGGAGCGACACCCTGAGGCGCGGCGACTGGGTGCTCAGGACCGAAACGCATAGCGAAATGTGGTCGGATGCGACGCATTTCTTCTTGCGCGCGCGCGTCGAAGCGTTCGATGGCGCGAAAAAGGTCTTTGGACAGGACTATCGCGACACCATCGCGCGGGATCTGATCTAGGGTCACGCGCTGCGCGCAACCACCCGGCAGAGTTACCGATCAGACTGCAAGGTTTCGGCTGAACGCCCAATGGCTTCGCGTTCAAGCGGTGCGCCGGATCCGACCACGCGGATCGCCCGCAGCACCCTTGCAAAGCTCTCGCCGGCGCACCGCGACATGTGGCGGGCGCGCAGATGGCCGTGGACAAGCCCTTCGTCAGTAAAGGCCAGCGCCTGCCCGCCCGCCGCACGGATCAAGCCGGCATAGTCATGCGCGTCATCGGCAATCGGGTCGCATTGCGCGGCCATCGCGACCGTGGGCGGCAGGCCGGAAAAGTCGGTATCGCGCAGCGGCACCGGATACCCGCCGGCCTCGCGCCGGTCGCCAAGCAATTCCTGCCCGCCCTTGAGCTCTTCCAGCGTCAACAGCGGCGCATGCGCGTGCCGGGCGCGCGATCCGCGCGGTGCGGCACCGCCGCCAAGACCCGGATAGATCAGCACCTGCCCCAACAGCCGCGCATTGCCGCGGTTGGCATGGGTCAAAGCGGCACACAGATAGGCCCCGGCGCTGTCGCCCACCAGAACCACGGCCCTGGCGTCGCCGCCGGTCACCTGGTCGAACACCGTCTGCATGTCCGCCAGCGCGTCACCCAGGTCATGTTCGGGCAGCAGACGGTAGTCGGGCGAAACCACCTCGAACCCGGTGGCGGCGCAGATCTCGGCGCAGACATCGTCGTGGCTGTCCAGCCCGCCCAGCGTCAGGGAACCGCCGTGGGCATAGATCACCACTGGGCCGCCATCGCCGCCATCGCCGCCAGGCGCCGCCGTCGTGCGATAGCGGCGCACTGGAACCCCGCCAAGGCACGCGTCATTGGCGCTGACACCAGCCGGATACGCGACCCGGAACACCTGGCACATGGCATCGTAGCGCCGCCGGTATTCGGCGATGCCTTGGGCAAAACTGTCGGTCGGGCACAGCGCCTCGGTGCGGCGAATGAACTCGCGGATTTCGGCGTCCAGCAGCCGGGTATAGTCGGGCGCGTCAGTCATCGCTCAGAAACGGCCCGGCCCGCATGGCTTGCGGGATCGCCGCCCCCATCCGCGCCAAAAGCGTCGGCGCCAGCGCCAGCTGGTCCAGCACCGCGTCTTCGCCCGGCCCGTCGCCGCCGCCGAACCAGTAGAACGCCACGTCCTGTTGATCCGCGCCGCGCCCGCCGTGGTGGCCCCGGTCGCTCTGGCCGTGGTCCGACGTGACCGCCACCTCATAGCCCGCCTCCAGCCAGCGCGGCAGGAAATGCGCCAGCATCGCATCCAGCTTCGCCACCGCGTTGTCCATCTGCGCGCTGTCATGGCCGAACCTGTGCCCCATGCTGTCCAGCGTGCAGCTGTGGTAAAGCCCGTAGTCGATGCCGGAACGTTCGCACAGCATGCTGAGCGTGGCAAAGAGATCGGCATCGCACGGCGTCATCTGGTTGTCGCCGCTGGCCGCCGTCATGGTGTGAAAGCTGCCATGGGTGATCGGCCCGCCGGGGTCGTCATATTCGATATCGCGCACGAAATCCCAGGGCGCGCGATTGAAGAGCTCGGACCAGAAGGAATGGGTGACCGCCCCGGTGGCGCCGCCGGCCGCCACCACCTGGGCGAAAACATCCGCCTGTTTCAGCCGGCAAACCGCCTCGTTCGACACCACCGCGTGCACCTGCGGGCTGACGCCGGTGTGGATCGAGGCGTAACAGCTGGCCGAGGTCGACGGCAGCACCGAACGCATCTTCCAGACCCGCGCCGCACCTGACGGCACCCAGCCTTCCAGGTTGCCGTTCAGCCGCCGCGCCGCGCTCCAGGGCCGGCCGTCGGTGATGATCAGCAAAAGCTTGCGTTTCAATGCCATGTCCCGGCTCCGCCTGCGGCCTGTGTCGCCCCTGACTAGCAGGATTCGCCAGCCCGCAGACAGCGAAAATCGACCGGAACCGGCTTGCCCGCGACGGGGCAATGGCCCAGACTGGCGCGGCAGTTCAAAGAGGTGCGACATGGGCGAACAGACAAGCCTTTCGGTAATGAGCTGGAATCTCTGGTGGCGTTTCGGCCCCTGGCAGGACCGCGCCCCGGCGATCGCGGCGACGCTGCAGCGTGAAAACCCCGACATCATCTGCCTGCAAGAGGTCTGGGACGATGGCGCCCGGAACCTTGCCGCCGAACTGGCCCAGGGGCTTGGCTATCACCACGCCTACGCCCCCGGCGCGCGGCCCAACGGAATCCACATGGGCAACGCGATCCTGTCGCGCTGGCCGATCGCCTCGCATGACATCATCGCGCTGCACGACCAGAAAGGGGCCGAAGAAATGCGTGTGGCGATCCGCGCCGAAATCGACGGGCCGACCGGCATGATCCCGGTGTTTTGCACCCACCTGAACTACCTGCCCTACCACAGCGCGATCCGTCAGAAACAGGTGGCGGACCTCCTGGGCTTCATCAAGCAAAGCCCGCGCGGCGCCCTGCCCCCGATCCTGTGCGGCGATTTCAACGCCGACCCGATGTCGGACGAGATCCGCATGATCACCGGGCTGGCGGCCGCCCCGGTGCCGGGGATCGCGCTTTTCGACAGCTGGGCCTGGTGCCACCCCGGCACGCTGGGCCTCACCTGGAGCCGCGAAAACCCCTACGCCGCCGAAAACCCGGAACCGCAGGGGCGCATCGACTATGTTTTTGCCGGACGGGCCAACGCCAGCGGCGCTGGCCGCATCCTTGCATGCCGCATCACCGGCGATGCCCCGGTGCAGGGCATCTGGCCCAGTGACCACTTCGCCGTGCTCACCGAATTCCAGACTTGAAAGGATCGCCCGTTCCGGGCGTTGCCTCCGGCGGGGATATTTTTGGACAGAAGAAGAGCAGCGACTCTTTCCCTTCCTCTTGCCGAAAATACCTTCGGGGGTGAATTGGCCCGGCACGGGCCAAGAGGGGGCAGACAGCTCCCTGCCCCGCTCAGTTGCCGGCGCTTTCCATCCGGCGCGTCGCCAACACCTTTTCCAGCCAGCCGATTTCCATTTCCGGCACCGAGCTGAGCAGCAGGTCGGTGTAGTCGTCGAACGGCGGCGCCAGCACCTCGGACTTCGGGCCGTAGCGCACCAGCGCGCCCCGATACATCACCGCGATGCTGTCGGCGATCGCCTTGACCGTGGCCAGGTCGTGGGTGATGAACAGATAGGCCACATCCTCGCGTTTCTGCAGCCTGAGCAGCAGTTTCAGGATGCCGTCGGCCACCAGCGGGTCCAGCGCGCTGGTCACCTCGTCACAGATGATCAGGCTGGGTTTGGCCGCCAGCGCCCGGGCAATGCAGACCCGCTGTTTCTGCCCGCCGGAAAGTTCGGCCGGGTAGCGGTCGATAAAGCCTTCGCCCATCTCGATATCGTCCAGAAGTTCCTGGATCCGCCTGCGTTTTTCCGCCCCTCGCAGGCCGAAGTAGAATTCGAGCGGTCGGCCGATGATGGTGCCAACGGTCTGGCGCGGGTTCATCGCCACATCCGCCATCTGGTAGATCATCTGCAGTTCGCGCAGGTCTTCCTTGCTGCGGTTTTCAAGCGCTTTCGACAGTTCCCGGTCGCCGAAACGGACCGAGCCCTGGAACGGCGGCAGCAGCCCGGTGATCACCCGGGCCAGCGTCGACTTGCCCGACCCGCTTTCGCCCACCACCGCCAGCGTCTGGCCCGGATGCACCTCGACGCTCACGTCCTTCAGCACCTGCACCTTGTTGCCGTAGGCGGCCGAAATGTTGCGCGCCACCAGCACCGGGTTGTCGGTGGGCTTCTTTTCCTCGTGCTCGATCGAGCGCACCGAAACCAGCGCCCTGGTATAGTCCTCGGCCGGGTTGGTGATGATCATTTCGGCGGTGTTGCGTTCCACCTTCTGGCCGTGGCGCAGCACCATGATGTCGTCCGAAACCTGCGCCACCACCGCCAGGTCGTGGGTGATATACATCGCCGCCACGCCGGTGTTGCGGATCGCCTTCTTGATCGCCGCCAGCACGTCGATCTGCGTCGTCACGTCCAGCGCCGTGGTCGGTTCGTCGAAGATGATCAGGTCGGGTTCGGGCACCAGCGCCATCACCGTCATCGCGCGCTGCAACTGCCCGCCCGATACCTGGTGCGGAAAGCGCCGCCCGAAATGGTCCGGGTCCGGCAGCCCCAGTTCTCCGAACAGGCGCACCGCGCGGTCTTCCAGTTCACGACGGCCGCCGACGCCATGTTCAAGCCCGGCTTCGACGATCTGTTCCATCAGCCGTTTCGCCGGGTTGAACGAGGCCGCCGCCGATTGCGACACGTAGGTCACTTCCTTGCCGCGCAGCGCGCGCAGCTCGCGCACGCCGCCTTTCAGGATGTCGCGCCCGTTCAGCCAGACTTCGCCCGACAGCCGGATCGCGCCGCGCCCGTAGCCCATGCTGGCCAGGCCGATCGTCGACTTGCCGGCGCCGCTTTCGCCGATCAGCCCCAGCACCTTGCCCTTTTCGAGCGTCAGCGAAACGTCCTCGACGATCACGATGTCATGCGGTTTCTCGCCGGGCGGATAGACCGTCGCCTCGATCCGCAGATGTTTCATGTCCAGCAGGATGTCTGCCCGATCGTCAGCCACCGCGCCCCCCTTTCAGATCGGATGTGCGGTTCAGCACCC
Source organism: Alphaproteobacteria bacterium (assembly GCA_024277955.1). Lineage (GTDB taxonomy): Bacteria > Pseudomonadota > Alphaproteobacteria > Rhodobacterales > Rhodobacteraceae > JAJRUE01. The sequence continues at coordinate 9,163 of JAJRUE010000182.1, read as the reverse complement.
AGTCGGCCACCAGGTTCACCGAAATCGCCAGAACCGAGATCGCCGCCGCCGGCCACAGCGCCGCGCCGATGCCGAAAACGATCCCGTCCTTGTTTTCCTTGACCATGCCGCCCCAGTCGCTGGCCGGCGGCTGCACCCCCAGCCCCAGGAACGACAGCGTCGACAAAAACAGCACTGCAAAGATAAAGCGCAAGCCCAGTTCCGCCACCAGCGGCGACAGCGCGTTGGGCAGGATTTCGCGAAAGATGATCCACATCCGGCCCTCGCCGCGCAGCTTGGCGGCCTCGACGAAATCCATCACGTTGATGTCCACCGCCACGGCGCGGCTCAGCCGGTAGACCCGGGTGCTGTCCAGCAGTCCCATCACCAGGATCAGCACCGGCAGCGTCACCGGCATCACCGACAGCACCACCAGCGCGAAGATCAGCGACGGGATCGACATCAACAGATCCACCAGCCGGCTCATCACCTGATCGACCCAGCCGCCGATCACCGCCGCGGTGAACCCCAGGAACGAGCCCAGCGTGAACGACAGCGCCGTCGCCAGCGTGGCGATGAAGATCGTCGTGCGCCCGCCGTAGATCATCCGGGTCAGCAGATCGCGCCCGATATTGTCGGTGCCCAGAAGGTGCTCGGCGCTGCGCGGTTCCCACACATCGCCGACGATCTCGGCCAGGTCATAGGGGGCGATCAGCGGCGCGAAAATCGCGGCCAGGAAAAACGCCGTGGTCAGGACAAGCCCGATAAGTGCGGAAACCGGTATCCTCATTTCGGGTGCCTCAGACGCGGGTTCGAAATGATCGCCACGATATCGGCGATCAGGTTCAGCAACACGTAGACGGCGGCGAATATCAGCCCCGTCGCCTGCACCACCGGCACGTCGCGCTTGGCCACGTGATCGACCAGATATTGGCCCATGCCCGGGTAGACAAAGATCACCTCGACCACCACCACCCCCACCACCAGGTAGGCAAGGTTGATCATCACCACGTTCACGATCGGCGAAATGGCGTTTGGAAAGGCGTGGCGGAAAATCACGTTGAAGGCCGACAGCCCCTTCAGTTCGGCGGTTTCGATATAGGCCGACTGCATGACGTTCAGGATCGCGGCGCGGGTCATGCGCATCATATGCGCCAGCACCACCAGCGTCAGCACCGCCACCGGCAGCGCGATCGCGTTCAGCTTTTCCCAAAGGGTCATGCTGTCATAGACCGTCGCCACCGACGGCAGCCAGCGCAGCTTGACCCCGAACCAGAAGATCAGCACGTAGCCGATGAAGAACTCGGGCAGGGAAATCGAGGCCAGCGTGATGCCGGAAATCAGCTTGTCCGGCCAGCGGTTGCGATAGCGCACCGCGACCAGCCCCAGCAGGATCGCCAGCGGCACCGCCACCACCGCCGCCCAAAACGCCAGGAACAGCGTATTGCCCAGCCGCCGCCCGATGGCGTCGGCGATGTCCTGACCGTTTGACAGCGCGGTGCCCAGGTCGCCGTGCAGGAACCCCCACAACCAGCGAAAATACCGGATGTATGCCGGGTCGTTCAGCCCCAGTTCTTCACGCAGGTTGGCAAGCGCGGTCGGGGTGGCCGACTGGCCCAGGATGCTTTGCGCGACATCGCCCGGCAGGATCTGCGTGCCGGCGAAGATCAGCACCGACACCGCCAGCAGCAAGAGCAGGCCCAGCGCAATGCGCTGAGCCACAAGTTTGACGATCTGGCCCATGCCGGATCAGGCCTTGACCCAAGCCTTGATCAGAGCCTTGTCGTTCATCATGCCGCCGTTGGGGTCCTTGACCCAACCGCCGACCTTGTCGCTGACCGCATCGATGAAGTCGTTGAACATCGGCAGGATCAGCCCGCCTTCGTCGCGCACCATGAGCGCGGCTTCGCGATAGAGCGCCTTGCGCTTGGCCTGGTCCAGCTCGGCGCGCGCCGCGATGATGATCTTGTCGAAATCGGGCCGGAAGAACTTGGTGTCGTTCCAGTCCGCGGTCGAAAGATAGGCGGTCGAATACATCTGGTCCTGCACCGGGCGTCCGCTCCAGTAAGAGGTGGAAAACGGCTGCACATTCCAGACTTCGGACCAGTAGCCGTCGCCGGGTTCGCGCTTGACCTCGATGTCGATGCCGGCGGCCTTGGCCTGCTGCTGATACAGCTGCGCCGCGTCGACCGCGCCGGGAAAGGCCACGTCCGAGGTGCGCAGCAGAACCGACCCGCTGTGGCCGGATTTCTTGTAGTGGAAAGCCGCCTGTTCCGGGTCGTATTCGCGTTGCGGGATGTCATCGGGGAACAGCGGGTAAGACGCGTTGATCGGGAAATCGTTGCCGACCGAGCCATAGCCCTGCAGGATCTTGTCCACCATTTCCTGCCGGTTCATCGCCAGTTTCAGCGCCAGCCGCAGGTGGTTGTTGTCAAAGGGCGCGGTGTTCACATGCATGATGAACACGTAGTGGCCACGGCCCGACACGTTTTCGACGCTCACGCCGGGGATGCGCTTGACCAGGCTCACGACCTTGGGCTCCACCCGGTTGATCATGTGCACCTGGCCGGACTGCAGCGCCGCAAGCCGGGCGGTGGCGTCGTTGATCACGGTGATCTCGACCGAATCCGCATGCCCGCGGTTGTCCGCGTCCCAGTAGTTTTCGAACCGCTCGCCGGCGTGGCGCACGCCCGGCTGGTTCTCGACGATCCGGTAAGCCCCGGTGCCGATCCCGGCGTCCGGTGCATCCATGCCTCCATTGGGCTGGATCATCAGGTGATAGTCAGCCATCAGGTAGGGAAGGTCGGCGTTGGCGCTGTCCAGCGTCAGAACCACGTTCTTGCCGTCGGCCTTCATGTCGGCGATGCCCTTGACGATGCCCAGCGCGCCGGATTTCGAGTTTTCGTCCGAATGGCGCTGCAGGGTTTTCACCACGTCTTCGGCGGTGACCGTCTTGCCGTTGTGAAACTCGACCCCGTCGCGGATCTTGAAGACCCAGGTCTTGGCGTCGGACGATGCCTCGACGCTTTCGGCAATGCGGAATTCGATTTCGCCAGTGGGGCCGACCTCGACCATCGTGTCGCCCCAGGTGCGGCCAAAGCTGATCGGCACGTCCGAAGCCCAGGTCGCCGGGTCCAGGCTGTCGGTGCTTGCGCCGCCCTGCATCCCCGATTTCAGCGTGCCGCCCTTCATCGCGCCGGCCGCCAATGCCGCCTTGCCCAGCAACCCCGTCGCCATGGTCGCCGTCGCCCCGAGCGCCGCCGCGCGCCCCATGAAGGCGCGCCGGTCCATCAGGCCGCGCGCGACCTTATGGCTGAGATATTCCAGTTCCTTAGACATGTGTCCGTTCTCCCTTTTTTATGTGGCGCGGGGTTTCCAGCGCCGATTCTTCCCGATCAGGATACCCGATAACCTTCGTGTATCAACGATCGGAAACCTCCCATGCGGGATTGATCCAGGCCTGCATGTTTTCCGGTGCAAGCGCGGTCTTCCCAAGAATATGATCCGCCATCTTTTCCCCGACCATGATCGAGGGCGCGTTCAGGTTGCCATTGGTGATGCGCGGAAAAATCGACGAATCGGCCACCCGCAGCCCATCCACGCCGATCACCCGGCCCTGCGGATCCACCACCGCGTGCGGATCGTCCGCCGCACCCATGCGGCAGGTGCCGCAGGGGTGATACGCGCTTTCGGCGTGTTCGCGCAGGAAATCGTCGATCTCGTCGTCGCTTTGCACATCCTCGCCGGGCTGGATTTCCTTGCCGCGGTAGGGGTCAAAGGCGGGTTGCGCGAAAATTTCGCGGGTGATGCGCACGCAGTGGCGAAAATCGATCCAGTCCTGTTCTTCGCTCATGTAGTTGAAGCGGATCACCGGCGCCGCGCGCGGATCGGCCGACCGCAGGGCGACCGTGCCGCGCGACTTGGCCCGCATCGGGCCGACATGGGCCTGATAGCCGTGGCCTTCGGCCGCCGCCTTGCCGTCGTAGCGCACCGCGATCGGCAGGAAATGGAACTGGATATCCGGATAGTCCATACCCGCGCGCGACCGGATGAAGCCCGCGCTTTCAAAGTGGTTCGACGCCCCCAGCCCGGATTTCGACAGCAGCCACTGCAGCCCGGAAACCCCCTTGCCCCAAAGGTTCCAGTGCTTGTAAAGCGTGATCGGCTGCAGGCTGGCCTGCTGGATGTAGACCTCAAGGTGGTCCTGCAGGTTGGCGCCCACGCCGGGGCGGTCGGCGATCACGTCGATGCCATGTTCCGCCAGCTGCGCGCCGGGGCCGATGCCCGAGAGCATCAAGAGCTTGGGCGAGTTGATCGAACTGGCCGCCAGGATCACTTCGCGCCGGGCCCGCACCGTGTAGATGCGCCCGCCGCGTTCCACTTCGACCCCGGTTGCGCGCCCGTCCTCGATCACCACCTTGCGCACCAGGCAACGGTGCAGATCGACGTTGGGACGTTTCAGCGCCGGGCGCAGGTAGGCATTGGCCGCCGACCAGCGCCGGCCCTTCCAGATGGTCGCCTCCATCGGGCCGAAACCTTCCTGCTTTTCGCCGTTGTAATCGGCGGTGCGTTCGAAACCGGCCTGCACGCCGGCCTCGACAAAGGCGCGATAGAGCGGGTTCTTTCGCGGCCCGCGGGTGATGTGCAAGGGCCCGTCTTGGCCGCGCCAGGCGGCGTCGGGGTGGTCGTTGGCGGGGATGTCCGCCGCGCCGCCATCATCGCCGCCGTGCCAGTGCTCCATCCGCTTGAAATAGGGCAGCACGTCGGCAAAGCCCCAGCCTTGCGCGCCCATCTCGGCCCAGGTGTCAAAATCGCGCGCATGTCCGCGCACATAGACCATGCCGTTGATGCTGCTCGAGCCGCCGACAACCTTGCCGCGCGGCACCGCCATGCGCCGGTTGTTCAGATGCGGCTCTGGTTCGCTGCGAAAGCCCCAGTCGTAGATCCCCATGTTCATCGGATAGCTCAGCGCCGCCGGCATCTGGATGAAAGGCCCCACATCGGTGCCGCCGTATTCCAGCACCAGCACGCTGTTGGTGCCGTCTTCGCCCAGCCGCCAGGCCAGCGCGCTGCCGGCCGAACCTGACCCGACGATGACGAAATCCGCTTCCATCACGCGCCCTCGGCCCGAAGCGGCTGGTAGGACACCATCACGTGTTCACGGTAGGCCGGGCGCGCGGCCAGGCGTTGATGATAGGCCTCGACCACCGGCCTGGGGCGGCGCGTGATATCGATGTCGAACCACCGGAACAACACGTGCCCGATCACGATATCGGCCAGCGAAAACGCATCCCCGGCGACATGGTCCTGTTGCGCCAGCGCCGCTTCCAGCGCATCGATCTGATCTTCGAACCGCGCGATTGCGCGCGCCAGCGCCGGCTCGTCGCGATCTGCCGCCGCGGTGCGCACCCGGGCCCAGAAGATCGGCACGGTAAAGGCAGAAGCCAGGTTGACCTTGCCCCATTCGGCCCATTTGTCGACCTGCGCGCGGGCCACGGGATCTGCCGGCCAGAACGGCCCGCCGTCGCCGTAGCGCGCCGCCAGGTAGCGCAGGATCGCGCAGCTTTCGAACATGGCCAGGTCGCCATCGCGCAGCGCCGGAACCCGCCCGTGCGGATTGATCGCGCGAAACTCGGCATCGTCCAGCCCGCCGTGGGTATGGCCGTAGTCCAGCCGCTCGTGGTCCAGCCCCAGCTCGGCGACGCCCCACATCACCGCCTGCACGTTGGAAGACGTGGCGCGCCCGTAAAGCGTGATCATGGCCTGCCCTCCGCAGGCCCGACCGGCCGTCGGCCATGCGCGCAAGGCGCGGCGCGCGGCGCTATGGTCGGGCGCGGGCTCAATAGGCGCTCTCCACCGGGCCGGTGCCGACGTAGACCGACTTGATTTCGGTGTAATGCTCGATCGCGGCGCGGGAATTTTCGCGCCCGACGCCAGACATTTTCGAGCCGCCAAACGGCACCTCCACCGGCGCCAGGTTGTAGGCGTTGATCCAGAGCGTCCCGGCCTGCAACCGGTCCGCGACCCGGTGCGCGCGGGCAAGATCGCCGGTGAACACCCCGGCCGACAGGCCAAAGTCGGTGCCGTTGGCGCGCGCGATCACCTCGTCTTCGTCCTCAAAGTCCAGAACCGCCATGACCGGGCCAAAGATTTCTTCGCGCGCGATGGTCATCTGGTCTTGGACGCGCGTGAAAACCGTGGGTTCCACCCAGAAACCGCCTTCGAAGCCCTGCACCCGGGGCAGGCCGCCGCCAACCAGGCATTCGGCGCCTTCGGCCTTGCCGATCTGGATGTAGTTCATCACCTTGGCGTGCTGGGCGGCGGACACCACCGGACCCAGCTGCACATCTTCGTCCATCGGATCGCCAATGCGGATCGCGGCGGTGCGTTCGGCCAGCCGGGCCAGGAACCGGTCGCGGATGCCGGCCTGCACGAACACACGCGTGCCGTTCGAACAGACCTGCCCGGTGGAATAGAAATTGCCCAGCATGGCCCCGCCCACGGCGTCCTCCACGTCGGCGTCGTCAAAGACGATCAGCGGCGACTTGCCGCCCAGTTCCATGGTCACATGTTTCATGCCCTCGGCGGCGGCGGCATAAACCTTGCGCCCGGTGGGGACCGAGCCGGTCAGCGATACCTTGGCGACGCGCGGATGCGTGGCCAGCGCCGCCCCCACCGGCCCCAGCCCCTGCACCACGTTGAACAGGCCCGCGGGCGCCCCCGCTTCGGTCAGGATCTCGGCGATCTTCAGGGCGCATAGCGGCGTGGTTTCCGAGGGTTTGAACACCATCGCATTGCCGCAGGCCAGCGCCGGCGCGGCCTTCCAGCAGGCGATCTGGGTGGGATAGTTCCAGGCGCCGATCCCGACGCAAACCCCCAGCGGCACCCGTTTGGTATAGGCGAAATCGCCGCCAAGCGGGATGATTTCGCCGTTGATCGTTGGCGCGATGCCGCCGAAAAACTCCAGCGCTTCGGCGCCCGAGGTCGCATCCGCCACCAGGGTTTCCTGCAAGGGCTTGCCTGTGTCCAGCGTTTCCAGTTCGCTCAGCTCGCGGTTGCGCGCCATGATCAGGTCGGCCGCGCGGCGCAACACCCGGCCGCGCTCGACCGGGCGCAGCGCCGCCCATTGGGTCTGCGCGCGCGCAGCACTTTCAACGGCGCGCTCGATGATCGCGGGCGTGGCCGAATGCAGCCGGGCGATGACCTCGCCGGTGGCGGGGTAGATGCTGTCGAAGGGGTCGCCCGCCGCATCCTCGGCATAGGCGCCATCGATATAGTGGCTCGCCACCGGTTGCGCCCGCATCACACCGCCCCCGTTCTGGCCGCGCCGGCGCTGCCCGCGCCCAGCGCCATGTCGATGTAATCCAGCACCAACTGGCGCGCGTCGCGATAGCCCAGCCCGTCGTCATCCAGCGCCTGGCGGATGTAGATCCCGTCGATCATCGCCGCCGTCCCGCGCGCCGCCTGATGGGCGCGTTCCGGCGGCACGATCCGGGCCATCTCGTGCACCAGGTTGCTGTGAAGCCTGCGCGTGTATATCCGCAACAGCCGCGCCGCCGCCGGGGTGCGCTGCGCTTCGACGTAGAACACCAGCCAGGCCGACACCACATGTTCGGCGAACTGTTCACGGTCAAGCGACGCATCCACGATCGCCTTGAGCCGCGCCATCGGCCCGTTGGCCCGGCGCAACCGGCGGCGCACCGAAGCGCCGAATTCCCCCAGGATATGGCGCATGGCGGCCAGGAACAGCGCGTTCTTGCTGTCGAAATAGTAATGCGCCAGCGCCGTGGACATGCCGGCGCTCTTGGCGATCTGTCCGACCGTCACGTCCAGCGACCCGGCGCGGCCGATTTCCTGAATGGTGGCCGACACCAGCGCGGCGCGGCGAATGGGCTCCTGTCCGACCTTGGGCACCCGACTCTCCCGATGAACTCTGCCTGAATATCATCGGGTTTTTTATTGATCCGTCAATCAGAAAAACTGCCCGAAATGCCCTGCGCCGCTTGCGCCCGCAGCATCCGTGGCGGTGCGCCGAATTCGGCGCGAAAGGCCCGGGTCATGGCGCTGGCGTCGCGGTAGCCGCAGCGCAGGGCGATTTCGGCGATGCGCAGGTCGGTCTGTTCGACGAACCGGCGCGCCGCCTCCAGCCTGATCCGCCGGTAGACCTGTTGCGGCCCGGCCCCCAGTTCGCGGCGAAACCGCTCTTCCAGCGGGCGCTGGCGCAGCCCCACCGCCTGCGCCACCTGCGGAACCGTCAGCGGGTCTTCCAGGCGGTCGCGCATCAGCGCCAGCGCCGCAGCAACGCTGCGCGACGCGGCGCGCGGTACGCCTTCGCCGCCAGCGGGCGCAGCGCCGGCGAACCCGGCGTCACCGGCCATGAACAGCGCCCCGACCTCAAGGCGCAGGGCCTCGCCGTGGTCGTCGCCGATCATCCGCCCGGCCAGTTCGAACGCGGTCATCGCACCGCCGCAAGACCAGCGGGCGCCCCGCTTGACGATGCGCACGCGCCGGGCGCGCACCTCGGGGAATGTTTCGCGAAACCGGTCCAGTTCGTCCCAGTGGATCGTCGCCGCCTGCCCGTCCAGCAACCCCGCCGCCGCCATCAGCCAGCTGCCGGTATCCAGCCCGGCCACCACCGCGAACCGCCCCGCCGCCGCCCGCAGGGCCCGCAGGTTGGGCGCGGTCGCGATATCCCGGAACCCGTAGCTCGAGATCACCAGCAACACGTCGCCGGCGCTTCGCCCAAGCGCGCGCTGCGCCACCACCGGCAGCCCGCTTGACGAGGTCACGCCGGCCCCGTCCACCGTCATGAACTGCCAGTCATAAGCCCCGCGCCCGAGAAAGCCGTTGGCCGCGCGCAACGGCTCGATCGCGTTGGCAAGGCAGTGGTTCGAGAAGCGGTCGAACAGCAACACGCCGATTTTTCGCGCCCCGCGGGTGGATTTCTGCCAATTTCGCATGGTTTCCATCCAATCCTGCATGATGGCGGAAATCAAGCGGCGTAATCTTGGCCCCGTGCAGCCATCATCAGGGAGGTCCAGGATGCCGCTTGCCATCAACCGAGAGGTCTTCATCACCTGCGCCGTCACCGGCTCGGGCAGCACCCAGGACCGCAGCCCGCATGTGCCGCGCAGCCCGGCCCAGATCGCCGACAGCGCCATCGCCGCGGCGCGGGCCGGGGCGG
>JAJRUE010000181.1 GCA_024277955.1 Alphaproteobacteria bacterium | reverse complement strand
CTGATCAGCGCGCTGGCGGTGCTGGGCTTCTGGTATGGGGTGGAATTCGCCCAGGCGCTGTTCCTTCTGGTTTTCCCGATGTCGTTTGTGGGGCTCCTGTCGCTGTCCACCGCGCGCCTCATCGCCGATGAACAGGCCACCGGAGAGCTGCTGCGCAGGCGCCTGGCGCGCCACCGGCTGTATACCCAGGTGATCGGCATGATTTCGGTGTTTGTCACCGCCATGTGGGGCATGTATCAGAACCTGGCCGTTGGCCCGCTTGGGGGCTTTGGCTAAACCGCGCAAATTCTGGCGAGCGGCCGGGGGCGGCGACCCTTGCGCGTCGGCTCCGGCTGAGGGACGGCATGACAGGCAGCACTTCCAAAGGCGAACGGATCATCCTGGGCGGCGCGCCGGAAGGCTTTGACGCACGCCTGGTGCTGCGCGAACTGGAGCGCGCCGGCACGGCGGTGATCCATGTGGCACGCGACGACAAGCGGATGGCGGCGATGCAGGCGGCGCTGGCGTTTTTCGCCCCCGACCTGCCGGTGCTGGCCTTTCCGGCCTGGGACTGCCTGCCCTACGACCGGATTTCCCCCAACCCCGAGGTCACCGCGACCCGCATGGCGACGCTTGCGGGCCTCGCGCATGGCAAGCTGCGCCGGTTCGTGCTGCTGACCACGCTGAACGCCGCCACCCAGCGCCTGCCGGCGCGCGCGCTGTTGCGCGAAGCCGCCTTTACGGCGCGCGTCGGCGAACGCATCGACCAAGCCGGCCTGCGCGCCTTTCTGACCCGCATGGGGTTCGTGCAGACCCCGACGGTCAGCGAGGCGGGCGACTATGCCGTGCGCGGCGGCATCATCGACATCTACCCCCCGGGCCAGAGCGGGCCGGTGCGGCTGGACCTGTTTGGCGACGAGCTGGACGGCGCGCGCCGCTTCGATCCGGCCACCCAGCGCACGGTCGAAAAGCTGTCGCTGGTCGAACTGGCCCCGGTGTCCGAGGTGATCCTGGACGAAGCCTCCATCCGCCGCTTCCGGCAGAACTACCGGATCGAGTTCGGCGCCGCCGGCACCGATGATCCGCTCTACGAGGCGGTCAGCGCCGGGCGCAAGCACCAGGGGGTCGAACACTGGCTGCCGTTCTTCCACGAAACCCTGGAAACCCTGTTCGACTACCTGCCCGGCGCGCCGGTCTGCCTGGACGACCAGTTGACCCCGGCGCGGCTGGCGCGCTGGGACAGCATCGCCGACCAGTATGAAACCCGCCGCCTGGCGATGCAGGCGAAAACCTCGCTTGGCACGGTCTACAAGCCCTGCCCGCCAGACCTGCTGTATCTGGACGACGCCGCCTTTGAAGCGGCGCTTGCCGACCGCCGGCAGGTGCAGTTTTCGGTGCTGCCCCAGGCCTCGGGCCCCGGCGTGCTGGACGCGGGCGGGCGGATAGGGCGAAACTTTGCCCCGGAACGCCAGCTTGAAAACGTGTCGCTGTTCCAGGCGCTCAGGGACCATGTCGAGACCCGGCGCAAGGCCAGCCAGGTGGTGATGGCCAGCTATTCCGAAGGCGCGCGCGAACGGCTGCAGGGGCTGCTGGAAGACCAGGGCCTGACCGGGGTCAGGCCGATCGCCGACGCCCGCGACATCCCCGAAGCCCCGGCCAGCCCGGAAAGCGGCGGCGTTTATCTGGCGGTCTGGGCGCTGGAACACGGCTTTGAAGCGCCCGGCCTGACGGTGATCGCCGAACAGGACGTGCTGGGCGACCGGCTGATCCGCACCGCGCGGAAACGCCGGCGGGCGGAAAACTTCCTGACCGAGGCGCAAAGCCTGTCGCCCGGCGATCTGGTGGTGCATGTGGACCACGGGATCGGCCGCTATCGCGGGCTCGAAGTGGTGAGCGCGCTGGGGGCGGCGCATGAATGCATCCTGCTGGAATATGCCGGCGGCGACCGGCTGTATCTGCCGGTGGAAAACATCGAACTGCTGTCGCGCTACGGCCACGAAGAAGGCCTGCTCGACCGGCTGGGCGGCGGCGCCTGGCAGGCGAAGAAGGCCAGGCTCAAGGAACGCATCCGCGAGATCGCCGACCGGCTGATCCGGGTGGCGGCCGAACGGGTGCTGCGCCGCGCCCCGGTGATGGAGCCGCCCGCCGGCATGTGGGACGCCTTCGCCGCGCGCTTTCCCTACGAGGAAACCGACGACCAGCTGCGCGCGATTGCCGATGTGCTGGGCGACATGGCGGCGGGCCGGCCGATGGACCGGCTGATCTGCGGCGACGTGGGTTTCGGCAAGACCGAAGTGGCGATGCGCGCCGCCTTCACCGCCACCATGTCGGGCGGCCAGGTCGCGGTGATCGCCCCCACGACGCTGCTGGCGCGCCAGCACTACAAGAGCTTTTCCGAACGTTTCAGGGGTTTTCCGGTGAACGTGCGGCAACTGTCGCGCTTCGTGTCGGCGCGCGACGCGGCCCTGACGCGCGAAGGCCTGGCCCGCGGCACGGTGGATATCGTCATCGGCACCCATGCGCTGCTGGCCAAATCGGTGCGGTTTTCCAATCTCGGCCTGCTGGTGGTGGACGAGGAACAGAAATTCGGCGTCGCCCACAAGGAACGGCTGAAACAGCTGCGCAGCGACGTGCATGTGCTGACGCTCACCGCCACCCCGATCCCGCGCACCCTGCAGCTGTCGCTGACCGGCGTGCGGGACCTGTCGATCATCGGCACCCCGCCGGTGGACCGGCTGGCGATCCGCACCTATGTCAGCGAATTCGATCCCGTCACCATCCGCGAAGCGCTGCTGCGCGAACATTACCGCGGCGGCCAGAGCTTTTTCGTGGTGCCGCGGGTTTCCGACCTGCCCGAGATCGAGGAATTCCTGCGTGAACAGGTCCCCGAGGTCACCTTCGTCACCGCCCACGGCCAGATGGCGGCGAGCCAGCTGGACGACCGGATGAACGCCTTTTACGACGGCAAATACGACGTGCTGCTGGCCACCACCATCGTCGAAAGCGGGCTCGACAT
>JAJRUE010000180.1 GCA_024277955.1 Alphaproteobacteria bacterium | reverse complement strand
CAGGCGCAACCGCTGCTTTACCTGCTGATCATCGTGGTGCTGCTGGCGCTGCGCTACCGGCGCCGGGCGCGGGCCCGGGCGGTGGCCTGACAGGGCACCGCGCCCGCGCGCGCATTTCGACGCATTGCCATGACCCCGGCGATCCGTCAGCCTTTGGCGCGAAGGCGGCGCAAGCGAAAGGCAATCGCGATGGATATGCTGGTCAGCACCGATTGGCTGATGGACCACCTGGACGATCCCGACCTGGTGGTGATCGACGGCACCAATTTTTCCGAATGGTCCGAAGAGCAGGGCCGTTACGTCACCGTCAGCGGCCGCGCCCACTGGGCCGAGGAACATATCCCGGGCAGCCGGCATGCGGATTTCTCCCAGCCCTGGTTCACCGGCCCCGGCCCTTGGCGCAACACCCTGCCCACGCCCCAGGCCTTTGCCGACGCCATGGCGGGGCTCGGGGTGCACGAGGGCGCGCGTGTGGTGCTGTATGACGACGCCGCCGGGCAATGGGCCAGCCGCCTGTGGCTGATGCTGCGCTGGATCGGCTTTGACAATGCGGCGGTGCTGGACGGCGGCTGGGTGTCCTGGGATGACGCCGGCGGACCTGCCAGCGATGCCGTGCCCGAAATCGTGCCGGGCCGGCTGGTTGCCCGCCCCCGCGACGGCATGTTCATCGACAAGGCCGGGATGCAGGCGGCGCGCGCGGCCGGCGCGGTGCTGATCGACGCGCTCGGCGCCGGGCAGTTCGAGGGGCGCGAGACCGAACAGGGGCTGACCGGCCACATCGCCGGGGCGGTGAACGTGCCCGGCACCGATCTGGTGAGCCACCTCGACGACCGCTTTCTGCCCCTGGAAGAACTGGCCGAGCGCTTCCCCTGGGCGCGCGACCGGCAGGTGGCGATCTACTGCGGCAGCGGCATCAAGGCGTCGCCGGTGATGCTGTCGATGCTGCGGCTCGGGTTCGAAAACCTGACGATGTATCTGCCCGGCCTCCAGGAATGGATCGCCGACCCCGCGCTGCCGATGGCGCATCGCCCGGAGCCCTGAGTTCTGTTGTTTTTCATTCAATTCTGCGCTACCTGAAACCGAGGGCGGAGCAGTGAATTGAAAAGACCAGCCGCAGTCTTGACGATGGTAAAGGACGACCATTTCTTTTTGCAGAAATGGGTCGCCTACTATGGCGCGATGTTCGGTGCGGATGCGCTTTACGTCGTCAGCCACGGGCGCGACGAAGGGGTGGACCGGATCGCCGCCGACTGCAACATCATCCATATCCCCGGCGGTTTTGACGATGACTTTGACGCCAAGCGCTGGCAGTTGCTGAACAATCTGACCAACGGGCTGCTGGGCTATTTCGAATTCGTGATTTGCAGCGACGTGGACGAATTCGTGGTGCTGGACCCCAAGCTGAAGATGAGCCTGCCGGAATTCCTGGCCCGTCGCGGCAACGTGGTGATCACGCCGATCGGGGTCGAGGTGGTGCACCTGCCCGACGAGGAAGGCGAGCCCGTCGAAAAGGGCATTCTGGCGACCCGGCGCCACTGCCGCTATTCCAGCTTTTATTCCAAGCCCTGCATCATCGGCAAACCTGTCGAACTGGCCCGCGGCGGCCACTATGCGAAAGAACCGGTGCTGAAGACCTTCCGTAACCTGTATCTTTTCCACATGAAGTATTGCGACCTGGATCTCTATCGCGAGACCGCGCGCAAGCGGGCGGGCGCGGTGGCGGCGCTTGAGGTCGCCGATCCGCGCGAAAGCCGCATTTCGAACGGCTGGTTCGCCGAAGCCCGGGGGTTCGGCCCGGAAATCGAGCGTCTGGCCTTTCTTCCCCGGGCCGAGGCCTTTGATTTCTCGCAAGAGGCGCGCGAGATGCACGACACCTGGGAACAGCGCAACAAGCACGGGCTTTGGCATTTCCGCAAGAAGATCGGTGAACGGCTGCATCCGATCCCGAAACGTTTTTCGGGGATATTGTGAGCACGGCGCCGGTGGCCCTGCGCGCCGAGGGGCCCCGCCCGACCGGGTTCGCGGTGTTTGGCGAACGCTGTTCGGGCACGAATTTCGCCCGCGCCCTGATCAAGCGCAACCTCGGACTGGCGGTGCGCGACGACCTGGGCTGGAAACACGGCTTTGCGCATATGCTGGCCATCCCCGAAGACGTGCTGGTGGTGGTGGTGGTGCGCGATGCCTTCGACTGGGCGAAAAGCATGTTCGCAAAGCCCTGGCACGCGGATGCGCAGATGCAGCGGCTGGGATTTTCGCAATTCCTGCGCGCGCCCTGGACCAGCGTGGTGGACCGGCCCGACTATTTCGGTCTGCCACGGGGATGCGACCTGATCGGCGCGCCATTGCAGCTGGACCGCCATCCGATCACCGGGGCGCCATTTGCCAACATCTTTCGGATGCGCAACGCCAAGACGGCGGCGTTTCTCGGGTTCGAGGCGCGCCACGCGAATTTCGTCGCCCTGCGCCACGAAGCGCTGGCCCGTTCGCCCGAATCGGTGCTGGGCCATCTGCGCGAGGCCTTCGGGCTGGAAGAGGGCGACGGGTTTCGCGGCGTGCATCGCCGGCTGGGGTCGCGCTTTGCCCCCAAGGTCGCCGACCGCCCCGCCGCGCCGCAGGAGATTTCGCCAGCCGACCGGGCCTTTATCCTGGAGGAACTGGACCTGCGCCAGGAAAGGCGGCTGGGCTATCACTACGGCTGAGCCGGGAATCGCCTTCGATCGCGGGCGAGTCGGACGGAAATCCCGGCGCGATGGGAAAATTGCCGACAGAATCGCATTTTTCGGCTGCCGGTTACGGGATTCGCGGCGCCGCGCGGCCGGAATCGGGGGGTGTATCGCCCGATTCCGGGTCGCACGCCGCCAGTTGCCGCCCTGATCGGCTAATCTTGTTGCTTGCACCGGCCCATATTCTGCCTGTTTCTTGCCCGCGACCCCCTAATAACAGGGGTTTTTCGGGCGGGATGAAAAAATGTCATCTTTCTTGAAAAAACCTCTTGCGGACTCGGGCACCACTCCGTAAATACCCCCTCACCGGCGGCGCAGAGATGCACCAACGGGGCGCCAAACGGGCCACGCCAGCAAGGCAAGGCAACGAGACGCAGACTAAAAACCAGAGGTAAGGCAGGCGGGGCGCGCCAAAAGTTAGGGCGCATCTCAGTTTGTTTTGTCTCACGCTCTTTGAAATTGCTGGTTACTGAAGAGATATGTGGGCGGTTTGGTTCATTTCGATGGATCAACCTCTTCATATCGACTTCCTAGGATCTTCGGATCCGATGATGGAAGGTCAGCTTCACTGTTTGGACGGCTTTCGGTTTCTGATGAAACCCGAAGCACAACAAACAGAAAACTGCCCCGGTTGAACACCGGGGCGATGTGCAGAGGTTCGAACGTCAAGGATACGCGAGCAATCGCGTTTCAACTTGAGAGTTTGATCCTGGCTCAGAACGAACGCTGGCGGCACGCCTAACACATGCAAGTCGAGCGCTTCACTTCGGTGAGGAGCGGCGGACGGGTTAGTAACGCGTGGGAACGTACCCTTTTCTACGGAATAGCCTCGGGAAACTGAGAGTAATACCGTATACGCCCTTCGGGGGAAAGATTTATCGGTGAAGGATCGGCCCGCGTTAGATTAGATAGTTGGTGGGGTAATGGCCTACCAAGTCGACGATCTATAGCTGGTTTGAGAGGATGATCAGCAACACTGGGACTGAGACACGGCCCAGACTCCTACGGGAGGCAGCAGTGGGGAATCTTAGACAATGGGCGCAAGCCTGATCTAGCGATGCCGCGT
>JAJRUE010000179.1 GCA_024277955.1 Alphaproteobacteria bacterium | reverse complement strand
TGAGCGTGAGCGTGATCGTGGTGCTCATGGCTGGCGTGTTCGCTGCCAGCGCCTTCGGCCGGGACGAGGGTCATGCCGCACTTCGGGCAGTTCCCCGGCTCGTCGCTGATCACTTCGGGGTGCATGGGGCATGTGTATTTCGTCGGCTCTGCGCCGTGGTCATGGCCGCCATCGTGAGCGTGAGCGTGATCGTGGTGCTCATGGCTGGCGTGTTCGCTGCCAGCGCCTTCGGCCGGGACGAGGGTCATGCCGCACTTCGGGCAGTTCCCCGGCTCGTCGCTGATCACTTCGGGGTGCATGGGGCAGGTGTATTGGCCGGGGGCGGCGGTGGCGCCGGTATCGGTCTGGGGGGTGTCGTGAGTGGTGTGGTCCGACGCCTCTGGCGCGGTGTTGGTGGCGCTGCTGGCCGAGGTTTCGCGCGGCACCAGGAACATGCCGCATATCGGGCAACTGCCGGGTTCGTCCGAGACGATCTCGGGGTGCATCGGGCAGGTGTATTCGATGCGGCTCTGCAGGGCGGGGGCGTCGTATTCGGTGATCTCGTCGGCAAAGGCGCCGCTTGCGAAGGCCGCGCGCAACGCTGTGACCGCGTGCTCCAGCCCCGCCTGCGTCAGCGCGCCCCGGGCGTCGGCCGGGGGCAGCGGGGCGATGTCGGCGGCACCAAGGGCGGCGACGGCGCGCGGGCGCGGCATCTGGGCATAAGCGATGCTGGCCGCATCCGCCAGTTTCGGCGCCATCGCCCCCAGCACCAGCAGCACATTGGCGCTGCGCGGCCCGTCGGCAAGCCGCAGCCCCGCGGCCTCGAGGTCCAGCCCCGCCGCCAGCGCCACATCCGGCCCCGGCACCACCAGCACCCGCAGGTCGGCGGCACTGGCGCGCGCCACCAGCCGGCGCAGCGGCGCCAGCAACGGGGTTTTCGCAGGCAGGCGTGCTCCGATCACGGTCATTGCCTTTTCAAAGCGCCCTGGCTCCACCCGTAGAGCAGGCCAAGGAACAGGATTGCCAGGAAAACGCCCATGTCCAGCAGGGCGACGATGCCTTCTTCGCGGTAGACCACCGCCCAGGGATACATGAAGGCCATTTCCATATCGAAGGCGAGAAACAGCAGCGCGAACCCGTAGTAGCGCGCGTGGTAGCGGACCCAGACCGGGTCGCGCGACAGTTGCCCGGCGGTGGCGGGCACGTCCTTGCCCGGCTCCGGGCGGCTGCGACCGATGGCGCGCGCCAGCCCGATCAGGGAGAGCGCCAGGCCGATGCCGCCAAGCGTCAGCCCAAACAGGATGGCGTATTGAGTCAGCGCAGACATGGTTCGCAGTCCCTCCGGTTCGTCGCTTCGCAGCCCCCGCCCACGGCCCGCGTCACGCAGCTGGCCGAGGGGCGTTCGGGCGTCTTGCACGCTTTGTCGCCCGCAAGATCAAGGCACAGATAAGGGTTCCATCTACTGGAAGGTCAATGGGGTTTTGAAACTTTTTTCCAGTTCTGTTCCGAGGGGGGTGATCGCCGCCGTTTCCGCCGGCGCAGCGGGCTTGGAAACCGCCGGTTCAAGTGCCGGCCCCCAAGGCATCCCGCTACAAACGGCAGATGTTCCGGCCCCCCGGATCAGCCTGTTTCCAGCTTTGCCGATCCCAGTCCCGTCCAGCAATGCACCGACAACAAGACGCGCGCGTTTTCCGACCTGTTCGAACACGTTAGCACATTGCGCGCCGCTGCAAACCAAAATCGCGCAGCGCCTGCGCGACGGGACACGATGGGGCCTGGTGGGGCTTGGCGGGCCACGATGGGGCTTGGTGGGGCTTGGTGGGGCGTGGCGGGGCTTGGCGGGCCACGATGGGGCGTGGTGGGGCGTGGTGGGGCGCGGCGGGACACGATGGGGCGCGCCGGGCCGCCGGTCCGCACCAAGGCCCATGCCCCTGCGTCAGGTCGCCCCCCGGCGCAAGGCGGCCACCGAAAAGCAAGGCGGCGGGCCGCGACCGCGCCCGGGTCCAGGGGGGATCGCGACCCGCCGCCGGTGGTGGCGCGCGGTTGGCTCAGGGGTGCAGGACGACCATCTGGTGACCGCGCCCGCGCGTCGCCACTTCGGCGACCCGGGACAGGTCCGAAAGGCGGAACGCCCAAAGCACGTCGTTTTCGGCGCTCGACACGATCAGCCGGTCGCCGTCGACCTCGAGGTGGTAGGGCTCGGGGCCGGCGGCGGCAAGATCGATGGCGCCGGTCGCCGGCTCGATCACCGCTATCTTGCCCTGTTCGCGGGCGCTGACGTAGATCGTGCCGGTCCCGGCGTCGCGCGCGATCCCGTGCAGCGTGCCCCCGACATCGAGCCGGCGCACCACCTTGCCGGTGGCAAGATCGACTTCATCGACCTGGCCGGTGTCGGCTTCGGCGCCCCAGATCCGCTGGCTGGCCACGTCGATCACCATGTGTTCGACCCCGCCGGGGGTGGCGATCGGGGTGCCGGTGGCGCCGGTCACCGGATCAAGCGGCAGGATGTTGTTGTCGCCGGCGTTCGACACGTAGAACAGCCCGTCGGTCGGGTTGAACACCGTGTAGTTCGGGTTCGCTCCGGTGACGACCGTGGCGGTCACGGCGCCGGTTTCCAGATCGATCACCGATACCGCGTCCAGCGAAGGATGGGTGACCACCGCCCAGCGTTCGCCGCTGTCGACGCTGACGTGGTGGACCATGCCCGGCACCTCGATCTGGCGCAGAATTTCGCCGCTGTTCAGGTCAACCAGGCTGACCAGGCTGATGTCGCCCGACGGGTTTGCGGGCGTCGCGCCGGTGTTCATGGAGCCGGCCTTCATCGCCCCCTTTTTCGCGCCGCCATGGTGAGCGTTGTGGTCCTGCTGGGACACGCCCTTGGGCTTGGCGATGTCATCGCGCGACACTTCGTCAAGCGAGCCTGCGATCAGCACTCCGCGGCGCGGCGCGACGGCCAGCCCGTGCACATTGCCGAGCCCGCTGATCCGGCCGGTGGCCCGGGACTGGTCGTTCAGTCGCAAGGCGGTGCCGGCATCGCCTTCGGGCACG
This sequence comes from Alphaproteobacteria bacterium, assembly GCA_024277955.1. Classification (GTDB taxonomy): domain Bacteria; phylum Pseudomonadota; class Alphaproteobacteria; order Rhodobacterales; family Rhodobacteraceae; genus JAJRUE01. The sequence goes on along the minus strand of JAJRUE010000179.1, from coordinate 3,586 downwards.
ATCACGCCGGCGTTGGCGGCAACGGCGCCGCCCAGCGCCAGGACGGCGGCAAGGGCGGCAATGCTGGTTTGAAGCTTGGGTTTCATCGTTGGGTTCCTTGGTTTGTCGGTTGTCGTTTCGGGATGTCTCGGGATGTGCGGTTCGTGGTTTTCCGGGGTGCGGTCAGATTTCGGCGCCCAGCTTTTTCTTCAGCGTGGCGGCGACATCGATTTCGGTCAGAACGCCAAAGCCGTGGGCCTGCAGCGCCTGCCTGGTCCTGGCCTCGGCGGTTTCGAAATCGGCATCAAGGATGCGATCAAACGTGTAGCTCATCTTGCGTTCCTTTCCTGTTCGGGGGGTTCGGTTTGGGGGGCGGGCACCGTGACCCGTTCTGCGTGGCGATCGAGCGGGGTTGCGAGCCTGACCAGCGCGGTGATCAGGATGACCATCAGCGCGATCATCGGCACCCACCAGAGCACCATTGCGAACCCGTATCCGTATGCCATCGTTTTTCTCCATCTGTTGCGCGGCGCCGGTTGGGCGGGTGGACCTCGAACCGGGCGCCGCCCGTTTCGGATGGTTCGCACATGGCGCGCCCCCGCCGCCGCGGCAATCCCCGCGGGCGGGCGGAATTGTATCGCTTGGTGACAGTCGCCGGGGCCTGATACGAACCGTTACAATTTTCCCGGCCCCGGGGCGTTTCGGGGCGCGCGGAGGCGGCGGGGGCCTGACGCTCGACCGGGCGGGGGTCTTTCCCTATCCTTGGGCTCGGGCCACGGGGGCCTGGGCGGACGGCGACAAAAGAAGGGCAGGCGATGATCATTCAACTGGTGACGATTTCGGTGAAACCCGCCGATCGCGCGGCGTTCCTGCGGGCGCTGCGCATCAACTACGACGGCACCGCCCGGGAACCGGGCAACATCCGCTACGACGTGCTGCGCGACCCGCTGGACGAGGACAGCTTCACCATCTACGAGGTGTTCCGCGACCAGGCGGCGCTCGAGGCGCACCGGGCCAGCGACCACTACCGCGAATGCATGCAGATCATCGCCCCGATGATCGCCGGCGCGATCTCGAAAAAGGTTCTGGCGCCGGTCTACATGCCGCCGCCCCCGGACGGCGCTGCGGATTAGCGGCAGGGGGCTGGAAGCGGGCCGGCAGGGGGCTGGCGGCGCGCTTGTGGCGGCAGGCGGGCAATTCGGGCTTGCATCGGTGCGGGGAATTGCCAATCGTCGGCGGCGATCGCAGCCGGGGCGGCGCGCCCGAACACGCAGCGGCAAACAAGCATTGGGGGACGGGGCATGCAGATATTTGGTGTCGTGGGGTGGAAGAACTCGGGCAAGACAGGGCTGGTGGAGCGCCTGGTGGCCGAGATCACCGGGCGCGGCTTCGTGGTTTCCACGGTGAAACACGCCCACCACGCCTTCGACGTGGATCAGCCGGGCAAGGACAGTTTCCGCCACCGCGCCGCCGGGGCGCAGGAAGTGCTGCTGACCTCTTACAAGCGTTGGGCGCTGATGCACGAGCTGCGCGACGCCCCCGAGCCGCCGCTTGCGGTCCAGCTGGCCCGGCTGGCGCCCTGCGATCTGGTGATCGTCGAAGGCTACAAGCGCGAAGACTACCCCAAGATCGAAGCCAACCGCGCCGCCACCGGCCAGCCGCTGCTGGCGCGCGAAGATGGTTCTGTCCGGGCGGTGGCCTCGGACCAGGAGTTTGACGACCTGCATGTGCCGCGCTTCGATCTGGATGACACGGCGGCGATTGCGGATTTCCTGCTGGCCGAATGCGGGCTGGCGGCGGCGGCAACGGGCGAGCCGGCCGCGCCCGCGGAGGCGCGGGCCGGGGATGCTCTGCCCGGGCTGACCCCGCCGCCGCTGCGCGACGACTGTTTCGCCTTGCCGTCGGGCACCAGCTGGATGCCGGTGGAGGACGCGCTGGCGCTGCTGCGCGACCGGCTGAGCCCGGTTGCCGGGCAGGAAAGCGTCGCGGTGGCGGCGGCGGCGGGGCGCGTGCTGGCTGGCGATGCGATCGCCCTGCGCGACAACCCGCCGGGGGCAAATTCGGCGGTCGATGGTTACGGCTTTGCGCATGCGTCGCTGGCCGGCGGCGCTGGCGCGGGGCCGTATTCGCTGGATCTCGTGGCCGGGCGCGCGGCGGCCGGGGCGCCCTATGGCGGGGCGGTGCCGGCGGGGCGGGCGGTGCGCATCCTGACCGGGGCGCTCTTGCCCGAAGGCGTGGACACCGTGGTCATGGAAGAAGACGTCGCGCGCGAGGGCGACCGGATCGCCTTCAACGGCCCGCTCAAACCCGGCGCCAACGCCCGGCGCGCCGGCGAAGACGTGCAGGCTGGCGACCTGGCGCTGGCGGCGGGCCACCGGCTGCGCGCGCCGGACCTGGCGCTGCTAAGCGCGCTGGGGATCGCCCGGGTGACGGTGCACACCCGCCTGCGCGTGGGCGTGCTGTCCACCGGCGACGAGGTGATCACCCCCGGCGAGGCGATCGCCCCGGCGTCGAAAACCTACGACGCCAACCGGCCGATGCTGCTGGCGATGGCGCGCGACTGGGGCCACGACGCGGTGGACCTGGGCCATGTGCGCGACGACCGCGACGCGCTGCGCGCCCGGCTGGACGAAGCGGCGAAACGCGCCGACGTGATCCTGACCTCGGGCGGGGCCTCGGCCGGCGACGAAGACCACGTCTCGGCGCTGCTGCGCGAAGAAGGCAGTCTGCAGGCCTGGCGGATCGCCCTGAAGCCGGGGCGTCCGCTGGCGCTGGCGCAATGGCGCGGCGTGCCGGTTTTCGGCCTGCCGGGCAACCCGGTCGCGGCCTTCGTGACCGCGGCGATCTTTGCCCGCCCGTCGCTGTCGCTGATGGCCGGCGGCGGCTGGGTGACGCCGCGCGCGCTGATGCTGCCGGCGGCGTTTTCCAAGACCAAAAAGGCGGGCCGGCGCGAATTTCTGCGCGCGCGCCTGACCGACGCCGGCGCGGTCGAGGTTTTTGCCTCGGAAGGTTCGGGGCGGATCTCGGGGCTTGCCTGGGCCAACGGGTTGGTCGAACTGCCCGACGAAGCGCTGAGCATCGAACCTGGCACGCCGGTGCGTTTTCTGTCCTGCGCGGCGCTGGGCCTGTGCGGCTGAGCCGGCGGGGCGGGGTCGAAACACGCGGCCCTGTCAGGTTGGTCAGAGCGTGACATTTTTTGTCATCACGGCGAACAGGCCGCGCCCCGATGCCTGGGAGCAGGGCGTGCGTTCCGTGAAATAATGTCAATAAAACAAAGGCTTACCTGGTTTTGTGGCGGCGCCTCCCACACCCCGCCGTTTCCCGGGCGCAGGCCACAGCGGTGCGGAAAGGGCCGGGGCGGCGCTTGATTTCAATTTGAGCCGGCAGTAGCGTTTTCTTGCACTTGGGGCAGAGGGAACCCTGGCGGGCCGGCTTCCTGGGGGGGGATTCAAGGTTTTGTTTTCGCCTGAGAAGTTGTCAGAAATTTATTTTTCGGGGGGACAAAATGGATCGTAAACTGGTTTTTCGCGCAGCGGTGGGCATACTGGCCCTGGGCATATTGTCGGCCTGCAAAAGCGGCTCTGGCGGAGGCGGCGGAGGCGGCGGA
>JAJRUE010000178.1 GCA_024277955.1 Alphaproteobacteria bacterium | reverse complement strand
GGCCACCAGGTCGTGATAGTTGATCTCGCCCGCGTCCTTGGCCGACTGCATCGCCTTTTCGGCGCGCTTCACCTGATCGACGGGGCAGGAAAAGGTCATGTCGGTGCGCCCGTCCTCGGCGATGTTCTGCACGATCATGTCCACGTTCACCCCGGCGTCCGCCAGCGGCACGAAGATCGCCGCCGCGATGCCCGGCCGGTCGGCGACCGAGATCAGCGTCATCTTGGCTTCGTCGCGCGAAAAGGCCACACCGGCCACCACGTTGCTTTCCACGATTTCCTCCTCCGGGCAGACGAGTGTGCCCGCGTTTTCGTCATATTCGCCGAAACTCGACAGCACCCGCAGGCGCACATTGTAGCGCATCGCCAGTTCCACCGACCGGGTCTGCAGCACCTTGGCCCCGAGCGAGGCCAGTTCCAGCATCTCTTCAAAGGCGATCTTGTCCAGCTTGCGCGCCTTCGGGCTGACGCGCGGATCGGTGGTGTAGACCCCGTCCACGTCGGTGTAGATATCGCAGCGCTCCGCGCCAAAGGCGGCGGCAAAGGCGACGGCGGTGGTGTCGGACCCGCCGCGCCCCAGCGTGGTGATCCGGCCCTCGGGGCTTATGCCCTGGAAACCGGCGACCACGGCGACCTTCATGCCTTCGCCGAACTTGGCGTTGATGTTTTCGGTGGGGATTTCCTCGATCCGGGCGGCGCCGTGGGCCGAGGTGGTTTTCAGCGGCACCTGCCAGCCCTGCCAGCTGCGCGCCGGCACGTCCATTTCCTGCAAGGTCAGCGCCATCAGCCCGGCGGTCACCTGTTCGCCCGATGACACCACCGCGTCGTATTCGCGCGCGTCGTAAAGCGGCGAGATTTCATCGACCCAGCCGACCAGTTCGTTGGTCTTGCCCGACATGGCCGACACGATGACGATCACGTCATAGCCGTTGGCGACCTCGCGCCCGACGCGCTTGGCGGCGCGGCGGATGCGGTCCAGCGTGGCGACGGACGTGCCGCCGAATTTCATTACCAGAATGGGCATGGGTCCGGTTCGGGCCTCGACAAGTGAATTACCGAGGGTTTCCTATGGGAAGGGGGGGGCAAGGGCAAGGCTCTCGGCGCGCGCGGCGTCGCCTTGCCGCCGTCGCGCCCCGGCCAGCGGCGTTGCGCTCAAAAGGCGACCGGGGTGCCGTCGTAGCTTTCAAAGCAGCCGGTGGTCGCCATCGACAGCGCGTCGAAGCGTTCAATCAGCCCGACCGCCGAGTCGCCCGGGCGCACCGGCGCTTCGGGGCCGCCCATGCCGGTGCGCACCCAGCCGGGGTGGTAGATGCCCACCGCGATGCCCCGGCCAGCCAGATCGACGGCCATGTTGCGGCCAAGGTTGATCGCCGCCGCCTTGGAGGCGCGGTAGATCCATGACCCGCCGGATGCGCGGCTTTGCGACCCCATCGCCGACGCGATGATCGCGATCTTGCCGACGTTTGCGCGCCCCAGCGCCGGCAACAGCGCCTGCACCGTCAGGAACACCCCGGTGACATTGGTTGCAAAGGTTTTCTGCCACATCTCGGGCGTCAGCGCTTCGGGCCGGTCGCGGCCCTTTTCCAGATAGACCCCGGCATTGCACACCACCAGGTCCAGCGGGCGCGCGCCGATCCGCACGCTCAGCGCCCGGTGCGACGCGGCATCGCTCACATCCAGGGTCTGCCAGTCCACATCCGGCCCGCCCGCATCTGCGCCCCCCACATCTGCCCCCGCAGCGCGCGTCGTCGCAATGACCCGGTCGCCGCGTGCCGCAAGGCGCGTGGCCAGTTCCCGGCCGATGCCCCGGTTGGCGCCCGTGATCAGGATGTCCATGAAACGTCAGTTGGTCTTGCGCGTCGGCGTGAACGGCAGCGGCGCGACCGGAATGCCGTCTTCGACCAGCTGGCGCGCCTGTTCGCTGTCGGTTTCGCCGTAGATCGAGCGTTCGGGCGCTTCGCCATCGTGGATCGCGCGGGCTTCGTCGGCGAAATCCGCCCCGACATATTCCGAACTTTCCTGGATCTTTTTCTTCAGCTCGAGGATCGCCGCTTCGGCCTGCGACGCGGGCGCGGTCAGCGCGTGCATCGCGACCGTCTGTTCGCCGGCGTTGGGGCAGTCGCGCGCGGTGTGAACCTGCGGCGACATGATCGCCTTGACCACGTGGTTGTCGCCGCACAACGGGCAGCTGACCTGGCCCTTGGTCTGAAGCGTGTCAAAAGCCTCGGCAGAGTGGAACCAACTGTCGAAACTGTGCTTGCCAGAGCATTTGAGCGTGTACTTGATCATCGCCTTCTCTGCCGGTGCGGGCTTAGGAACCATATGCGAATCGTGCAGGAATTCAATGGCCCCTTTCCCGGTGAATGTCCGAAAACCGCGCCGGGCGGTTCAGTATTTCCCGGCCTGCGGGTCGAAATCGCGGATAATCTGCGCCAGTTCGGCGTTGTCGACGCTGGCGGCGGCCTTCTTGCGGCTCATCCACTGGCGGCGGCGTTCGCGGTGCTCGGGAAAGATCGCGTGCAGCCGTTTCACCTTGAGCGGGAACAGCGCCACCACCAGAGGCATGTCGTCGCCGTCGATTTCCTTGTTGTAGGTGAAGATGCCCAGGCACTGATCCGAAATGCGGCCCTCGGCGCCGGCCTCTTCGAAGGCCTCGCGGGCGGCGGCCTCGACCGGGGTGGCGCCGTCGATCGGCCAGCCCTTGGGCGGGATCCAGCGCTTGCGGGTGCGCGAGGTCACCAGCAGCACCTGCACCTTGCCCTTGCGCACGCGGTAGCACAGCGCCCCGAACTGGGTGCGCAGACCGCGCTTGTCGGAATCCGGAAGCCGGATCGGGCGTTGCCGCGTTTTGGTGACCTTCATGGGTGCCAACTGCTCTTTTGCCGGACGTTTCTTGTCAAGTCTCTTGGCCGCCATTGTTTACCGGTTTTTGCCGCCGTTTCAATGGCGGGGTTGCAGGGGCGGTTTTCGGGCGGGAGGGCCGGGTGGCGGTTTCGGGCGTCTGGCGAAGGCGAGCGGCCCGGGGGGCGGGTGCCGGAAACGGTCAGGAAATCCGGTGGTGGCGCAGCAGCCGCGCGAGGCGGTCGAGCACCTGGTCGGTGCCGTCGGTCCCGGCGCGCAGCCGGTCCAGGGTGGCGCTGGCGCGCGCCGCCATTTCGGCGCGTGCGCGGCCGTCGCCCAGGTCGCGCAGATGCGCGGCAAGCTCTTGGGCGTTGCCGGCGGCCAGACAGCCCCGGTCGGCGGCCAGGGCTGCGTAGATCTCGCGGTGGTTCGACACGTCGGGGCCGTGGATCACCACCGATGCGAACTGCACCGCCTCGACCGGCGTGTGGCCGCCCACCGGCTGGAAAGACCCCCCCATGATCGAGACCCCCGCCAGGGTGTGAAACAGCGCCATCTCGCCCACCGTGTCGGCCAGATAGACCTGCACGCCGGGGCCGGGCAGCTCGCCGGCGCTGCGCCGCGCATGGCGCAGTCCGGCGCTGTCGATCAGCCGCGCGATCGCGGCGGCGCGTTCGGGGTGGCGCGGCGCCAGGATCAGCCGCAGCGCCGGGCGGCTGTCCAGCGCGGCGCGAAAGGCGTCGAGGATCAGCCCGTCTTCGCCCTCGTGGGTCGACGCGGCGAGCACGGTCTGGGCGCGCTCGAACAGGCCCTGCAGCGCGGCCAGCGCCTCGGGGGGCGGCGGCGGCGTTTCCACAAAGGCCTTGAGGTTCACCGGCGGCGCGATCCGTTCGCGCGACAGGCCAAGCTGCGCGAAGCGTTCGCCATTGGCCCGGTCGGCCGGGGCCAGGCAGGAAATCGCCCCCATCACCCGGCGCGTCAGCACCGGGCCAAGCTTTTGCCAGAACGCAGCCGAGCGCGGCGACATGCGTCCGCCGACCACCATCACCGGCAGGCCTTCGCGCGCCGACATGATGATGCGGGCGGGCCAAAGTTCGTTTTCCAGGGTGATCATCGCCACCGGGTGCCAGCGGCGCAGGAAATGCGCGACGATCAGCGGTGCGTCCAGCGGCGCCAGCCGCACCTCGAGGCGCGCAAGCCCCCAGCCGGCCACCATGGCGCGCGCGGTATAGCTGTTGCAGGTGACCAGGATGCCCATGTCGGCGTTTGCCGCCAGGATCCGCTCGATCAGCGCGCGCGCCGCGTTCAATTCGCCAAGCGAGGCGCCATGCAACCACAGCCGCACGCCCGCGCCGGCCGGGCCGCGCCCCAGGCCAAGGCGTTCGCCGAGGCCCTGCAGGGTTTCACGCCGACGCGCCAGCGCCCAGAGCAGGCGCAGCGCCACCAAGGGCGTCAGGACGATCAGGATCAGGCGGTAAAAGATCACGCAGCGGTTCCGGCCAATGTTTGCGCCGGACCCTAGATGGCCCGGCGCGCGCGCACAAGCGGACGGGTTGGCGTATCCGGCGGTCCGGGGCGATCGGCGGGCGTGGCGCGGCTGCTGGGGTTCGGGGGCCTTGGGGGCACGAAAACGGGCCCCGCGGATCAACCACGGGGTCCGAAATCAAGTGTCCGAAATCAAGCGCTCCGCCTCGGGGGCGCGGCATCGGCCGGGTGCGCCCGGTCAGTCGGCCAGCGAGGTGGTCCGCAGATAGGGCAGCTTCACGTCCAGATCGCCGAACTTCGCCTTGGCGGCGTCGTCGTCCAGCGCCATCGACACGATCACGTCCTGGCCGGCCTGCCAGTTGGCGGGGGTGGCCAGCGGTTCGCGGTCGGTCAGCTGGATCGCGTCCAGCGCCCGCAGCACCTCGGCAAAGTTGCGCCCGACCGACATCGGATAGGTCATCATCAGGCGCACCTTCTTGTCGGGGCCGATGATGAACACCGTGCGCACGGTGGCGCTGTCGGCGGGGGTGCGCCCGTCGGGCAGATAGGCTTCGGCGGGCAGCATGTCGTAGAGCTTGGCGATCTTCAGGCTGGTGTCATCCAGGATCGGAAAGGCGGCCTTGGCGCCGGCATAGCTTTCGATGTCGGACTTCCACTTGTGGTGCTCTTCGACACTGTCCACCGACACGCCGATCACCTTGGTGTTGCGCTTGGCCCATTCGTCGGCCAGCTGCGCCACGGCGCCGAATTCGGTGGTGCAGACCGGGGTAAAGTCCTTGGGGTGGGAAAACAGGATCGCGTAGCTGTCGCCGATCCAGTCGTGAAAGTTGATGGTGCCCTCGGTGGACTCGGCCGTTAAATCCGGCGCGATGTCATTGATACGCAGTCCCATGTTGTCGATCCTTGTCAATGTTTCAGTGTTTTCCGTCAGCAGGGCAGAGACCTGCCCGAATGTCTGCAAATCCAGATAGGTCATGCGGCGCGAAACGAAAAGTGGGCAGACCGAAAATGCCGCAGGGCCGGGCGGGGTGGAGTAGGGTGGGGGCAGGGTGGGGGCGGCGCCGGGCGGGGCAAAGCCGCGATGCCGTTCGCCCCGGCCGGTCTGGCGAAAAGTTTACGCCCCGGCCACTGGACAGCGCCGGCGAAAGGCGCAAGGTTTCGGCGCAGGGCCGTCGGCCGGTCGCGCCGCCGGCCCACAGAACCAGCCGCACGCCACCCTGCCAGGCCGTCCCGCCTCGCTAGCCCGCCACGCCAACCACCACCCCGAAACCCGCCAAGGAACCCCAATGGAAAAATTCGCCAGCGCCGTCTACCCGGTCATGGGCCTGCTCTCGGTCCTGTTCGTGATGGTGGTCGGCATCCTGATCGTGGTCTTCGTCGTGCTCTACATCGCAGACCGCAGCCAGAGCCGCGACGCGATCCGCCACAACTTCCCGGTGCTGGGCCGGTTCCGCTATCTGTTCTCGACGCTGGGCGAATTCTTCCGCCAGTATTTCTTTGCCATGGACCGCGAGGAAATGCCCTTCAACCGGGCCGAACGCGACTGGGTGGAAAAATCTTCGCAAGGACGCGACAACACCGTTGCGTTCGGCTCTTCCAAGATCCTGACCGCGCCGGGCACGCCGATTTTCGTCAACTGCCCGTTCCCGCCGCTCGATGACCAGGCCTGCCCGCCGCCGCCGGTGCTGATCGGCCCCTACGCGCGCCGGCCCTACGAAACCGCATCGCTGATCAATATTTCGGGGATGAGCTTCGGCGCGATTTCCAAACCCGCGGTGCGGGCGCTGTCGCGCGGCGCGAAACTGGCGGGTTGCTGGATGAACACCGGCGAAGGCGGCCTGTCGCCCTACCACCTGGAAGGTGGTTGCGACATCGTCTTTCAGATCGGCACCGCAAAATACGGGGTGCGCGACGCCAGCGGCGGGCTGGACGAAGACAAGCTGCGCGCGGTGGTCGCGCATCCCCAGGTGCGGATGATCGAAATCAAGATGAGCCAGGGGGCCAAGCCCGGCAAGGGCGGGATGCTGCCGGGCGCCAAGGTCACCCCCGAGATCGCCGCGATCCGGGGCATCCCGGCGGGCCGCGATTCGATATCCCCCAACCGCCACCCCGAGGTGGACAGCGTGCCCGACCTTCTGGATTTCATCGCCCGCGTGCGAGAGATTTCCGGCCTGCCGGTGGGCTTCAAGGCGGTGATCGGCGGTTATGGCTGGCTCGAAGAGCTTTGCGAAGCGATCCACGCGCGCGGCATCGAAAGCGCGCCCGACTTCATCACCATCGACAGCGGCGACGGCGGCACCGGGGCGGCGCCGATGCCGCTGATGGACAGCGTCGGGCTGACGATCAAGGAATCGCTGCCGCGGGTGGTGGATATCCTGATCCGCTACGGGCTGCGCGAACGCATCCGGGTGATCACTTCGGGCAAGCTGATCACCCCGGCCGAGGTCGCCTGGGCCTATTGCGCGGGCACCGATTTCGTGACCTCGGCGCGCGGCTTCATGTTCGCGCTGGGCTGCATCCAGTCGCTGAAATGCAACAAGAACACCTGCCCCACCGGCATCGCCACACATGACGAACGGCTGCAGGGCGGCCTGGACCCGGCCGAAAAATCCGAGCGCGTGCGCAACTTCGCCGCCAAGATCACCTATGGCACCGGGCTGATCGCCCATTCCTGCGGTGTCGGCCAGCCGCGTGCGCTGCGTCGCTATCACTGCCGGATCGTGCAGCAGGGCTCGGTTTCGGTGCCGCTGTCGGAATTGCGCCCGGAACCCGAAATCCTGGAGAAATACCGCTGAGCGGGGGCGGCGGCCCGCGCATCGCGCGGGCCGCCAAGGCGCTTGCAAGCGCCTTGCGCCAAGGTTTTTGCAAAAACCTTGGCCGCCGCACTGACTTCAGATCGTTGCGCCCAGATCGTCCAGAGCGGCGCGAAACCGGGTCGCGACGATATCGCGGCGCGCGTGCCGCCCGGCGCTGACGACATGGCGCCCCGCCGCCCAGACATCGCGGATGCAGCGCCCGCCCTTGCAGCCAAAGATCAGGCTGTCCAGCGCCGTATCGCCGCGCCGGTCGGCCAGCCAGGGGTTGCCGGTCTCGATCCCCAGCAGGTCGGCGAATTGCCCCGGCGCGATCGCGCCCGCATCCCGCCCCGCGGCCTGCGCCCCGTGGCGCGCCGCCTGATCGAACAGGGCCCGCCCGGCAGAGCCGCCGGCCTCGGCCAGCGCCGCCCGGCTGTGGTCGCGCAGCCGCTGGGTGTAGTCGAGCAGCCGCAACTCGCCGAACAGCGTGATCTCCACATTCGAATCCGACCCCACCGCGAATCGCCCCCCGGCGCGCGCAAGCTCGGTGGCGGCAAAGATGCCGTCGCCCAGGTTCGCCTCGGTGATCGGGCACAGCCCGGCCACCGCGCCCGACCGCGCCAACCCGGCGATTTCGCCCGCATCCGCCTGGGTGCAGTGGATCAGGCACCAGCGCGCATCCGGCGCGTGGTTGTCCAGCAGCCAGCGCAGCGGGCGCGCGCCCAAGCGGGCATGGACCTCGTCCACCTCGCGCGGCTGCTCGGCGATGTGGATATGCACCGGCCCCCCCGGCGCCAGCGCGACCGCCGCCGCCAGCCCCGGCCCGTCGACCGCGCGCAGCGAATGCGGCGCGACCCCCAGGACGTAATCGTCAAACCCCGCCGCCAGCGCCTGGGCCGCGCCCTGGTGCAGGCGCGCAAACCGTTCCGGATCATTGCCGAACCGCAGCTGCCCGCCGGCAAGGGCGCGCCCGTCGCAGCCGCCATGCTGGTAAAGCACCGGCAGCAGCGTCAGCCCGATGCCGGTGGCGCGCGCCGCCGCGACGATGCGTTCGCTCATCTCGGCGATATTTGCGAACGGCAGGCCGGCGAAGTCGTGGTGCAGATAGTGGAACTCGGCCACCGCCGCGTAGCCCGTTTCGAGCATCTCGACGAAGACCTGTTCAGCGATGGCTTCCACATGGTCGGGGGTCAGCCGGTCCAGGAAGCGATACATCAGCCGCCGCCAGGTCCAGAAACTGTCGCGCGCATCCGGGCCGCGGCGTTCGGTCAGCCCGGCCATGGCGCGCTGAAAGGCGTGGCTGTGCAGGTTCGCCGGCGCCGGCAGCAGCAGGTCCACCCGGTCGGTGGGCGGCGTCATTTGCGCCCCGATCCACGAGATTCGCCCATCCGTCGACAGTTCGATCTGACGATCCTCCTGCCAGCCTTCCGGCGTAAGCACCTGTTTTGCGTGGATGATCTGCACCGGCCAACTCCGTTGACAATAATAAGTAGCTACATAATAATTGAAGCCACCACCCCATGCAAGGAGAGCCCATGTCCGACCAGACCGTCCTCACCGATGCGCGGATCGCGACCATGCAGCCGGGCGCTGCGGGCTATGGGCTGATCGAAGGCGGCGCGGTGGCGCTGCGGGGCGCGCGTATCACCTGGGTTGGCCCCGAAACCGACCTGCCTGGCGAATACGCCGCCGCCAGCCGCCAGCCCTGCGAAGGGCGGCTGGTGACGCCGGCGCTGATCGACTGCCACAGCCATATCGTGCACGCCGGCCACCGGGCCCGCGAATTCGAGATGCGGCTGAACGGCGCCAGTTACGAAGAGGTGGCGCGCGCCGGCGGCGGCATCGTATCCACCGTCGCCGCCACCCGCGCCGCGACTGAGGCCGAGCTGCTGGCCAGCGCCCTGACCCGCATCGATGCGCTGATCGGCCAGGGCGTCTGCACCGTCGAGATCAAGTCGGGCTACGGGCTGGACCGGGAAACCGAGCTGAAGATGCTGCGCGTGGCCCGCCGGATCGCGCGCGACCGGCCTGTCGAGGTGCGCACCAGCTTTCTGGGGGCGCATGCGGTGCCCGCCGGGACCGACGCCGACACCTACCTGGACACCACCTGCCTGCCGACGCTCAAGGCCGCCCATGACGCCGGCCTCGTGGACGCGGTGGACGGGTTTTGCGAAGGCATCGCCTTTTCGCCTGACCAGATCGCCCGGCTGTTCGACCGCGCCCGCGCCTTGGGCCTGCCGGTCAAGCTGCACGCCGAACAGCTTTCGCACCTGGGCGGCGCGGCGCTGGCGGCGCGCTACGGGGCACTTTCGGCGGACCACCTGGAATATGCGAGCGCCGAAGACGCCGCCGCGATGGCGCGCTCGGGCACGGTCGCGGTGCTGCTGCCGGGGGCGTATTACACGCTGCAGGAAACCCGCCACCCGCCGGTCGAGGCGTTTCGCACCGCCGGCGTGCCGATCGCGCTGGCCACCGACTGGAACCCCGGTTCGTCGCCGCTGGGGTCGGTCCTGCTGGCGATGAACATGGGCTGCACCTTGTTCGCCCTGACCCCGGCCGAAGCGCTCGCCGCCACCACCCGCAACTCCGCCGCCGCCCTGGGGTTGAACGACCGGGGGGTGATCGCGCCGGGGATGCGCGCGGATCTCGCGATCTGGGACGTGGAGGAACCGGCGGAACTGTCCTACCGGATCGGGGTCAACCGGCTGCACCGGCGCATCTTCGCGGGGCAGGGATGAGCTTTCTCGAGATCACCCGGGGCGACAGCCCGCTGCTGCTTGGTCTGCCGCATACCGGCACCGACCTGCCCGACGATGTCGCGGGGGCGCTGAACGACACCGGGCTGGCGCGCGCCGACACCGACTGGCATGTGCACGAGCTTTACGCCGGGCTCGCCGAGGACGCGGCCGGGGGCGTCACCACGGTGCGCACCACCGTCCACCGCTACGCCATCGACGTGAACCGCGACCCCGCCGGCACCAGCCTGTATCCGGGGCAGAACACCACCGGCCTGGTGCCGCTGACCGATTTCGACGGCCTGCCGATCTGGCGGGCGGGCCACGAACCCGACCGGGCCGAAATCGACCGCCGCCGCCGCGCCTGGCACGCGCCCTACCACGCGGCGCTGGGGCGGGAACTGGAGCGGCTGCGCGCCCGCCACGGCTTTGCGATCTTGTACGATTGCCACTCGATCAGGGGGGAGACCCCTTATCTCTTCCCCGGAATATTGCCCGATTTCAACATCGGCACCAATGGCGGCACAACCTGCGACCGCCGCATCGAAGCCCTGGTCGCCGAGTTCTGCGCCGCCACGCCCGGCTACAGCCATGTGCTGAACGGCCGCTTCAAGGGCGGCTGGACGACCCGGCATTACGGCCGCCCGCAAGAGGGTCTGCACGCCATCCAGATGGAGCTGGCGCAGTCCACCTATCTCGCCGCCGAAGCTCCGCCCTGGGCGCTAGACCCCGCCCGCGCGATGCGCCTGCGCCGCCACCTGGGCGCCATCCTTTCCGCACTTGCCACCTGGAGCCCCGCATGACCGACTCAAACACCGATCCCCGCAAGAACATGCGCGATGTCTTCCCGCCCACGGGGCCGGAAATTTCGGCCAAGTCCTGGCAGGCCGAAGCGCCCCTGCGGATGCTGATGAACAACCTGCACCCGGACGTGGCCGAGAACCCGCACGAACTGGTGGTCTATGGCGGCATCGGCCGCGCGGCGCGCAGCTGGAAGGACTTTGACCTGATCATCGACAGCCTGCGCGCGCTTGAGGCCGACGAAACCCTGGTGGTGCAGTCGGGCAGGCCGGTGGCGATCGTGCGCACCCATGCGGACGCGCCGCGCGTGCTGATCGCCAATTCCAACCTGGTGCCGCACTGGGCCACCTGGGACCATTTCAACGAACTCGATCGCAAGGGGCTGATGATGTATGGCCAGATGACCGCCGGGTCGTGGATCTACATCGGCAGCCAGGGAATCGTGCAGGGCACCTACGAAACCTTCGCCGAGGCCGGACGCCAGCACTATGACGGCAGCCTGACCGGGCGCTGGATCCTGACCGGCGGGCTGGGCGGCATGGGCGGGGCGCAGCCGCTGGCGGCGGCGATGGCGGGCGCCTGCTGCCTGGCGGTGGAATGCGACCCCGACAGCATCGATTTCCGACTGCGCACCGGTTATGTGGATGAAAAAACCGACAGCCTGGACGAAGCGCTGGCGATGATCGAACGCTGGTGCGCCGCCGGCGAAGCGAAATCGGTGGCGCTGCTGGGCAACGCCGCCGACGTGTTTGCCGAAATCTACCGCCGCGGGGTGCGCCCCGACATCGTCACCGACCAGACCAGCGCCCATGACCCGGTGAACGGCTACCTGCCGCAGGGCTGGACCATGGCCCAGTGGCGCGCCCTGCGCGAAAGCGACCCAAAGATGGTGGAAAAGGCGGCGCGGGCCTCGATGAAAACCCAGGTGGCGGCGATGGTCGCGTTCTGGAAAGATGGCGTGCCGACGCTGGATTACGGCAACAATATCAGGCAGATGGCGCTGGACGAAGGGCTGGAAGACGCCTTTGCCTTTCCGGGGTTCGTGCCGGCTTATATCCGGCCGCTGTTCTGCCGCGGCATCGGGCCGTTCCGCTGGGCCGCGCTTTCGGGCGACCCCGAGGACATCTACAAGACCGACGCCAGGATGAAAGAACTGTTCCCCGACAACGCCCACCTGCACAACTGGCTGGACATGGCGCGCGAACGCATCGCCTTTCAGGGCCTGCCGGCGCGGATCTGCTGGATCGGGCTGGGCGACCGCCACCGCGCCGGGCTGGCCTTTAACGACATGGT
>JAJRUE010000177.1 GCA_024277955.1 Alphaproteobacteria bacterium | reverse complement strand
GTCAGATTCGGCAGCAAAATGAGATGGCCGGAAGATGATACGGGCAGGAACTCTGTAATTCCCTGGATTACCGCCACCAGGAACAGGTGAAATACCGACATGAGTCTGCCTCGCGAGATTTTCCCTCACATTAAACCCATGTTTTCGAGTGAAAAGACGAATTTTAGGTCGCATATGTAACCTATTTTTAGCAGCAATCTACCGGGTCGCCGACGCAGGCGGAAAAAAAATGAACAAAAGGTCAGATATTATGACTTTTAATTTCGGCACCAAGACTGTAGAAGCTGCGTTCGAGGAATGCTCCGGGGATGGATTGATGGCCAAGGAACCAATGCTGAAGTTTGTTGCGGTGGATCGTGACATGCCTGAAAAACGTGGCCCCGAGGCGCGGCGCGGCGACTTTCACGAGATCTACGCCGAGTTTGCCGAAGCCAAGGCCCGCGAACAGGCCAGCCGGTGTTCTCAGTGCGGGGTGCCGTATTGCCAGAACCACTGCCCGTTGCACAACAATATCCCCGACTGGTTGCGGATGACCGCGATGGGCCGCATGGAAGAGGCCTATCAGCTCAGCCAGGCGACCAATACCTTTCCCGAAATCTGCGGTCGGATCTGCCCGCAGGACCGGCTGTGCGAAGGCAACTGTGTCATCGAGCTTGCCGGCCACGGCACCGTCACCATCGGCAGCATCGAAAAATACATTACCGATACCGCCTGGGAAAACGGCTGGGTCAAACCCAACACGCCAAGCCAGGAACGCAGCCAGAGCGTCGGCATCATCGGGTCGGGCCCCGGCGGGCTGGCGGCGGCGGATGTGCTGCGTGCGGCGGGGCTGCAGGTGACGGTCTATGAACGTTCGGACCGGGCCGGCGGGCTGCTGATGTATGGCATCCCAGGCTTCAAGCTGGAAAAGGACGTGGTGCAGCGCCGGATCGACCAGCTTGAACAGGCGGGCGTCCGGTTTGCGCTGAACACCAACATCGGAACGGACCTGTCCTTTGACGCCCTGCGCGGCATGCACGACGCCCTGTTGATCGCGACAGGGGTGTATGATTCCAGGGACTTGCAGCTTCCGGGCAGCGACGCCGACGGGATCGTGCGGGCAATCGACTACCTGATTGCCAGCAACAAGAAAAGCCTGGGCGACGAGGTCCCGGAATTCGACAGTGGCCAGCTGAATGCGCAAGGCAAGCGGGTGGTGGTGATCGGCGGCGGCGACACCGCGATGGACTGCGTGCGCACCGCGATCCGGCAGGGGGCGCAAAGCGTCAAATGCCTCTACCGGCGCGACCGGGCGAACATGCCCGGCAGCCAGCGCGAGGTTCAGAATGCCGAAGAAGAGGGTGTCGAATTCGTCTGGCTGGCGGCGCCGCGCGGCTTCGCCGGCGACCCTGTCGAAGGGGTCATGGTGCAGAAAATGCGCCTGGGCGCGCCCGACGCCAGCGGCCGGCAGACGCCCGAGGTGATCGAGGGCGCCGATTACGTCGAGCCCGCCGACCTGGTGATCAAGGCGCTGGGTTTCAGCCCCGAAGACCTGCCCGGTCAGTGGGGCGTCGAGGAGCTGCAGACCACCGACTGGGGCACCATCCGGGCCGATTTCCGCACCCATGAAACCAGCCTGGAAGGGGTCTGGACCTGCGGCGACATCCAGCGCGGTGCGTCGCTGGTGGTCTGGGCGATCCGCGACGGGCGCGAGGCGGCAGAGGCGATGCTGACCTACCTGGACGCAAGCAACCTGGTGGCCGCGCAATGAAGCGCGGACTTCAGGCTTGGGTAAGTGGCTGCGTTCGAAACCCAATCGGCGCGAACCGCCAGGCGAGCGGTGCGCACGTCGCGCCAACTGGAACCGCCGACCGCGCGGACGATCAAGGAATGGGTCAGTGATCATGACTCGTTCGGTAAAAAGAGGATGAAGGCCATGGAGCGCCAGGGGCGGTGCATGTGCGGGGCGGTCAGCTTTGTCGCCCGCGATGGGCCCGACACATATGGCATCTGCCATTGCGAGATGTGCCGCCGCTGGACCGGCTCGGCGCTGCTGGGCGTCAGCGTGCCGTCGCAGAACGTGACCTGGCAGGGGCGCGACCATATCGCGGTGCTGCAAAGTTCGGAATGGGCCGAACGGGCCTGGTGCAAAAGCTGCGGCACCGGGCTGTATTACCGGGTGACCGAGCACAACAAGTGGTTCGGCGCCACCGAAATTCCGCTCGGGCTGTTCGACGACGCGGACGGATTCCGGCTGGACAACGAAATCTACATCGACCTGAAACCCGACAGCTACGCCTATGCGGGCGAAGGCCACGTCAGGCTGACGCAGCGCGAATGCATCGAAAAATTCAGCCGACCGGGCGAGGACGGCGACAGGTGACATGCCCCGGCCAGGGGGCGTGCCAAGCGAGGACAAGACCATGACCAACTACGATGAAAACTGGGCCCGCCGCGAACAGGAAAAGCGGCGCTGGATGGAAGAAAACAGTCTCTATTCCAAGGAATGCGAGCATTCGTCCTGCGGTGTGGGCCTGGTGGTATCGGTCGATGGCACTAAAAGCCGGCAAGTGGTGGTCAACGGCATCAACGCGCTGAAAGCGGTCTGGCACCGCGGCGCGGTCGATGCCGATGGCAAGACCGGCGACGGCGCCGGGATTCATGTTCAGATCCCGGTGCCGTTTTTTTACGACCAGGTGGAACGCACCGGCCACAGCCCGCGCAACGACGAATTGCTGGCGGTCGGGCAGGTGTTTCTGCCGCGCACCAATTTCGCGGCGCAGGAAACCTGCCGCACGATCATCGAAACCGAAGTGCTGCGGATGGGCTATTACATCTACGGCTGGCGGCATGTTCCGGTGAACATCGAGGTTCTGGGCGAAAAGGCCAATGCGACGCGTCCCGAGATCGAGCAGATCCTGATCTCCAACTCCAAGGGGGTGGACGAAGAAACCTTTGAACGCGAGCTTTACGTCATCCGCCGGCGGATCGAAAAGGCCGCCGCCGCGGCGCTGGTGCCGGATCTGTATATCGCCAGCCTGTCGTGCCGGTCGATCATCTACAAGGGGATGATGCTGGCCGAACAGGTGGCCGAGTTCTACCCCGATCTCCTGGACGAACGCTTTGAAAGCGCCTTTGCCATCTACCACCAGCGCTATTCCACCAACACCTTTCCGCAGTGGTGGCTGGCCCAGCCCTTCCGGATGCTGGCGCATAATGGCGAGATCAACACGCTGAAGGGCAACCTGAACTGGATGAAAAGCCACGAGATACGGATGGCGAGCGCCGCCTTTGGCGATCTGGCCGAGGATATCAAGCCGATCGTGGCCCAGGGAAGCAGCGATTCCGCCGCGTTAGACTCTGTTTTCGAGGTTCTGGTGCGCGCCGGCCGCTCGGCGCCGATGGCGAAAACCATGATGGTTCCCGAAAGCTGGAGCCAGCAGGCGGTTGAGCTGCCGCAGGCCTGGCGCGACATGTATTCCTACTGCAACTCGGTGATGGAGCCCTGGGACGGGCCGGCGGCGCTAGCGATGACCGACGGGCGCTGGGTCTGCGCCGGGCTGGACCGGTCGGGCCTGCGCCCAATGCGCTACGTGGTGACCGGCGACGGGCTGGTGATGGCGGGTTCCGAAGCCGGGATGGTGCCGGTGGACGAAGCGGGCGTGGTGGAAAAGGGCGCGCTGGGGCCGGGGCAGATGCTGGCGGTCGACATCAAGAAGGGCGAGCTGTTCCACGATACCGAAATCAAGGACAAGCTATCGCGCGCGCTACCCTTTGGCGACTGGGTTCAGAAGATCACCGATCTGGAAGTGGACCTGTCCGGGGTGAACGAACGCGCTGCCTTCACCGGCGACGAACTGCGCCGGCGGCAGATCGCGGCGGGCTATTCGCTGGAAGAGCTGGAACAGATCCTGGCGCCGATGGCCGAGGATGGCAAAGAGGTTCTGGCATCCATGGGGGACGACACCCCAAGCGCGGTTCTGAGCGGGAAATACCGCCCGCTTAGTCACTATTTCAGGCAGAATTTCAGCCAGGTGACCAACCCGCCCATCGATTCCCTGCGCGAATACCGGGTGATGAGCCTCAAGACGCGGTTTGGCAATCTCAAGAACGTGCTGGACGAAGACAGCAGCCAGACCGAAATCATCGTGCTGGAAAGCCCGTTTGTCGGCAATGCGCAGTTCGACGCTCTTGTGGCGGCGTTCAAGTCGCCGATGGTGGAAATCGACTGCACCTTTCCCGCCGGCGCTGGCGAGGGCGCCTTGCAAGAAGCGCTGGAGCGCATCCGGGGCGAGGCCGAGGATGCCGTGCGGTCGGGCGCCGGGCATCTGGTGCTGAGCGACATTGCCCAGGGGACGGACCGGGTGGCGATGCCGATGATCCTGGCCACCAGCGCGGTGCATTCCTGGCTGACGCGCAAGGGGCTGCGGACCTTCTGTTCGCTGAACGTGCGCTCGGCGGAATGCATCGATCCGCATTATTTCGCGGTCTTGATCGGCTGCGGGGCGACGGTGGTGAACGCCTACCTGGCCGAAGACAGTCTGGCCGAGCGGATCGACCGCGGCTTGCTCGAGGGCACGCTGACCGAAAACGTGGCGCGCTATCGCCATGCCATCGACCAGGGGCTGCTGAAGATCATGGCCAAGATGGGAATTTCGGTGCTGTCGTCCTATCGCGGCGGGCTGAACTTTGAAGCGGTCGGGCTCAGCCGCGCGCTGGTGGCGGAATATTTCCCCGGCATGCACAGCCGGATTTCCGGGATCGGTCTGCACGGCATTCAGCGCAAGCTGGAACAGGTGCACGCGCGCGGCTGGCTGCGGGGGCCAAGCCTGCTGCCGGTTGGCGGGTTCTACAAGGCGCGGGCCAATGGCGAAACCCATGCCTGGGGCGCGCAGACCATGCATCTGATGCAAAGCGCCTGCGATCGGGCCAGCTATGACTTGTGGCAGCGGTATTCGGCTCTGATGCGGGCGAATCCGCCGATTCATCTGCGCGATCTGCTGGATTTCAAGACCCTCGGGCGGCCGGTGCCGATCGAAGAAGTGGAAAGCATCACCTCGATCCGCAAGCGTTTCGTGACGCCGGGGATGAGCCTTGGCGCGCTCAGCCCCGAGGCGCACAAGACGCTGAACGTGGCGATGAACCGGATCGGCGCGAAATCCGACAGCGGCGAGGGCGGCGAAGACCCGGCGCATTTCGACCCGGAACCCAATGGCGACAACCCGTCCGCCAAGATCAAGCAGGTGGC
>JAJRUE010000176.1 GCA_024277955.1 Alphaproteobacteria bacterium | reverse complement strand
TGCTTTTCGATGATCGGCACGCCGGAAGCATGGCAGTTTCCCAGAATGCCCTCGGTGCCGGCAAGTTCGCAGACCTTGGCCACCAGATCGTCGGGAAAGGCCGGCACCGTGTCGGGGAAATAGGTCCAGTCCCACGGGACCGGAACCCCGGCCAGTTCCCAGTGGCCCGACGGCGTGTCCTTGCCGTTGGAAACCTCGGTGGCCGCGCCCCACAGGCCCTGGGGCGGCGTGCCCAGCCCCGGCGCGTCCTGCCCCGAGGCCAGCCGGATCGCCGCCCCCAGCCCCAGCGCGTCCAGGTGCGGCAGTTTCAACGGCCCGCTCCGCCCCTCTTCGGCGCGGCCATTGGCGCAGGCCTGGGCGATGTGCAGCAGCGTGTTGGCCCCGGTGTCGGGCAGATCGCCGTTGAAGAACCGGTCCGCATCCGGCGCGCCGCCGCAGCCGACCGAATCCATCACCACGAGAAACGCGCGTGCCATCTAACGGATACTCCTGTGCACCAGCGGCGGTTCCTTGGGCTTGCGCCGGGTGATGGTAAAGGCCCGCTGCACCGCCTTGACCGCGACTTCCGCGTCTTCGTCGGATGCCGCATGGACCAGCGCCAGCGGTGCGTCGGCGGCCACGGTTTCACCGATCAGCACCACCTGCGAAAGCCCCACCGAAGGGTCCACCCGGTCGCCCTGTTTCAGCCGCCCACCGCCCAGATGCACCACCGCCTGGCCAAGGGCTTCGCCGTCGATGGCGCTGACATAGCCCGCTTCGCCGGCGATCACCGGCGCCACCACCGGCGCCGCCGGCAGCCGGTCGCGCCAGCGCTCCACGAAATCCGCCGGCCCGCCCAGCGCATGCACCATGCGCCCGAAACGGTCGGCGGCGGAACCGTCGGTCAGGCTGGCGCGGATCTGGCGCGCGCCTTCGACCCCGTCGCCCGCCATACCGGCCAGCACCAGCAATTCGCCCCCCAGACGCGCCGTGAGATCCACCAGGATCGTGCCCCGGTCGCCGCCGTTAAGCGCCTGCATCACCTCCATCACCTCAAGCGCATTGCCCACCGAAGGGATGCAGGGCTGGTTCATGTCGGTGATCAGCGCCGCCGTCCTGCAGCCCGCGCCGTTGGCGGTTTCCACAAGCGCCTCGGCCAGCCGCGTGGCTTCGTCCAGTTCCTTCATGAAGGCGCCCGAGCCCAGCTTGACATCCAGCACCAGCACTTCCAGCCCGGCGGCCAGCTTTTTCGACAGGATGGACGCGGTGATCAGATCGACGCTTTCCACCGTCGCGGTCACATCGCGGATCGCGTAAAGCCGCTTGTCGGCGGGGGCGATGGAACCGGTGGCCGAAACGATGGCGCAGCCCACCCCTTCGACGATCTCGCGAAAGCGGGTTTCGGACGCCTCGGTTTTCAGCCCCGGGATTGCCTCCAGCTTGTCCAGCGTGCCGCCGGTGTGGCCCAGCCCGCGCCCCGACACCATCGGCACATAAGCCCCAAGCGCCGCCAGCGCGGGCGCCAGCAGCAGCGATACCGCATCGCCGATGCCGCCCGTCGAATGCTTGTCGATGATCGGGGCGGGCAGATCCCATTGCATCACCTCGCCGCTGTCGCGCATCGCCAGCGTCAGCGCCACCCGTTCGGGCGTGGTCATGCCGTTCAGCAGCGCCGCCATGGCAAAGGCCCCGGCCTGGGCGTCGGTCACCGCGCCATCGGCCAAGCCATTGGCGAACCAGGCGATTTCCTCATCCGTCAGGGTCTGCTTGTCGCGCAGGCGGGCGATGATGCTGCGGGCGTCCATCGGCTAGTCCCCATCCATGTGTTCGCGCCCGAAAGCCCCCGGCAGCAGGTCGGCCACGGTGGTTTCGCTGCGCCTGCCGGCAACAGTGGCCATCACCACCGGCACGTCGCCCTTGGCAAACTCGGCGATCTTCTGGCGGCAACCGCCACAGGGCGGCACCGGCATGTGGGCGTCGGCGATCACAAAGACCTCGGCGATCTCGATCTCGCCCGCCGCGACCATGGCGGCAATCGCCCCGGCTTCGGCGCAGGTGCCTTCGGGGTAGGCGGCGTTTTCCACGTTACAGCCGGAAAACACCTTGCCCGAAACGGTGCGGATCGCCGCCCCGACCTTGTAGCGCGAATAGGGCGCATAGGCGTTTTCGCGCACCGCACGCGCGGCTTTTTCCAGTGTCATCAGTTCACCCCCCGGGGAATTTGAGCCCCAGACTGAGCCTTGGGCGCGCCGGTTGCAAGGGGTCACGCCACCCGGGTGGCAAACTGTCCCGGCAACGCCACCTCCAGCAGTTCGAAATCGTCGCTGACCTGCGACAGGCGGGTCTTCATCCCCGGCGGGATGACAAAGGCGTCGCCCGGTTCCAGCGCGCGCGCCGCCTGGTCTTCGCCTTCCAGAACGGTGGCGCCCTCCATCACGAAGCCGAACAGGATGTCGCCGTCGTGGCGGGTCCAGGGGATGTCACCGGCCCCCTTGCGCACCACCATGACCGACGCGACGCCGCCGGTATTTTCGCAGATCGTGGTGTCGCGCGCCACAAGGCCGGGGATGCGGAACTGCCGCCAGTCGGCCCCGGCGGCCAGGTTGTGAACGAATTTCTGGCCCTGCCATTCGCGGTCGGGGTCGGACCGGCCGGTGGGCAGGGTCATGTTGTGGTCGATCTCGGTGATATGCTCGGCCGGCACGCCGATTTCGATCACCTCGATCCCTTCCGAGGCTTCCAGCACCCGGTGGCGGATCTCGGGCGGCTGGATGAAACAGTCGCCGGCGGTCAGGCGGCGCTTGTCGCCCTGGTCTTCGTAAAGCACATCGACCCAGCCGCCGTAGCAGAAGATCAGCTGAAAGCCGACCTTGTGATAATGCACCATGTCGGGCACCGGGCCGCCATCGGGGATGCGGATGTGGCTGGCGATCATCGCGCCCCCCAGCCGCGACGGCACCAGGTCGCGGTAATGCATGCCGGCGCGCCCGATCACCCAGGGGGCCTTGTCGCGCAGGCGGCGGACCACGAATTCATGGGCGGTCGCGGGCATCTCAAGCGGCGGGTTCAGCGGTGCAAGCTCGATCCGGGTGCCGCCGGGGGCGTGCAGCACATCGGCGCCGTCGCCAAAAGCGTCCGGTGCGTCGCACAACAGCCGGATGCGGCCCGCTTCGCCGGGGGCATCGCGGTCCAGCCGCACCCGCAGCCCGTGGCCGGAAAACACCGCCACGCGCGGGTTGTCGGCGGGAAAGATCATGTCCATGCGCATGTTCAGCCGCTTGGTGAAAAAGGCGATGTCGTCGCGCAGGGCGCTTGTGGGCAGGACGACCTCGGCGCGTGTTTCGGCGCTTGTTTCGGGCATGGCAATTCTCCGGCTCGGGTTTCGGGGCCACATTGCGGGGGGTTGATTTGTTTTTCAAGTCGCGCTTGATGGTGTTGTGCCAAGTCCCGTGTTGTGACGGCGAAAGATATAGTTTAGCGTTAAACTATCTGAAAAACCATGAGGTGCGGCAGTGACCGACAAACGGCAGGATCCGGCGAAAACGGCGGCGCTCAGGTATCATGAGCTGCCAAAACCCGGCAAACTGGAAATCAAGGCGACCAAGCCCCTGGCGAACGGGCGCGACCTGTCGCTGGCCTACAGCCCCGGCGTTGCCGAAGCCTGCCTTGAAATCCAGGCCGCCCCGGAAACCGCGCGCCGCTACACCACCCGCGGCAACCTTGTGGGCGTGGTCACCAACGGCAGCGCGGTGTTGGGGCTGGGCAATATCGGGGCCCTGCCATCAAAGCCGGTGATGGAAGGAAAAGCTGTTCTTTTCAAGAAGTTCGCCAATATCGACTGTTTCGATATCGAGGTTCAGGAAACCGACCCGGAAAAGCTGGCCGACATCGTCTGCGCGCTGGAACCCACCTTTGGCGCGATCAACCTCGAAGACATCAAGGCGCCGGATTGTTTTATCGTTGAACAAATTTGCCGCGACCGCATGAACATCCCGGTTTTCCACGACGATCAGCACGGCACCGCCATCGTGGTGGGCGCCGCGGCGACCAATGCGCTGCGCGTCGCCGGCAAGACATTCGAAGACATCAAGGTGGTGTCCACCGGCGGCGGGGCGGCGGGGATCGCCTGCCTGAACATGCTGCTCAAGCTGGGGGTGAAACGCGAAAACGTCTGGCTGTGCGACATTCACGGGCTGGTGCACGAAGGGCGCGACATCGACATGACCCCGCAAAAGGCCGCCTACGCCCAGCCCGGCGGGCCGCGTGCGCTGGATGACGTGATCGCCGGCGCCGACCTGTTCCTCGGCCTGTCCGGCCCCGGCGTGCTCAGCCCCGCGATGGTCGAAAAAATGGCCAGCCCGCCGATCGTCTTTGCCCTGGCCAACCCGACCCCCGAAATCATGCCCGAAGAGGTGAAAAAGGTCGCCCCTGACGCGATCATCGCCACCGGTCGGTCGGATTATCCCAACCAGGTCAATAACGTGCTGTGCTTTCCCTTCATCTTTCGCGGGGCGCTGGATGTCTGCGCTACGCAGATCAACGACGCGATGGAACTGGCCTGCATCTACGGCATCGCCGCCCTTGCCCGCGCCACCACCAGCGCCGAGGCCGCCGCCGCCTACCGCGGCGAACAGCTGACCTTCGGCCCAGACTATCTGATCCCCAAGCCGTTCGACCCGCGGCTGATCGGGGTGGTGGCGGTGTCGGTGGCGCGCGCGGCCATGGAAAGCGGCGTCGCCGCCAACCCGATCGAAGACCTTGCCGCCTACAAGGAAAGCCTGGACGGGTCGGTGTTCAAGTCGGCGCTGATCATGCGGCCGGTGTTCGAGGCGGCCTCGACCGCCAGCCGGCGCATCGTCTTTGCCGAGGGCGAAGACGAACGCGTGCTGCGCGCCGCCAACGCGATCCTGGAAGAAACCATCGACAAGCCGATCCTGATCGGCCGCCCCGAGGTGATCGAGGCGCGCTGCGAACGCGCCGGGCTGGCGATCCGCCCGGAAAAGGACTTTGAGCTGGTGAACCCGGAAAACGACCCCCGCTACCGGGATTACTGGACCACCTATCACGGGTTGATGGAACGGCGCGGCGTCACCCCCGACATCGCGCGCGCGGTGATGCGCACCCACACCACCGCCATCGGCGCGGTGATGGTCTACCGTGGCGAGGCCGACAGCCTGATCTGCGGCACCTTCGGCCAGTATCTGTGGCACCTGAACTATGTGACCCAGGTTCTCAGGACCGAAGAACTGCACCCGGTGGGGGCGCTCAGCCTGATGGTGCTGGAAGAGGGGCCGCTGTTCATCGCCGACACCCAGGTGAACCCGGAACCGACGCCCGAACAGATCGCCGAAACGGTGGTGGCGGCGGCGCGTCATGTGCGCCGCTTCGGCATGGCCCCCAATATCGCGCTGTGTTCGCATTCGCAGTTCGGCAACCTGGACATCGATTCGGGCCGGCGGATGCGCGCGGCGATGGACATCCTGAACGCGACCTCGCGCGATTTCGCTTATGAGGGCGAAATGCACATCGATGCGGCGCTGGACGTGGATCTGCGCCAGCGCATCTTCCCCAATTCGCGCATGCAGGGCGCCGCCAACGTGCTGGTTTTCGCCAATACCGATGCCGCCAGCGGGGTGCGCAACATCCTCAAACAGCGCGCATCGGGGCTCGAGGTGGGGCCGATTCTGATGGGGATGGGGAACCGGGCGCATATCGCCACGCCCTCGATCACGGCGCGCGGGCTGCTGAACATCGCGGCGCTGGCGGGCACCCCGGTGTCGCGCTACGGCTAGGGTCAAAACCCGATCAACCTGCACCGCCAGTTTGGCAGATTTCCGTCCTGACAAGGCACAGGGCCGCAGGAATAGTGGCTCTGTTTCAATGGCCTGTAACGCAGCCGGGGCGGAAATCCGCCAAACCCGAAGGGCAGGAAAGGCGCTTCATCTCAGCGGCGCGGGCCGCCTGGAAAGGGAACCACCCTTGCCCGCGCGTCCCGAACCGCTGATATGTCGCGCCTTTCGCGCTGGCGGTGCAGGTTGATCGGGTTTTGACCCTGGCGCATGTCGCGTTGAGAAAATTCACGTCGCCCGGGCGGCCGCCTGCCGTGTGTTTGGAGAAGCGGTAAATCCAGTCGGGTGCGACATGCTCTGGTTCCCCCGCAGCGCGCATCCCGCCCCCTGTCCGCCTGCCGAAATCTGCCCGCCGCGTGCCGTTTTCCGGCTTGAACCCCCCCGGCGAACCGTGATCGAGTGGCCCCGAAACCCCGAGCCTCGGAGCCCGCCCGTGACCCGCCACCGCAAGATCCTTTTCATCGTTCTCGACCAGTTCCGCGCCGACTGCCTGGACGGGGCCCTGGGCGCGCGCGCGCAACTGCCCAACATCCGCGCGCTGCAGCGCCAGGGGGTCACGTTCGATGCGCATTTTTCGGTGGTGAACCCCTGCGGGCCGTCGCGCGCCTCGATCCTGACGGGCATGTATGCGATGAACCACCGGTCGGTGCGCAACGGCACGCCGCTGTCGCGCTGCCACACCAATATCGCGCTGGAAATCCGCAAGGTCGGGATCGAACCGCTGCTGTTCGGCTATACCGACACCAGCCACGATCCGCGCGGGCTGGACCCGGACGATCCGGTGCTGCGGTCCTACGAAGAACTGCTGCCGGGGTTCACCGAACTGCTGGCGATGCGGCTCGACGAAGGCAGCCACCCCTGGCAGGAATATCTGCGCGCGCGTGGCTATGATCTGCCGCCCTACGAACGCTTCTTCGACCCGATTTCACCCGATCCCGACCGCCCGGCGCGCCCGGACGATCCGCCGTTCTACCGGGCCGAAGACAGCGATACCGCCTTTCTCACCGACGCGTTCATTCGCCAGATGACGCCGCGCGCCGGCAACGACTGGTTCGCGCTCTTGACCTATATCCGGCCGCACCCGCCGCTGGTCGCCCCCGCCCCCTACAACCGGATGTATGACCCCGCCGACATGCCCCTGCCCAACCGGATGGACGGCATCCAGGCCGAAGAGGCGGTGCACCCGTTCATCGCCGCCCAGCGGGATCGGTCGCCGATCACCCGCCAGGTGCGCGGCTGCGGCGATCAGCTGGATGCGCGCCGCGACGGAGACGTGCGGCTGCTGCGCGCGATCTACCTGGGCCTGGCGAGCGAGGTCGACACCCATATCGGCCGGGTGATGCAGTTCCTGAAGGATACCGGTCAGTGGGACGATACGCTGATCGTCTTCATGGCCGATCACGGGGAAATGCTGGGCGATCACTTTGCCTGGGGCAAGGAACAGGTCTACGATCCTTCGTTTCGCATCCCGCTGATCATCCGCGATCCGGCCAATCCGGCGCAGCACGGCCAGCATGTGAACGCGCTCAGCGAGACCGTCGATATCGCGCCGACGATCCTGGACATGGCCGGGGGCAAGCCGCCGCCGGGGATGGACGGGCGGTCGCTGCGCCCGTTCCTGGAAGGCCGCGCCCCGGACCGATGGCGCGAGCATGTGCACCTTGAGCTGGACTTCGGCGATCCGAAAGACCCGACGCACACCCAGCGCGCCCTTGGGCTGGAGCTGCACGACTGCAACTTCGCGATCCTGCGGCGGGCGGATTACAAGCTGGTGCATTTCAACGGCGGTCTGCCGCCGCTGTTGTTCGACCTGCGCTCCGACCCGCACGAGATGCACGATCTGGCCGGCGATCCGGCGCATGCGGATGTTCTGCTGGAAATGACGCGCGCGCTGCTGAGCCACCGCATGCGCCACGCCGACCGCAGCCTGTCGGACATGAAGATCACCCCCGATGGCGTGTTCGGGTATTCGCCGTAGCCGGACGCCGGGCGCGCCCGGTCAGGCGGGCACCGTTTCTTCTGCCAGTTCCTGCCAGCGATGGCAGGCCACGTCGTGTTCGCGACCCAGCTGCGACAGCTTGGGTTCTTCCTTGCGGCAGATGTCGATGGCAAAGGGGCAACGGGTCTGAAACTTGCAGCCCGGCGGCGGGTTGGTGGGCGAGGGAATTTCGCCTTCCAGCTTTTGCGCCTTGCCGCGATCGTCCGGGTCCAGCGACGGGATCGCCGACAGCAGCGCCTTGGTATAGGGATGGCGCGGGGCGGCGAACAATTTGCGCGTCGGCGCGGTTTCCACCAGCCGGCCCAGATACATCACCGCCACATGGTCGCAGACATGGGCGACCACGCTCAGATCGTGGCTGATGAACAGGAAGGTCAGGCCCATTTCCGCCTGGATGTCCTTGAGCAGGTTCAGCACATCGGCCTGGATCGACACGTCCAGCGCGGCCACGCTTTCATCGGCCACCACGAAGCGCGGTTTCGACACCAGCGCGCGCGCAATCGAGAT
>JAJRUE010000175.1 GCA_024277955.1 Alphaproteobacteria bacterium | reverse complement strand
GCCGGAAAAGTTTGAACGCTGGTCGCGCGAAATGGCCGCGTTCTATCCCGAACCCCTGCGCGGCTGGTTCATGCAAACTGCCCGCCACCGCATCGTTGGTTTCTATTCGCTCAGCGGTGACGCGTTGATCGCCATGGGCGTCCGGCGCTGCCCGGTATCGTGATCCCAGCGCCCCCGGACCGCCCCGGCGGCAGGTCCGATGCGCACCGGCGAGGCGGCGCCGGCACCGCCCCCCCGGGGGTCCTGGTCAGGACGGGCTGACGGCAAAAGGCAGTTCCAGGTCCAGCAGGTCGAGTTCGCCGCGCGCGATCATGCGCGCCAGTTCCAGAAAGGACCGGCGCTGGAAATCGTCGGTGCTTCGGCGCGCCAGGATAAGCATGGCCCTGGCGATATCGGTGGCCTTGCGCTCCTTTTCTCCACGCTCCTGAACGGCGCGCAACAGGGCCGCCGCAACCTGACCAAGCTGGGAATTGAACAGTTCGTCGGGCAGGTCGCGTTCGCGAACCAGTTTTACCGAGCCCTGCACAACCTTCACGCAATCCGACCTGGCCCCGCGGTCATGTTCGCGCTCGCGGCCACGTTTCCGTTCGGCTTTGCGGCCCCGGCGGCGCGACTTGCGGCCTTCGTCTTCGTGATCGTCGCTTTCGGCCCGGTCCGAGCCACCCTGCGCACAGACTTCGACAATGCGCCCGTGGTCGAAATAGGCGCTTTGCGCCAGGACCGGGGCCGCGGTCCAGCTCAGGGCGGCGGCGCAAACCGCCACCATCAATACACGCGATCGGGAAATGGCCACGCCTCCGCTACAGCAACCTGTTTTTCGCACTATCCGTCGAGAATACTTAATGTTTTCTTAATGTTCTTTCGCATTTTATCTAACTTGATGGCCGGGACGCCGCCAGGGGGGCGGACGTTGACCGGTCGGTATCGGGTTTGGCGTTTCATGCGACTACGGTTGAGCGAATTCCTGTTTCTGGCGTTCAGCGCGCTCAGCGCCGGGATGCTGACGAACGAGCTGCGCGCCGGGCTGGCGACCGGTCACCTTGGCGGCGTGCGCACCGGTCTGGCCCTCGCGACGGTCGAGCGCCAGCTTTTGGCCTGCATCACCGCCCTGACGCCGCCGGTTTCGCGGCTGCGCACCGGCGCCGAACTGCGCACGACCTCGGCTTCGTGCGGCGATCTGGCGGGGCGTATCCTGGCCACGATGCCGACGCATCCCTCGGCCTATCTGGTGCAGGCGCTGGTCAGCGCCCAGGCGCGCGACCTGGCCGGGCGCGATCGGGCCCTGACCCAGTCGGCGGCCTTTTCACCCTTCGAAGGGTGGCT
Organism: Alphaproteobacteria bacterium; assembly: GCA_024277955.1. Classification (GTDB taxonomy): domain Bacteria; phylum Pseudomonadota; class Alphaproteobacteria; order Rhodobacterales; family Rhodobacteraceae; genus JAJRUE01. The sequence continues at coordinate 9,676 of JAJRUE010000175.1, read as the reverse complement.
GGCGCAGCGCCGGTTCGCGCTGGCCGTGGCGGCGCCGGCGCCCGACGCACAAGACAGCGCCCCGACCGCCCCCGCCGCCAACCCGGCCCTCGGGCGCGATATCGCAACCCTGCTGACAACCCAGTCCGGGGCCGAGCTTTTGGCGCGCTACTACGTGCTTCGCCCCGGCGTTCGGGACGTGATCGCGGCGCAGGCCAAGCTGGCGTCTCCGCACGACCAGACCCGGTTTCTGAACCAGCTGCGCAGGCGTGGGGGGCAGTCATGACCGCCGCGCCGGACATATTCGCCGCGCCGCCGGTCGAAGCCACACCGGCCCCCTACCCGCGCAGCACCTTTGTGCGCATCCGCCGACGCCGCCGGGCCTGGCCGATGCGCCTTTGCATGACGGCCTGCCTGGGCGTGCTGTTGCTTGCGCCCCTGCCGCGGGCCAGCAACCTGGCCCAGGCCTGGCTGTTCTGGGCCGCCGTTCTTGGGCTGGTTATGGCGATCCTGTCGGCGGCGAACGCGCGCAAGGCCATCACCGGCCCTGCCCGCGCGATGGTCTTGCTGGGCCTCGTCTTTGCCTGGTTTGCGCTGTTCCAGGCGGCGCCGCTGCCCGGCTGGCGCGGCGGGCTGCCGGTGGCGACCCCCGGCGGCACGGTGACGTTGAACCACCTCAGCTTTGCGCCAGGCGCCACGGCGATGGCGGCGGTGCGCGCGCTTTCCTATGTGATCTTCTTTGCGCTGATGCTGCAGATCGCCCGCAACCCGGCCCGCGCCAGAACCTTCGGAAAGCTGGTGTTCGCCGGCGTCGCGCTGCAGGCGGCGGTCGCCATTGCCGACCTGAAGCTGCTCGGCGACGGCGGGGTGTTTTTCGCCAAGCGCGCCTTTGAAGGCATGGCGACCGGCAGTTTCGTCAACCGCAATTCCTTTGCCACCTTCCTGGGCATGGGACTGGTGCTTGGGCTCAGTCTTTACGGGCGGGCCAGGGCACCGGCGCGGCTGTTTTCGCTGCGCGCCGAACGCGCCGCCGCAGGGCTTGGCATCGTGACGATCGCGGCGGCGCTGATGCTGACGCAATCGCGTATGGGCATCATTGCCAGCCTGGCCGCCGCCCTGCTGGTGATCTGGCAGACGCGGCAACCGGCGCGGGCCAAGGCCGTGGCCCTGGTTATCGGCGGCGGTCTGGTTCTCGGGCTGGGGCAGTTCGGCGTTTTCGACCGGCTGGCCGCTCTGCCGGTGTCCGACGAACACCGCGCGGCCCTCTATGCGCAGGTGGCGACAATGATCCGGGCGCGTCCGCTGGCCGGTTACGGGCTGGACAGTTTTCCGCTGGTTTATCAGATGTTTCACGCCCCGCCGGTCACCGCCAACTTTGTCTGGCAGCACGCGCATTCCACCTATCTTGCACTTTGGGCCGAGGCCGGGGTGATCTTTGGATCGCTGCCGATGCTTGCCGGCGGGCTGGCGCTGCGTGCGCTATGGCGCCGGGCCCGCGCGCCCCTGCCCGGCCGGTCGGTGGCGCTTGCCGGCACTGCGGCGCTGCTGCTGGCGGGCGTGCATTCGCTTGTCGATTTCAGCCTCGAAATACAGGCCAACATGTTCATGCTTCTGGCGCTGGTGGCGTTGGGGCTGGGCAATGGCGGCCATGTGAAAGGACCAGACTGATGGATCTGACCGAGAACCCGCCACCGCGCGATCTGGATATTCGCGCCATCGCCGCCGTCCTCAGACGCCAGATGCGGGTCATCGTGGCGACCGCCCTGGTCTTTTTCGGGCTGGCGGCGGTGTTCCTGGTGGCGGTGAAGGAAACCTATACCGCAACCGCGCTGATCGTGGTCGACCCCGACCAGAAGAACATCCTGGAAACCTCGGCGCGCTTCCCCAGTTCGGCCGGGCGCGAAAACGCCCGTATCGACAGCGAGGTCGAGATCCTGCGCTCAGACGCCGTGGCGCTGGCGGTGATCGACCGCAAGAACCTGGTGAGCGACCCGGAATTCGGCCCCCGGCCGGGGGTGTTCGCGCGGCTGGCGCAGGCGGTGGGCATGGCCAATGCCGCCCCCGCCGAACGCGAAAAATCGGTCGCCCGGACCCTGGCCGCCTTCAAGAACGCAACTCAGGTGCGGCGCAAGGGGCTGACCTACCTGATTTCGGTGGCCAGCACATCGCGTTCGCCGCAAAAGGCCGCCGACCTCGCCAACACCACCGCCCGGGCCTATATCGACCAGCAGGTCGACGCCAAGGTTTCGGCGACACTGGCGGCGCGCGACGTGCTGCAGGACCAGATCGACCAGGCCCGCCAGGCGCTCGCGGGATACGAAAGCCGGATCGACGAATATATCGCCAACAATCTGGGGGCCTTGAAGTCTTCCTCGGCGGCGGGCGACATTGACGATCTGCGCAACCAGCTGGAAACCGCCCGCACGGAAATCCAGCAGACCCGCGCGGCCCGCGACATGGCCCTGCGCCAGTTGCAACAAGAAGACTGGGCCGCGCTGGCGCAAAGCATCGGCGACGACAGCCTGCGCCAGATCGAGGCCCGGCGAAAAGAGATCCTGGACCGGCTGGCGACGCAGGGCGCGACCCGAACCGATAGTGCGGAAGCGCTGGATTTCAACGCCCAGCTGGCCCGCATGGACGCCGAGCTTGCCAACCGGACGCGCGCCGGGCTGCGCCAGTTCGACAGCCGTCTGGAACAGCTTGACCGGCAGGCCGCCGGGCTGCGCGCCGGCATCCGCCGGTCGGTTCTGAGCAGCGATCTTTCCCCCGAGGTTCTGACAGGGATCTACGCGCTGCAGCAGGAAACCAGCATCGCGCGCGCCCAGTATCAGAACCTGCTGTCGCGGATGCGCGATCTGGAAACCCAGGCCCGCATCCAGATCGCCGACAGCCGCATCGTGTCGCCCGCCATTGCCCCGGTCGAGCCGAGCTTTCCGAACCGCAACCTGGTGCTGCTGGCCGCGCTTGCCGCATCGCTCGGGTTCGGGGTCAGCCTGGCGTTTCTGAAGGAATATTACATCGGCGGAATCACCTCGCCCACGCAGCTTTCGGAACTGCTGCAGACCCCGGTGGTCGGGATCGTGCCTTCGGTCGAGGATGCCCCGACCGACCGGCTGAGCCATGCCGAAAAGATCATCGACGCGCCGCTATCGGTCTATGCCGAATCGATCCGCAAGCTGCGCGCCACCATCGACCAGGGGTTTCGCGCCGGGACCGGGCCGGCGGGCGCGGGCCAGATCGCCCAGGGCAAGGTGATCCTGATCACCTCGTCGCTGCCCGACGAAGGCAAGACCACCACCGCGCTGGCGCTCGCGCGCACCTATGCGATTTCCGGACGCAAGACGCTGCTGATCGACGCAGACCTGCGCAAGCCGTCCCTGCACCGCCACCTGGGCTACGAGCCGCAGACCGGTTTTCTGGACTACCTGCGCAACGGCGACAACGACGAACTGCGCGGCACGTTCTATGCCCGTGACCCGGCCAGCCCGCTGGCGCTGATCATGGGCGCCGCGCGGTCCGAACTGCCGACGGATCAGTTGCTGACCTCGGCCCGGTTCGAAACGCTGCTGCAACAGGCGCGCGAGGTCTATGACGTCATCATCATCGACACGCCGCCGCTGTTGCCGGTGGTGGACGCCCGCTATGTCGCCCATTACGCCGATGCGGTGGTGGTTCTGGTGAAATGGGCCGCCACCAGCCAGAGCGACCTGCGCGCGGCGATCCAGCCGCTGGCGGGGGCGATGAAGTCCGGCGCGGCGCTGTTGCCGGTTCTGGGCCAGGTGCCGGAACGCCGGCACCAGCCCGACTACGGGTATTCGGGATACGGCCCCGGTTATTCCGCCGGAACCTGAACCGGCACGCGAACTTCGCCGCCCAGCAGCAGATCCTGATACTGCCCCAGGATGTCATGCCACCGGAACGCTTCGGCGTGGCGGTTGCGGGCGGCTTCGCGCGCCTGTTTCACCGCGAGGGTGTCGACCGAAAGACGCGCCACGTGGTCGCGGCAGTCGTGAACCGACCGGAAAAACCGCTGCCCCGGCCCGGCCGTCCAGCGGTTGAAGCGGTTGTCGTGGGCGATGACCGCGTTGCCGGCGCCAAGCGCCTCGACCAGCGACGGGTTGGTGCCGCCCACCTGGTGACCGTGGAAATAGGCCCGGGCGTGGAACCGCAGGGCCTTGACGGCGTCGGTTTCGTAGATCGCGCCGGGAAAGCGCACCCGCCCGCGCCCCAATGCGCGCACCTTGCGGTGGTAGGCATTGTCGGGGTCCAGACGGCCAAGCACCACAAGATCCATGTTGGTGCCGCTCTCAAGGAAAGCCTCGATGATCTCGAGGATCGAGTTTTCCGGCTCGATCCGGGCGATGGACACGAAATATTCGTCCGGGCGCAGCCCCAGGGCGCGCACCGGCGCGTCATCGGCGGCCAGCACCGAATCCGCCCCGTACGGGATGACCACCGGCCGCTTGAGACAGCGCCGCGAGATGTGGCGGCCGATTTCCGGATGGTCGGCAATCGCGACATTGGCCAGGTTCGCGCCGATGATTTCGTTCAACAGCAACCACAGCTTGGCCGGCGCCGACCATTTGCGCCGCTTCCATTCGATACCGTCCATGTTCATCAGGACCCGCCGCCCGGACAGCCGCTGCAACAGGTTGAACACCGCCGTGTTGTACCCCAGCACCAGATCGACGCCCGGCCTTTTGCGCACATGGCGCACGCATGCCAGGTCGAATTCCATGGTGCCGGCGGCCCCGGACCGGCGGGTGCCGAAATGCACCCGGTGGATGCCGTTCCAGTGATCTTCGCGCCCCTTCAGGTCCACTGGACCATCGCTTTGGCAATAGACCGTGACGCCAATTCCCTGGCGCACCAGAAACAGCGCCAGTTTTTCCGCGAATGTTTCGAACCCGCCGTGGGCCGCGGGCACTCCGCGGGTTCCCAGAATGTTCACATGATTGTATTGGTTCACGCCAGCCTCCCAACTTTGCCAAAAGTTGCCGCTCAGCCGGACCCCACCAATCGGTCGCGGGCTCTTGGTTCTCTTTTTTGTAAAATTGAACCGTTTAACAATGCGTTAATCAGGATTCATTAAGGATGTGTTCACCAAGATGAACCACCCCTTGCAGGGCCGCAACGCCCGCAAACCAGATGGATACCCGCGCCGGATGAGCCTGTCGTCCCGATCCAACAAGACCCTGCTGATCAAGCTGGCCGCCGCCGGCGCGACCTATGGGTTCACGCTGGTGATGGCGCGCGTGATGCCGCTCGAAGCCTTTGGCGCGGTGGCGTTTTTCCTCAACCTGTCGCTGCTCTTGTCGGTGGTCGGGGCGCGCGGCCAGCAACTTTCGGCGCTGCGCCATGTGCCCGGGCTGGTCCAGCGCGGCGACCGGGCCGGATTGCAGGCGTTTTCCGATCGCGCCATTCGTCGGGCGGTGGCCGGGGCGCTTGGCGTCGCCGTCCTTGTCGGGGTGGCGATGCTGGCCGCAGGAACCCGGTTTTCCACCCGCGATCTGGTGGCCGGACTGCTGCTGGTGCCGCTGGTGGGCTGGATCGACATGCTTTCGCATCTCGCGCGCGGCCACCACCGGCTGATGCTGGCGCTCGTGCCCAAGGAAATCCTGTGGCGCGCGATCGTCGCGCTGGTGGTGCTTGGCGCCGCCGCGGCGGGGCTGGCGCCGCCCGATGCGCTGATGGTGCTGGCGCTGCTTGGCGCAACCCTGTTGACGCTGGGCATCGCCCTGGGCCTGCTGCTGTGGCGCGCGACCGGGATCAGGCCCTGGCCCGGCGGGTTGGCGCGGGGCACACAGGCCGGGGCCTGGCGCGACGCCGAAGGACCGTTCTGGCTGACCTCGGTCTCCAACATCTTTCTCGCCAATGCCGATGTTCTGGCGGTCGGGCTGTTTGCCGGCCCCGCCGCGGCGGCGGCCTATTTCGTCGCCAACCGGCTGGCCATGCTGCTGTCGTTCTTCCAGACCAGCACAAACGTGGTTCTGGCGCCGATGCTGTCCGAGGCCTGGGCCTCTTCCGACAGCGCGCGCTGCGACCGGCTGCTGACGCGCGCCTGCCTGCGGATGAGCGCGCCGACGCTTGCGCTTGGGGTGGTGCTGTTCGTGGCGGCGCCCTGGGTGCTGGCGGTATTCGGGGCGCAATACCAGGTGGCCGCCACGCCGTTCCGGCTGCTGATCCTGGCGGGGGTCGTCAACGCGCTGGGCGGCGCCGGGGACATTGCGCTGAACATGTGCGGCGGCCACCGCCCGGCCATGTGGGCGAGCGCCGCGAGCCTCGGGCTGAACGCCGCCCTGCTGGTGGGCGGCGCTCTGGCTGCGGGCGCGACCGGGGTTGCGCTGGCGGTGCTGGCGGGGACGGCCCTGCGCAAGGCGCTGTTCTGGGCACTGGCGCTGCGCCGGTTGGGCCTGCGCACCGATATCCTGGCCGCCCTGTCCCGGCGGCGGCGCGCCCGCATGCCCGCCCAAACGCCCCGACCGCAGGCGGCGGCCCGATGAGTGTGACCGCCGACAGCCCCGGGCCACCTGCGCGCGCACCCTTCGCCCGCCCGGCCCTGCCGGGGTCCGACAGCCAGTCGGTGCAGGGGCGCGTCGTCATCGCGCTTTTCGCGCTGCGCTGGGCCGCGGGCATTGTCGAAAACCTCGGCATTCCCGCCTTGTCGCAGGTGGCGGCGGTCGCGATGCTGGGCGGGCTGGCGCTGGTGTTTCTAGCCCAGATGCGCATTGCCTCGGACGCGGCGGTTTTTGTGGCCGGCGCCCTGGCCTGGGTGGTTTCCGGCAGCCTGTCCTTTGCCGCCAACCCCGCCGCCGACGCGCAGACGACCCTGGCGCTGCTGCTGTTGCTGACGCTTTATGCGCTGTTCGCCAATGCCTGCATGAACGGGCTGGCCACGCCGCGCGGCGCCTGGAGGATCTACCGCATGCTTGCGCTGTTCATCGCGGTGGGGGCGGCGATCTCGGTTCTGCAACTGGCCAGCGGGCGCGGCTTTGTCGAGGCCGGAAAGGCCACGATCCAGCGCGCCTTTGGCAGCGACGTGCACCCGGTGTCCTTTGCGATCCAGGTCGTCGCGGCGCTTGTCGGGCTGGAAATCGCCCGCGCCCGCACCGGCCAGCGGCCGGGCCTGGTGCATGGGGCGCTGATGGCGACCGGCGCGCTGGCGCTCTACCTGACCTATGCGCGCACCGCCTGGGTGATGGCGCTGATGGTGGTGGGGGCTTCGTTCCTGCTGCGCGGATCCTTGACGCGCCGCCTGCTGCTGGGGAGCGGCGCGCTGATCGCCGGGTTGGTGGCGATGGCCACATCGGACCGGTTCGCCGACCTGGCCAGCCTGCCGGTGTTTCTGGAAAACTTTTCGCCTTCGGACCTGGTGTTCGACTGGCGCTACATCGACAATTCGGTGTCCTGGCGGATCGTCAACTGGACCTACGGCTTCAACCAGGCGCTGGAACAGCCGGTGTTCGGCTTTGGCCCGGGGCAATCGGCGCTTTCGAGCTATTTCAACCTGGAAATGCACAATATTTTCCTGGAAGCCCTGTTCGAAGGCGGCATCTTCGGCCTTCTGACGCTGCTGCTGACGCTGGCGGGGCTGGTGCGGATGCACCGCCACCTGCCGCGCGCCACCGCCACCGACCGCTATGTCCGCACGCTGGCCAACAGTTTCGGGGTGGCGCTGTTTTTCGCGGTGACCTTTTCCACCAGCTTCGTCGACCAGCTGATGTCCTTTCTGATCTACATCCTGATGCTGGCGGCGGCGGCATCGCGCGGCGTCAAGCGGCAACCGGGCACAACCTCTTTGACCGGTTGGTAAAACCTTGATAAAGGCGGCGTCCCATGCAACCCTTTCGCCCTGACGCTCGGAGGCCCCCTTGCAACGCGAAAAAGACCAGACAGCGACGACCCAACTGCCGCAGGTGCAAGAGGCGCGCAATCCAGGCATGGCGCTGGACCTGGACTGGGTCGCCTCGGTGCAGGCCAACACCTCGGCGATCGAGCGGCGCGCGGCCACCCTGCCGGGGCGGCGGTCGGTGAAAAAGGACTACCAGGCGGCCTGGCTGCTCAAGGCGGTGTCGTGCATCGACCTGACGACGCTTTCGGGCGATGACACGCCGGGCCGGGTGCGCAGGCTGTGCGCCAAGGCCCGCCAGCCGGTGCGCGCCGATATCCTGGACGCGCTGGGGATCGAGCGGCTGACCACCGGCGCGGTCTGCGTCTATCACGAAATGGTGCCGGTGGCGGTCGAGGCGCTGGCGGGCAGCGGCATCCCGGTGGCGGCGGTCTCCACCGGTTTTCCGGCCGGGCTGTCGCCGTTCCGGCTGCGCGTCGCCGAGATCGAGGAGAGCGTGAAGGCCGGCGCGCGCGAGATCGACATCGTGATTTCGCGCCGGCATGTGCTGATGGGCAACTGGCAGGCGCTCTACGACGAGGTGCGCGCCTTCCGCGAGGCCTGCGGCGATGCGCACATGAAAACCATCCTGGCCACCGGCGAACTGGCGACGCTGCGCAACGTGGCGCGGGCCTCGCTCGTGTGCATGATGGCCGGCGCCGATTTCATCAAGACCTCGACCGGGAAAGAGCCGGTGAACGCCACCCTGCCGGTCTCGCTGACCATGATACGGGCGCTGCGCGACTACGGCGAACGCAGCGGCTACCGGATCGGCTACAAACCCGCCGGCGGGATTTCGAAGGCCAAGGACGCGCTGACCTATCTGGCGCTGATCAAGGACGAACTGGGCAACCGCTGGCTGCAACCCGACTTGTTCCGCTTTGGCGCGTCGTAGCTGCTGGGCGATATCGAGCGCCAGCTCGAGCACCACGTCACCGGGCGGTATTCGGCCGGCTACCGTCATGCGATGGGATAGGGCAGGACAGTGAGTATTTGGACAAAGAAGAAGCCATGAGCGTATCGGACATTCTGGAAACGATGGACTACGGCCCGGCCCCCGAAAGCGCCGCCGACGCGCTGGCCTGGCTGGTGGATGGCGGCGACAGGTTCGGCCATTTCATCGCCGGCGCCTTTGGCGAGCCGCACGACTGTTTCGAAAGCCGCAACCCCGCCACCGGCGAGGTTCTGGCGCTGGTGTCGCAGGGCAGCCCCGAGGATGTGGATGCCGCCGTGGCCGCCGCCCGCAAGGCGCAGCCGCGCTGGGCGCGGCGTTCGGGCCATGAGCGGGCGCGCTTTCTTTATGCGCTGGCCCGGCTGGTGCAAAAGCATTCGCGGCTGTTTGCGGTGCTGGAAACGCTGGACAACGGCAAGCCGATCCGCGAAAGCCGCGACATCGACATCCCGCTGGTTGCGCGGCATTTCTACTATCACGCCGGCATGGCGCAGCTGATGGAGGCCGAGCTTCCGGAGGCCGAACCGCTGGGGGTTTGCGGCCAGATCATCCCGTGGAACTTTCCGCTGCTGATGCTGGCCTGGAAGGTGGCGCCGGCCATCGCCATGGGCAACACGGTGGTGCTGAAGCCTGCGGAATACACGTCGCTCAGCGCGCTGCTGTTTGCGCAGATCTGCCAGGAAGCGGGCCTGCCCAAGGGGGTTGTCAACATCGTCACCGGCGACGGGGGCACCGGCGAGGCCATCGTCAACCATCCCGGCATCGACAAGATCGCCTTTACCGGCTCGACCGCCGTGGGGCGGCGCATCCGCGAGGCCACCGCCGGGTCCGGCAAGGCGCTGACGCTCGAACTGGGG
>JAJRUE010000174.1 GCA_024277955.1 Alphaproteobacteria bacterium | reverse complement strand
TGCCTGCCGGAAACCTTTTTCACGGTCTGGTCCAACCTGTTCATGCGCGCGGGTCTGCGCGCCGGTGAACGTGTCCTGGTGCACGGCGGCACCTCGGGCATCGGCACCACGGCGATCCAGCTGGCGCATGTGTTTGGCGCGCGGGTCTTTGCCACCGCCGGGTCCGACGAAAAATGCGCCGCCTGCATCGCGCTGGGGGCGGAAATGGCGGTGAACTACCGCGAAGGCGATTTCGTCGAGATGATGCGCGGCGTCGGCGGAGCGAACGTGATCCTCGACATGGTGGGCGGCGACTATATCGCGCGCAACCTCAAGGCGCTGGCCGAAGACGGGCGGCTGGTGCAGATCGCGTTTCTGCAAGGCCCCCGGGCCGAGTTGAACCTTGCGCCGCTGATGATGCGCCGCCAGACAGTGACCGGGTCCACCCTGCGCCCGCAATCCGACCTGGCCAAGGCGCGCATTGCCGACGAGCTGTGCGAAACCGTCTGGCCGTTGCTGGCGGCGGGCCGGATCGGGCCAGTCATGGACAGCGCCTTTCCGCTGGCCCAGGCGGCGCGGGCGCATGTGCGGCTCGAGGATGCGGAACACGTTGGCAAGATCGTGCTCGAGGTGGGATAGCCGGACCTGCGCGACAGGCGCGAAATGTGGCAGGATCGAGGCGCTCGCGGCCCGGCTGCCGGGGGGGAAAGCACGGCGAGAATTGCGGTCGCGGGCGGTGGTGCGCGGTGAGTTTGCCTTGGAAATTCCGCATGTCGGGGTCATGGATTTTCCCGAAATGGAAACAGTCGCGGAAAAATATTAAAACTGTTTCCAATTTCGGAATGACTGAAGACGCCATGAAATCCCTGCGGCATCCTGACCAAAACCGGGGTTTTTGCGGCTGACGGCCTGGACATTCCTGCATGGCGCAAGGCTTGAAAACTTGGCGCAAACAGATGCGCGCAGGCCGCGCCGCATCGGTTTTTCGGCTATAAATCATGGGGGTAAACCGCCCCGGCACCGGGGGCACCCCTGCCGGACTAGCAAAAAATTAACCGCGCCGCGGGATTCTGGAGACCCAACAAGGGGGCAAACGTCGCCCCGTCCCCAGACGCCTGCCGGTTGGAACGCGATCAGGAAACACTGCGTTGGCGACAAAGACTCTTGCGGTTCGTGTTCGTTTTCAGGCAAGAACGGGGCAGAAGTAAGGCGCAGGGCTTTTCGTTCTGTGTGTCTGTGTTGGTACGAGTGTTCATCCCAAGGGGGAAATGACATGCTGCTCAAATTTATTTCACGCGCCGCGGCGGCGGCGTCCTTTGCCGGTTTGCTGGCATTTTCATCCGCCGGAGCCGCATCGGCGGCGACCGTCAACGTGACCTACCAGGGGGGCACCGCGTTCGGGTCGCCAAACCTTTCACGCTATCTGCAGATTTCCTCGCCCGGGTATTCCGGCGGGGTCTTTGCCGGCCCGTTTCGTCTGGTCGGTGACAACGGGTTGGGCAAGTTCGTCGCCTTTTGCGTCGACCTCGCCCAGTTCATGAAAAGCGGGACCGCCTATACCACCGCAGCCAGTTCGGGCTACGGCGGGGCGGTGGACCTGAACATCGACCGTCTGTTTACCAGCGCCTATGCCGGTATCTCGACGGCGATCCAGGGGGCGGCGTTCCAGGTCGCGCTTTGGGAAATCATCTCTGACACCGGGTCGGGGTTCAACCTTGCGGGGGGATCCTTCTCGGTCACTCAGGCACGTTACAGCGCCGCCGTGATCAACCAGGCGAATGCCTATTTGTCGGCGCTGACGGGGGCTGCAACCGGGGGCTACCGGCTTACCTTCCTCAAATCGGGGACCAACCAGGACATCGTCACGGTGTCCCAGGTTCCGCTGCCGGCTGCGGCCGGCATGCTGGGCCTTGGCCTGGTCAGCCTTGTCGGGCTGCGCCGGCGCCGCAAAAAGGCCTGACAGAACCTCGGGTAGGGGTTTTGGCGGGGCGGCCTTTCGGAGGGGGAGGGCCGCCCCGTTTTTCTTTTGTGCAACAGGTTTTCCCCGCGCCCGGTCGCGGCGCGCGCGCGGGTCTTGCCGTGCCGGTCAGCGCAGCGGCGCGAACAGGGCCTGGTCCAGGGTGCAGTCGCGCACCACGTCGGCCCCGCATCGGCGCGGGGCCAGGTCGCGGCTCAGGCACAGGCGTACCTCTTGCACCGCGCCGGCCTTGCAGGTCACCGTCAGCATGTCGGCGCTCAGCTGCGGGTTTTCCTTGAGAAAGGCCTGTTCCACCACGCCTGCCGGCAGCCGGACCGGCGTGGTCAGCCGCCGGAACACCTGCGGGCGCACCACCGCATCGTAGGCCTTTCGGGCGGCGTCGAAATAGGCCGTGGCCGACAGTCCGGAACAGCGGCCGTGCTTTTTCCACTGATACCAGGCGGCCCCCGGCGCGCCCATGATATCGGCCATCGCTGCGGTTTGCGCCCGCGACGGGTCGCGCGCGTCGGTGCGGCAGTAGCTGGGCCAGCCCCGGTCATACTGCGGCCAGAGCCCGTGCAGCACCCAGCCGAACCCGGCCCCGTCGGCGCATTGCGGCGCGCCGCGCGCATCGCCTTCGAGCGCGCACCAGTTGGGCGACCAGGACAGCGACAGCACGTAATAATCGAACGCGCCGGCGGCTTCGCCCTGGGCGCGCGCCAGCCCGGTCATCAGCAGGATTGCGATCAGCAGGCGCATTTTCTCTTTTCCTTTGCAGGCAACGGGACTATATGAAGCCCAACTTCCCCGAAAACGAGGATTGGTTCCAGCCCCGGAACAGCCGTTTTCCCCGGCGAAGCAGGTAATTGTCAAAGGAGACAGGACATGGCCAAACCGTTGATGGCGAAAGCGACCGCCGTGTGGCTGGTGGACAACACCACGCTCAGCTTCAAGCAGATCGCCGATTTCTGCGGGCTGCACGAGCTCGAGGTGCAGGGCATCGCCGATGGCGACGTGGCCGCCGGGGTGCGCGGGTTCGACCCGATTGCCAACAACCAGCTGACCCAGGAAGAGATCGACAAGGCGGAAAAGGATCCGCTGCACAAGCTGCAGCTGAAATACAACCCCGCCGCCGAAGGCGAAACCAAGCGCCGCGGCCCGCGCTACACGCCGCTTTCTAAGCGCCAGGACCGTCCGGCTTCGATCCTGTGGCTGGTCAAGTTCCACCCGGAACTGAGCGACGGGCAGATCTCCAAGCTGGTGGGCACCACCAAGCCGACGATCCAGGCGATCCGCGAGCGCACCCACTGGAACATCGCCAACATCCAGCCGATCGACCCGGTGGCATTGGGGCTGTGCAAGCAGTCCGAACTGGACGCCGCGGTGCAAAAGGCCGCCGCCAGGAAGGCCAAGGAAGGCGGGGTCATGGATGACGACGAACGCCGCAAGCTGGTGGGCACCGAACAGTCCCTGGTGATGGAGGAAGAGCCCCGCATCCCCACCGCGATTTCCGGGCTGGAAACCTTTACCCTGACCGATGACCGCGAGCCGAAGGAAGAAGAAAAGCCGATCGACGCGGACAGTTTCTTCAACCTGCCCGACAGCAAGGATGACGACGGCGATGACGAAGCCGGCGGCAAGGACCCGCGCGACTGATCCATCCGCCGTGTCGGGGCGCCCGCGCGCTCTGGACGATGCAAGACTGCAGGCCCCCGGCGATGTCCGGGGGTTTTTCTTTGGCGGCTCGCGGCCTACCAGCGGCGCAGGGGTCGGCGGGCCGGCGGGCGCGGCGTGCGGCCTTCGCGCCAGAACACGTAGATGCCGGCCCCGGCGATCAGGGCTGCGCCAAGAAACCCGCGCCCGTCGGGCCAGTCCGCAAACACCGCCCAGCCCCAGAAGATCGCCAGCGGCAGGGCGGTGTATTCGAAAGGGGCGATGGTGGCGGCGGCGGCCGACCGGTAGGCCTGCGACAGCGAATAGCCGATCACCCCGGAAACCGCCCCCAGAAGCGCAAACCATTTGAGATCGGCGGTATCGGGCCAGCGCCAGGGGCGCAGCAGGAACTGCAGGATATCGCTGTCCAGCCCTTCGGCATAGCGCCCGTCGCCGGCGGCGAACCTTACGGCGGATCGAAGCCGGGGGGAACCGCCAAGGCGCTTGCCAGCGCCTTGGCCAAGGTTTTTCGAAAAACCTTGGCCCGGCGTCGGTTGCAGGATTGATGGGTCAGAAGCTTTTGCGCGCCCTGAGCGCGGCGCTGATCGTGCCATCGTCCAGGTAGTCCAACTCGCCGCCGATCGGCACGCCCTGCGCCAGCGTGGTCACGGTGACCCGGCCTTCCAGCGCGTCGGCGATGTAGTGGGCGGTGGTTTGCCCGTCCACCGTGGCGTTCAGGGCCAGGATGACCTCGGTAATGTTTTCGTCGGCGATGCGGTCGCGCAGCCGGGGGATAGACAGGTCTTCGGGCCCGACCCCGTCCAGCGCGCTGAGCGTGCCGCCCAGAACATGATAGCGCCCCTTGAAGGCGCCGGCGCGTTCCATCGCCCAGAGATCCGCGACATCCTCGACCACGCAAAGTTCGCCGGTGGCGCGTTTTTCGCTGGTGCAGATATCGCAGATGTCGGTGGTGCCGACATTGCCGCAGGTCAGGCATTCGCGCGCGCTTGCGGCCACGTTTTGCAGAACGTCGGCCAGCGGGATCATCAGCAGTGCGCGCTTCTTGATCATGTGCAGCACCGCGCGCCGGGCCGACCGCGGGCCAAGCCCCGGCAGCCTGGCCATCAGCTCGATCAGGGCTTCGATATCGCGGGTGGCGTCGTTCACCGGCTCAGAAGGGCAGTTTCATGTCGGCCGGCAGGCCCAGCGTTTCGCTGAGGCGGCGCATTTCTTCCTGCGAACGGGCCGCGGCCTTGGCCTGGGCGTCCTTGATCGCCGCCAGGATCAGGTCTTCGACCACTTCCTTTTCGTCGGGGTTGAAGATGGTCGGGTCGATATCCAGCCCGGTCAGTTCCCCCTTGGCGGTGGCGGTGGCGCGCACCAGCCCGGCGCCGCTTTCGCCGACAACCGTCATGGTGTCGAGCTGATCCTGGAGCTCGGCCATCCTGGTCTGCATTTCCTGCGCGGCTTTCATCATCTTGGCCATGTCGCCAAGGCCGCCGAGGCCCTTGAGCATGTGTCGAACTCCTGTCTTTGGGATCGCTGCGGGGTGCTTGGGCAACAGATACGTGCTGGACAGGCCCACGACAAGGGGGCCGGGAAGGGATTGCGCCCGCTGCGCGGTCGCGGTGCCTCCGGCGGGGATATTTTCGGACAGAAGAAGCCGGCGCGCGATCCGGTGGGCAGGTTCAGTCGTCTTCGAAGGGATCCCATTCTTCGTCGACTTCGGGGAGCGCCTCTTGGGCGGCTTCGCCGGCGAGGTCGCGCTGGCTTCGGATGGCGGTGATCCGGGCCTTGGGGAAGGCCGTGAACACGGCCTGGACAAGCGGGTTATCCAGGGCCTCTTGTTCTTTGCGCAGGCGCTCTGTGTCGCGGGTTTCGGCGATGGTTGGCGCATCCGCCCCGTCGACTACCGAAACGCCCCAGCGGGTGCCGGTCCATTGCTGCAGCCGCTGCGCCAGCCTGCTGGCCAGGTCGCGCGGGGCGGCGTCGGTTGGCGTGAACTCGATCCGGCCGGGGGCATAGCTGGCCAGGCGCAGGGTGGTTTCCACCTCGACCAGCAGTTTGACATCGCGGTTGTGGCGGATCAGGGCGATGACGCTGTCAAAGGTCGCATAGCGCGCCAGTGCGTTTTCCGGGGCCACCGCCAGGGCCGTGGCAGCGCCCGAGCGCGCTGTCGGAGCCGCGCCCGCGGGGGCCGGGGCGTGGGTCTGCGTGCCGTCGGATGTCTGCGCTGACGAGGGCGCGCGGGCGGGCGCGGACGACCTGCCGGTTGGGCCGCCGGCTGGGCCGCCGGGCGGTGATGAGGCCGGGGCCGGGCTGTTTTGCAACTTGCGCAGCAAGTCTTCGGGGCTGGGCAGGTCGGCCACATGGGTCAGCCGGATGACCGCCATTTCGGCGGCCATCATCGCGTTCGGGGCCTGGGCGGTTTCTTCCAGCGATTTCAACAGCATCTGCCACATCCGGGTGAGCGCGCGCATCGGCAGACGTTCGGCAAGCGCAACCCCGCGATCGCGTTCGTCGGGCGACACCGTCGGATCCTGGGCCGCGTCCGGGGTGATCTTGATCACCGAAATCCAGTGGGTCAGTTCCGCCAGGTCGCGCAGCACCGCCATCGGGTCCGCCCCGTCGGCATATTGCGAGGACAATTCGTTCAGCGCGCCGGCGGCGTCACCCTTCATGATCAGCTCGAACAGGTCCATCACCCGACCCCGGTCGGCCAGCCCCAGCATGGCGCGCACCTGGTCGGCGGTGGTTTCGCCGGCGCCGTGGCTGAGCGCCTGATCCAGGAGCGAAGTCGCATCGCGCGCCGAGCCCTCGGCGGCGCGCACGATCAGCGCCAGCGCGTCGTCGGTGATCTGGCCGCCCTCGGCCTGGGTGATCCGGCGCAGCAGGGCGATCATGTCTTCGGGCTCGATCCGGCGCAGGTCGAACCGCTGGCAGCGCGACAGCACCGTGACCGGCACCTTGCGGATCTCGGTGGTGGCAAAGATGAACTTCACATGCGCCGGCGGTTCTTCCAGCGTTTTCAGCAGCGCGTTGAAGGCCGAGGTGGACAGCATGTGCACCTCGTCGATGATGTAGATCTTGTAGCGCGCGCTGGCGGCGCGGTAGTTCACGCTTTCGATGATCTCGCGGATATCGCCGACGCCGGTGCGGCTGGCGGCGTCCATTTCCATCACGTCAACGTGGCGGCCGGCGGCGATGGCGGTGCAATGTTCGCATTGCCCGCAGGGTTCGGTGGTGGGGCCGCCATTGCCGTCGGGGCCGATGCAGTTGATCCCCTTGGCGATGATGCGCGCGGTCGAGGTCTTGCCGGTGCCGCGGATGCCGGTCAGGATAAAGGCCTGGGCGATCCGGTCGGCGGCAAAGGCGTTTTTCAGGGTGCGCACCATCGCGTCCTGGCCGACCAGGTCGGCAAAGGTTTCGGGCCGGTACTTGCGGGCCAATACCTGGTAACGCGGTTGGCTTTCGTCGCTCATGGGGCCCCCTGATTCAGCATGGGCGAAGGTTAGGCGCTTGGCTGCGTGGCGTCCAGCCGGGCGGTGGATTTTGGTGCTTTTTCGCGCGCCGGCGCCGGGCTAACATCGCTGCGGGGATATCGGGGGGGTATCGGGGCGAAACCGCCCCGCAGGAGGTGGCGCATGGCCCGAGATTCAAAGGAAGACAGCCGCGCCCTGTTGCTCATGGGGCTGCTGGCGCTGTGGCTGGCGGCCTATGGCTATTCGGTGGTCGTGCTGGTCACCACCCAGCCGGTGCCCGCCGCCACGATCCCCGAGGTCAGGCGGATGGTCGGCTTTTTGGGCTGGCAGGGCGTTGCCGGCATGGTGGCCTTTGCCTGCTGGGGCGTGGGCTGGTCGTTTCCGCGCGGCTCGGGCATCCGGCGGGTGGCAGCGGTGCCGATCGTGATGGCGCTGGCGCTGGTGCTGGTGATGGTCGGGCTGGCCCTGTTCGGGAATTGAGCGCGGCGCGGCGGCGATCGGGTTTTGACCCTAGCTGGCCAGGATGCACAGCATTTCGAACATGATCGAAGCGCCCAGATAGGCGGTGGCGCCGGTGGGGTCGAAGGGCGGTGAAACCTCGACCAGGTCGGCGCCCACCAGGTTCAGCCCGGCCAGTTCGCGCACCACCTGCAACGCCTGAAAGGAATTCGGCCCCCCCACTTCGGGCGTGCCGGTCCCCGGCGCAAAGGCCGGATCGACAAAATCGATATCGTAGGACAGGTAGGTCGGCCCGGTGCCGGCGATGTCGCGCGCTTCGGCCATGACATCGGGAATGGCGCGGGCGTGGAATTCCTCGATCTCGATGATGTGGATGCCCTCGGCGCGGGCAAAGTCGCGGTCTTCGCGGTCGTAGGCGGTGCCGCGGATGCCGATCTGGACCACGCGTTTGGGGTCCAGCAGCCCTTCTTCGACGGCCCGGCGAAACGGGGTGCCGTGGGTATACATCTGGCCGCCGAAATAGCTGTGGAACAGGTCGGTGTGGCTATCGAAATGCACCATCCCCAGGGGGCCGTCCGCCGCCAGCGCGCGCAGCACCGGCAGCGACGTCAGGTGGTCTCCGCCGGCGGTCAGCGGCACGATCCCCGCGGCCTTGATCTGCGCGTAAAAGGCGGTGATCCGGTCCATCGTGTCGGCGATATCGGCCGGGTTGGGGGCCACATCGCCCAGGTCGGCGCAGTTTCGCGCTTCGAAGGGGCGCAGGCCGGTGACGCCATGTTCGGCGCGAATCATGGTCGAGGCGTCGCGCAGCTGGCGCGGCCCGTGGCGGGGGCCGGGGCGGTTGGTGGTGCCGCTGTCCCAGGGCACGCCGATCAGACCCAGCTGCACCTGCGAAAACCGTGCATGGTCCGGCGGCACGTGCGCCAGCCGCATGAAGGTCGCCACGCCGGCGAAACGCGGCAGATCGAACCCGGATACCGGGTGGAAAAACGCATCACTCATCCTTGCCTCCCTGTTTTGGGCAAGCCTGCCGCGCCGGGGCGGCGATGCCAAGGCGAATTGTCGGTTCAGCCCAGCATGAACACGTCGTAGCGGGTCGATTTGCCGATGATCTGGTGCGAAGGCCGTGGCACGCCCTCGGGCAGCGGCGCCTTGCGGGGCCATTTCAGGACCACGCGCCGGCGCGCGCAGCCAAGTGCCACGCGCAGCAGATCGGCGGCGTCGGGATCGTCGCCAACCAGCTCGCGCAGGGCGCGCATCTCCTGTTTCACCAGCGCCTTGGAGCGCCGGGGCGGGTGCATCGGGTCGATCAGCACCACCTCGGGCGACAGTTCCGGCAGCAGCGCCCGCGCGTCGCCCTTGAGCAGCGTCATCCGGGCGGCGATATCGTGGGTGTCGGGGTGGGCAAGCGCCTTTTCCAGCGCCTGCGCCAGAGCCGCGTGGACGGGGGCCGCGCGTTCGATCAGCGTGACCTGCGCCCCGAGCGAGGCCAGCACGAACGCATCGCGCCCCAGCCCGGCGGTGGCATCGACCACCTGCGGGGTCGCGCCGCCCTTCATGCCGACGGCGCGCGCCAGCGATTGCCCGCGCCCGCCGCCGAAACGGCGACGATGGGCAAGGGCGCTGCTGGTAAAGTCTATGTCCGGCCGGTCCATGGCGGTGTTATGGCCCGGCCTGCCGGGGGCGCCAACAAAAAAGCAGCCCCGCACGAGGGCTGCCTGAAAAGGGATCGGGTGAGAGGCTGGACAACGACCCAAGCGGGGCTCGTTACGGCTGCTTCCTTCCGGACCTGACCGGGTTGGCGAGGCGCTCGCCCGCGCCAACCTCTCATCCGGTGATATAGGTGCGTGCGGCGGGTTTGGCAAGATCAAAGGCGGCGGCTGAACGCGCGGCGCGGGCGGGGGGTGGCGGGGGCTGCGGGGACGGCTCAGAGCACCAGTTCGAAGCGGGCGAAGCCCTGGTCGGTGGTCCCGGTGCGGCGAAGGTCCAGGCCGGTTTCGCGCGCCTGCGCCGGGCTGGCGGCGGGGCTGGTTTCAAAGATCACCGCCGTGCCGCCAAGCGGCGCGAAACGCCAGCTGCGCGGCAGGCGCGGGGCCACCATCCGGATTTCGCGGATATGGTTCATCAGGATGTCGCGGGTGGTGATCGGGGCCTGGTAGACAACCGCTCCGGGTCCGGTGCCGGGGAAATGCCCGCCGCCATTGGCGCGAAAATCGTTGGTGGCGATAATGAACTCCATGTCATCGCTGACCGGCGTGCCTTCCCAGGCCAGGTCGCGGATGCGCCCGATGCCGGTGCTGACGGCGGTATCAAGCAGCGCCGGGTGCAGCGTGGCCTGACCCTTGGGCCCGAAAAGCGCCGGCCGCGACAGGTCGATCTGCCAGGTCAGCCCGTGGATCACGTCGAAATTGTAGCTGGGAAACCTTGGGTCCAGCAGCAGCTGGCCGGGACGGTTCGGCGTGATCCGCTGGAACATGCCGGCGGCGCGTTCAAGCCAGTTTCGCAGATCGCGCCCCGAGACCCGGACCGCCGCGATGCGATTCGGAAAGCAGTAAAGGTCGGCCACCGAGCGCACCGTCAGCTTGCCCGCGGGTACGTTGGTGTAGTGGTCGGGGCCGTGCCAGCCGCCGGCCTTGATCGGCGAGGCGGCGGACAACAGCGGCAGCGCGGCCAGCCGGCTGTCGGCCAGCACCCGGCGCAGGTGGTCGCGCTGCGCGTCGGCGATCAGCGCCAGCGCCCGGCTGGGGGCGATCTGCGCGAAATGGGTGTCGAGCGGCTGGGCCGTTGCTCCGACCCCGCGGCGAATATAGGCCAGCGTCGCGGCGTGGTCGCGGGCGATCGCGCTGCGCACCGCGCCGTCGCCGGGGCCCTTGCGATCTACGGGCGGATGCGGCCGGTTTACCGGGTGCGCCACCGCCGCGCCGCTGACCACCTGCCAGCGGTTGCCGCGCCGCTCGAGCGCCAGATCGATGGCGCCCAGGTGCGACGCGCCGGCGCCGCTCATCACCGCGGGCTTTCCGTGGATCGTGCCGCGCAGCGTGTCGGTGGCCTGGTGGCCGTCGAACCGCTCGGACGGGAACACCATGTGGCTGTGGCCGGTCACCAGGGCGTCGATCCCGTCGACCGCCGCCAGCGGCACGGCGGCGTTTTCCATGCCGCTTGCGTGATGCGCCGGGCCGATGCCCGAATGACACAGCGCCAGGATCACGTCTGCGCCTTCCGCCTTCATCCGTGCGACCTGGATCATCGCGGTTTCGACGATGTCGCGGGTGGTGATGCGGCCGTGCAACTGGTGGCGGTCCCAGGTGGTGATCTGGGGCGGCAGGAACCCGATGATGCCGATGCGCAGCGCGTGGCTGTCGCCGGCCCGGTCGCGCAGGTGCCGGTCGAGGATCGCATAGGGCGCCAACAGCGGTTCGTCCGGCCCCTGGCCACGGGGCGCGCGGCGCATCACGTTGGCCGACACGATCGGAAAGGCGGCCCCCGCCAGCGTATCGGTCAGAAAATCCAGCCCGTAGTTGAAGTCGTGGTTGCCCAGGGTGCCGGCATCGAAGCCAAGCCGGTTCATCGCCGCGATCGCCGGATGCGGCCGCCCCGGCGCGACGCCCTTTTCCAGCGCCACGTAATCGCCCATCGGCGTGCCCTGCAGGAAATCTCCGTTATCCACCAGCAGGCTGTTGTCGGCGCTGGCGCGCAGGGCAGCGATCAGGTCGGCGGCGCGCGGCAGGCCGGACAGATCGTTTGGCTGGTCCCGATAATAATCATACCCGCAGATGTTCATGTGCAGGTCGGTGGTCGCCAGGATCCGCAGGCAGATCTGGTTCAGCGACGTATAGCCGGGAAGGGGGCGCAGAACGTTCAAGTCGGCTCCGGGCAGAGAGTGGTTTCGCAAAAAGCGTATATATTTGCACACTTGCAATCAAGGGTTGAATTACCCGCGGCTGCGTTTACCCGCGCCCGGAATTGTGTCAGGCAGGCGACCACGGCGGCGCTGCGGCCGCGAGACGGCACAGATGCGAGACATGGTCACGCCATGTCCGGGACGGCAGGGAAAGTGGCGGTAACCTTTGACGATGACGGGCTGGATCGCGCGGCACATTTGCGCGGCGACGATCAGGCGATGGCGCGGCTGGCGGCGGCGGCTGACAGCCGGACGGTGGCGCTTTGGCGGGGCCGGGTGCTTTTGTGCGGCGACGAGACCCCGGAACTGGTGCGCCTGCCGATGGATCATGCGCTGTTGCGTCACGCCAGCCGCCCGCCGGTCTTTCTGGGAACCGCCGGCGCGGGCGCGCGTTTCGCCCATGACCTGTCGGACTGGGACGGCCCGCGCGACCCGGACGAAGCCGGCCTGTTCGACACCCGGGCAACCACCCACAAGGAACTTGGCGCGGGCCGGTATTTCGCGGATCTGCGCAGCGTGATGGCCGCCCTGCCGCCGCTGGATGCAGGGCTGGCGGCCAGCGCCAAGGCGATCTTGGGCTGGCACGCGGCACACGGGTTTTGCGCGCGCTGCGGGCAGGCGACCGAGGTCGCGATGGCCGGCTGGCAACGCCAGTGCCCGGCCTGCGGCGCCCGGCATTTTCCGCGCACCGATCCGGTGGTGATCATGCTGGTGACCCGCGCCAACCGGGTGTTGCTGGGCCGCTCTCCTGGCTGGCCCGACGGCATGGTTTCGCTGCTGGCGGGCTTTGTCGAACCCGGCGAAACCCTGGAAACCGCGGTCCGCCGCGAGGTCTGGGAAGAAACCCGCGTGCGCATCGGCGCGGTCGGTTATCTCACGTCGCAGCCCTGGCCGTTTCCTTCGTCGCTGATGATCGGCTGCTGGGCCAAGGCGCTGAGCGACGACATCACCATCGACCCGGTCGAGATCGAAGACGCTTTCTGGCTGACCCGCGAAGAGCTGCTGGATGCGTTTTCCGGCGCCCGCAGCGACATCGTGCCGGCGCGTCCGGGATCGGTTGCGCATCATTTGTTGCGCAACTGGCTTGCGGGCGGCGGCCAATGAAGGCAGTTTCCCGCCACGTTCAACCCGCAACCGGGGCCGAAGGATGAAGTTTTTAACCCGCCAGGATGTCGAAGCGCCGATCGACTTCGTGTTCCGCCACGCCGCCGATTTCGAGGCCCACGCCCGCCAGGCGATGCGCCGCGGGATCGAGGTTGCGCGCGCCGACAACCTGGCCGAACCGGCGCCGGGCATGTGCTGGAACCTGCAGTTCAGCTATCGCGGCAAGGACCGGCGGATGTTCGGCGAACTGGTCGAATTCGAGGCCCCGACCGGGTTCGTGATCCAGTCGGAAAGCGGCGGGATCGAATCCCTGTTCGAGGCCGAGTTCCTGACCCTGTCGCAGGGCCGGACGCGGCTGCGCGCGGGCTTGCAGATCAGCCCCCGGACGCTGTCGGCCCGGCTGCTCGTGCAGTCGCTGAAACTGGCCAAGGGCCGGCTGAGCGACGCCTTCGCGGCGCGGGTTGCGCAGTTTGCCGAGGATCTCGAAGACCGATACGTCGAACACAAGGGCGGCGGGATCGGCCTGCTGCGCTGATCAGCGCTTGCGGTCGGCCGGGTAGACCCCCAGCAGGGTGACTTCAGAGGAGAAATATTCCAGCTCTTCGAGCGCCAGCGCCACGTTGCGGTCGTCGGGGTGGCCTTCGATATC
Organism: Alphaproteobacteria bacterium; assembly: GCA_024277955.1. Taxonomy (GTDB): domain Bacteria; phylum Pseudomonadota; class Alphaproteobacteria; order Rhodobacterales; family Rhodobacteraceae; genus JAJRUE01. The sequence continues at coordinate 5,639 of JAJRUE010000174.1, read as the reverse complement.
GGCATAGAACTGGGTCGCGGTGAACGAGCCGTCCACCATGTAGCTTTCCAGCTTGGTCATGTTGACGCCGTTGGTGGCAAAGCCGCCCATCGCCTTGTAAAGCGCCGCCGGGATGTTGCGCACCCGGAAGACGAAAGAGGTGATCATCTTGCCTTCGCCCCGGCGGCTGAGATCGGCTTCGCGCGCCATCAGCAGGAACCGCGTGGTGTTGTGGGAATGATCCTCGATATGGCGGGCCAGGATGTCGAGCCCGTAGATTTCCGCCGCCAGGTCCGAAGCCAGCGCCCCGACGTTGCGCGCCCCGCTGGCGGCCAGGGCCGCGGCGGCCCCGGCGCTGTCGGCGGCGGCTTCACCGCGAATCCCGTGACGATCCAGAAAATCGCGGCATTGCGGCAGCAGCACCAGATGCGCGCGCACCGTGTCCAGATCGTCGATCCGCACCCCGGGTAGCGCCATCAGGCTGATATGCACCCGCACAAAGGCTTCGTCGACGATATGCAGCCCCGACGCCGGCAGCAGCCGGTGAATGTCGGCGACCCGGCCGTAGGTGGTGTTTTCCACCGGCAGCATCGCCAGGTCGGCTTCGCCCCTGCGCACCGCTTCGATGGTGTCTTCGAAGGTGGCGCAGGGCAGGGCTTCGAGCTCGGGTCGGTATTCGCGGCAGGCCTGGTGCGAGTAGGCGCCGGGCTCTCCCTGGAAGGCAATGCGTCCTGTCATCTGCGTTTTTTGTCCGGTTCTGGCCAGCAAGGGCGTTTGGTCGCGCCTCTTATACCTTGAAACTTGCGCGTGGAAGCGGATAGATAGCGCGGAAATTCTGGATGATACGGAACGCGACATGTTCGACACAATGACAATGACCAAAACCGTCGGCGCCTTTTGCGGGGCCCTTTTGATCTTTCTGCTGGGGAACTGGGCGTCCGAGGGCCTTTACACCGTTGGCGGAGAACATGGGGGCGAGGCCGAGCCGGCCTACGTGATCGCGGCCGAAGAAGGCGGCACCACCGAAGAGGCCGCCACCGAAACCGTGGACTTTGCCACCGTCCTGGCTTCGGCGGATGCCGGTAAGGGCGCCAAGGTGTTTTCCAAGTGCAAGGCCTGCCACAAGATGGAAAAGGGCGTGAACGCCACCGGGCCGTCGCTGTATGGCGTGGTTGGCCGGCCGGTCGCCTCGATGGACGGCTTTGGCTATTCCGGCGCGCTCACCGGGCTGGGCGGCGACTGGACGCCTGAGCGGCTGAACGAATTTCTGACCAGCCCCAAGGGCTATGCGCCGGGCACCAAGATGACCTTTTCGGGTCTGAAAAAGGAAACCGACCGCGCGAACCTGATCGCCTATCTGCAGTCGGTCGCTGAATAAGCTTCGAGACCTGCCGGCACACCGGTTCCGGGCCGTCCCGTTTGGGACGGCCCTTTTGCTTTGCCAGCAGTGGGTTCCGCTGGTTGGCGGTGACGCCTGGCGGCGTCATTGTTTTTGTTTGCGCCCCGCTTCGCGGGTCGCGGCGCCTCCGGCGGGGATATTTGCGGACAGAAGAAGCTGTGGGCGGTGGCGGCGGGCGAGGGCGGAGCACGAAAATATGACCGGATCGGTGGGGGCTGCGGGTGGATTGGCGCAGTTTGACCTTGATTGCATGGTGTCGTCGCCGTTAGCCTTTGCAGGAGATAAAGGCCGGGCACAGGCCGCAAGAAAGCAGACGGAGGATCGACGCCATGATGACCAGAGATAACCGGGCCGACGTGAAGGCGCGCGCCGTTGCGCAACCGCTTGCCTGGCGGCTTTTGCTGGCGGCCTCGCTGGTTTTAGTGGCGCTGGCCTGGGCGGCGGCCGGGGTGGCGCAGGAAAAGATCATCACCACCTACGGGCTGAACAATTTTGGCGACCTGAAATACGGCCCCGACATGAAGCATCTGGATTACGTGAACCCGGATGCGCCCAAGGGTGGCGAGATTTCGATATGGGCGCCGGGGACTTTCGATTCGATGAACCCCTATTCGTCCAAGGGCCGCGCCGGGGCGCTGTCGAGCGTGCAGTTCGAAACCATCCTCACCAGCACCGCCGATGAAATCGGGTCGTCCTACTGCTACATGTGCACAACGATGGAATTCCCCGAGGACCGGTCCTGGGTGATCTTCAACCTGCGTCCCGAGGTGGCCTTTTCCGATGGGTCGCCGATGACCGCCGATGATGTGGTGTTTTCCTACAACATCATGGTCGAACAGGGGCTGCCGTCCTATCGCGCCGGCATGAAGGCGGTGATCGCCAAGGTAGAGGCGCTGGATCCGCACCGTGTCAAGTTTACCTTCCAGCCGAATGCGCTAAAGCGGGATGCAATTGAAAATGCAGGGTTTTCCGTGCCGATCTTTTCGAAAAAATGGTTTGAGGAAACTGGTGCCCGGATCGACGAAAGCCGCATGGAACCGGCGCTGGGCACCGGCGCCTACATGCTGGACCACTTCACCGTGAACGAACGCATCGTCTACAAGCGCAACCCGAACTACTGGGGCAAGGACAATCCGTTTTCCATCGGCACCGGCAATTTCGACACCATCCGGGTGGAATATTTCGGCGACAGCAATGCCGCCTTCGAAGGCTTCAAGGCCGGCGCCTATACCTTCCGGTCGGAAAACTCGTCCAAGCAGTGGGCCACCGGCTATGATTTCCCGGCGATCCAGGACGGCACCTATGTGAAGGTCGAGCTGCCCGACGGGAACAAGGCTTCGGGCCAGAGCTTTGTGTTCAACCTGCAGCGCGCCAAGTTCCAGGACAAGCGGGTGCGCGAAGCGATTGCGCTGATGTTCAACTTTGAATGGTCGAACGAAACCCTGTTCTACGGGCTTTACGCGCGGATCAATTCGTTTTGGGAAAACAGCGAACTGGCGGCCGAGGGTCTGCCGACCAAGGGCGAGATCGCGCTGTTGCAGCCGCTGGTGGACGAAGGTTTGCTGGATGCGTCGATCCTGACCGAACCGGCGGTGATGGCGCCCACCTCGGGGCCGCGCCAGCTGGACCGCAAGAACCTGCGCAAGGCTTCGGCGCTGCTGGACGAAGCCGGCTGGGAAGTGGGCGACGACGGCATCCGGCGCAGCGCGGCCGGGGAAACGCTGAAAGTCGAATTCCTGGAACGCTCACCGGCGTTTGACCGGGTGATCAACCCCTATGTGGAAAACCTCAAGGCGCTCGGGGTGGATGCGGTTCTCAACCGGGTCGATCCGGCGCAATACACCGACCGGGTGCGCGGCAAGGATTTCGACATCATCACCGACAGTTTCAGCACCGGCTATGAACCGGGCAGCGAGCTGAAGCAGCTGTTCGGATCCGAAGGCGCCGAGGAAAGCCTGTTCAACTCGATGACCTACAAGAGCGCCGCCGCCGACCGGCTGATCGACATCATCGCCGCTGCCGAAACCAAGCCCGAGATGATCACCGCCGTCAAGGCGCTCGACCGGGTGCTGCGGGCCGACCGGTTCTGGGTACCGCAGTGGTTCAAGGATGTGCACACGGTGTCTTACCTGAACATCTACGAACATCCCGATCCGCTGCCGCCCTATTCGCTGGGCCAGCTCGATTTCTGGTGGGTCAACCCGGAGAAAGAGGCCGCCATGAAGGCCGCCGGCAAGCTCTGAGTTTCGCCGCGACATGGGCGCCTACATCATCAGGCGGCTGTTGCTGATCATCCCGACGCTTTTCGGGATCATGGTCATCAACTTCACGCTGACGCAGTTCGTCCCCGGTGGGCCGATCGAACAGATCCTTGCCAATCTGGAAGGCGAGGGAAACGTGTTCGAAACCATCGCCGGGGGCGGTTCCGAGACGCTCGACAACACCACCGACACGGAATACGAATATGCCGGCGCGCGCGGCCTGCCGCCGGAATTCATCGCCGAGCTGGAAAAGCAGTTCGGGTTCGACAAGCCGCCGCTTGAACGGTTCCTGAACATGATGTGGAACTACATGCGCTTCGATTTCGGGGAAAGCTATTTCCGGTCGATCGGGGTGCTGGATCTGGTCTGGGAAAAGCTGCCGGTGTCGATCACGCTGGGGCTGTGGTCCACGGTGATCGCCTATATCGTGTCGATCCCGCTGGGCATCCGCAAGGCGGTGCGCGACGGGTCTTCGTTCGACACCTGGACCAGCGCGATCATCATCGTCGCCTATGCGATCCCGGGGTTCTTGTTTGCGATCCTGCTGCTGGTGCTGCTGGCGGGCGGTTCCTACTGGCAGATCTTTCCCTTGCGCGGGCTGACCTCTGACAACTGGTCGGAATTGTCGCTGCTGGGCAAGATCGGCGACTATTTCTGGCACATCACCCTGCCGGTGCTGGCGTCGACCATTTCGGCCTTTGCGACGCTGACGCTGCTGACCAAGAATTCCTTTCTGGACGAGATCAAGAAGCAATATGTGATCACCGCCCGCGCCAAGGGGCTGTCGGAACGCCGCGTGCTTTACGGGCATGTGTTCCGCAACGCCATGCTGATCGTGATATCCGGCTTTCCGTCGCTGTTCATCGGGGTGTTCTTTGGCGGTTCGCTGATCATCGAAACCATCTTTTCGCTGGACGGGCTGGGCCGGCTCGGGTTCGAGGCGGCGGTGGCGCGCGACTACCCGGTGATCTTCGGCACGCTGTTCTTTTTCGGCCTGGTCGGGCTGCTGATCGGCATTCTCAGCGACCTGATGTATGTGTTTGTCGATCCGCGCATCGATTTCGAGGTTCGGGAAACCTGATGGCGGCTGCACCGGATCATTGCCCCGCCAGCACGCCTGCGCCGGAACACGCGCGGCGCAAGAAGCCCTGGCTGTCGCCGCTGAACCAGCGCCGCTGGCGAAACTTCAAGCGCAACCGGCGGGCGCTCTGGTCGCTGATCATCTTTTCCACGCTTTTCGGCCTGTCGCTGTTTGCCGAGTTCATCGCCAACGACAAGCCGATCCTGGTCAGCTACCGCGGCGAACTGCGGATGCCGATCTTCCAGTTCTACCCGGAAACCGCCTTTGGCGGCGATTTCAAGACCGAAGCGATCTATCGCGATCCCGAGGTGGAATGCCTGATCGTCACCGGTGGGCTGAACGCCTGTGTCGACGACCCCGAAGGGCTGATCGCGGACGCCGCCGACGGGGTGGTGCAGGGTGAAACGATCCAGAAGGGCTGGACGCTGTGGCCGCCGGTCCGGGCCAGCTTCAACACCATTTCCAACGCCCCCGGCGTGGCGCCGTCGCCGCCGGACAGCCGCCATATCCTGGGCACCGACGATACCAAGCGCGACGTGCTTGCGCGGGTGATCTACGGGTTCCGGCTGTCGATCATCTACACGATCATCGTCACCGTCGCCACGTCGATCCTGGGGATCATAGCGGGCGCGGTGCAGGGCTATTTCGGCGGTTGGACCGACCTGATCTTTCAGCGCGCGCTGGAAATCTGGGGCTCGACGCCTTCGCTTTACGTGATCATCATCCTGTTTGCGATCCTGGGGCGCGGGTTCTGGCTGCTGGTGGGGATCACCATCCTTTTCGGCTGGCCGGCGCTTGTCGGGGTGGTGCGCGCCGAATTCTTGCGGGCGCGCAACTTTGAATATGTGCGCGCGGCGCGGGCGCTGGGGGTCACCAACCGGGTCATCATGTTCCGCCACATGCTGCCCAACGCCATGGT
>JAJRUE010000017.1 GCA_024277955.1 Alphaproteobacteria bacterium | reverse complement strand
GGCGTGTCGGCGACCAGGTGGGTGACAAAGCCGCCCCGGATCGCGGCCAGCACCGCCTCTTTCTTCTGCTTGCCGCCAGCGACGCATATCCGTTCGGGCACCGCGAGGATTTCGTCTGGCACGATGCCGATGATGCGGTCGCTGTACTGGCCGGCCAGGTGCCGGCCCTGGGCGTCCAGAAAGTGGCCGCAAAGAACCGCCTTGGCGTCCTTTGACAGGAACTCGGCCAGTTCGGCGTCGCCTGCCACGCCCGAGGTGACGACCAGGGTGTTTTCATCGACCTCGCCCACCGAGTAGAGCAATTTTGTGAGTGTCCTCAATCGTTTGAGCTGCGATTGCACGATCGGTTCGGCGCGCAGCTGCCGGGCCAGGTCGGCGGTGGACAGGATCGCCGGCGCGTGCAACGTGGAAAAGGTGGCGCCGGTGCGTTCGGCGATGCGAATGGTGCTGGCTTCCGAGGTTTCCTTTTCCGGCGTGTTCATCGAGCCCATGACCTGACAGATGCGCAGGTTTTCCACCCGTGACAGCGGCATTTCCTCGGCCACGACCTGCACGGTCCGGCCCCAGGCGATGCCGATCACATCGCCCGGGCGCAGCAGGCCGGAAAGCGCCATCGCCCCCAGCCGCGCAACGGAACGGACCGCCTGTTCGGGGGTGTCCTTCAGTTCGGTGTTGGTGATGTAGACATCGCTCAGCCGGTATTTCTCGCGCAGTTCCTGCGACAGTTCCGAACCGGTGTAGGCAGAGCCCTTGATCTGAATGTCGACGATGCCCTTTTCGCGCCCCTGGCGCAGGTAGTTGACGATGGTGGCGCGCGAAAGCCCCAGCCGTTTGGCGATCGCGTCCTGGGTCAGCCCGTCCTTGTAGTAAAGCTCGGCCACCGCCGCCAGCAGCGTGTCGCCTTCCAGCGAGAAATCGATGACCTGCGTTCCCGGCCTGCCCATGTGCGGCTGCCTCCCCCGTTTTCGGTGCGGCGCGCACCCTAGCGTGAAACCCTGCCCCTGGCCAAGCCCGTTCCCAGGCTTGCCGCCCGCCAGCCAAGGCGCTTGAAAGCGCCTTGGCCAAGGTTTTTCGAAAAACCTTGGCCCCGCCCCGAACCCGGGCGGGGCATCGGTCCGCCGTGCCTAGCGCAGAGCCGCCTCGATATTGCCGCCATCGACGGTCATCACATGCGCGGTGGTGCGTTCGCTTTGCGCCAGCGCCACAAAGGCGGCGCCGATGTGATCGGCTTCGACCTCGCGGCCCAGCAGGTTGCCGGCCATGTAGTCGCGTTCGTCCACGCCGCGCGCGCGGGCGCGCTCGGCGATGAAATCGTCGGTCAGCAGGCCCGAGCGGATGCGGTCGGCGTTGATCCCGTTCACCCGGATGCCGTCGCGCCCCAGCTCCAGCGCCAGCTGGCGCATCAGGAACAGCGTGGTTGCCTTGGGCAGGCCGTAGGCGCCAAAGTTCTTGCCCGGGTTCACCGCCTGTTTCGAGATATTGAACAGGATCTGTCCCGGCCGCCCCTGATCGCGCATCAGCCGCGCGGCGGCGGTGGCAAAGGCCTTGTGCGAGAAAAAGTTCAGCTCGAAGGCGGCGCGCAGCGTGCCGTCGTCCAGGTCCAGCAGCGCGCCCGGCGTCGCCGCGCCCGCGTTCGACACCAGGATGTCCAGCCCGCCAAAGGCGTTGATCGCCGCCTCCATCGCCGCGGACGCCGCCCCGTCGGCGGTGACATCCACCGCAAAGCCCGCGTGCAGGCCGCCAAGCTGGGCCAGCGCCTGGTCCAGCCGGTCCCGATCCAGGTCCACCAGCAGGCAGTTTGCCCCCTGCGCCGCAAAGGCGCGCGCGGTGGCCAGCCCGATGGTGCCGGCGCCGCCGGTGACCATGACGATGCGCCCCTGCAACGGCGGCGCGCTGGATTTCGCCAGCTTGGCCTGTTCCAGCGACCAGTATTCCAGATCGAACAGGTCCTTTTCGCCAAGCGGCCTGAAGCCGCCCGCGTCCTCGCCCACGGCGCGCACCCGGGCGTTCTGTTCGGCCAGGTCGCCGGCGATTGCCGCGGCCTTGGCGTTGGCGCCCATGCCGACGATGCCGATGCCCTCGATCCAGGCGACCTTGGGGTCGGGGATCAGCATGGTCTTGGGCTCGGCCGCCTGCGGGGCCTGGCGGTCGAACATCGCGCGGTATTCGTCTTCAAAGGCGGCAACCGCCTTGCGGATCGCGTCGCGCCCGGCGCTCCAGACGCTGCGCGGCAACACCAGTGGCCGCCCCTTGATGCGGATCACATGGTCGGGCGAGGCAACCCCGCGCGTCGCCAGGTCCTCCAGGTCGGGACGGTCGAGAAACCCCATCACCTCGGGGCCGTTGCGCAGGTCCAGCACCGGCATCGGCGCATCCGCGTCGCCGCGCATTTCGGCGATCACCCCGCGCAGAACCGGCAGCGGCGAGGCCCCTTTCACGGCCCGGCGCTGGCGCAGCCGTGTCGGGGTTTTCAGCCCCAGGTGCGCGGCGACTTCGTTGGTGTGGGAAACGATCTTGTCATAGCTTTCGCGGGCGGTGTCGCCAAAGGCGAAATGGCCGTGGTTGAGCAGCAGCAGGCCTTCGACTTCGGGGTTGGCCTCGTAAACCTCGGCGGCTTTCCTGGCCAGGGCGAAACCGGGCATGATATAGGGCACGATCCCCAGCCGGTCGCCAAATATTTCGCGGCACACCGCTTCGGCGTCGGGCAGGTTGGCCAGGATCAGGAAGGGCGTCGCATGGGTGTGATCGACGAACCTGTGCGGCAGAAAGGCGTGCAGCAGGGTTTCCACCGAAGGGTTGGGCGAGGTGCTGTCGAGCAGGTTGCAGCGCTGCACGTTGACCATTTCCTCGTCGCTGAGCGCATCCAGCGCGCGCAGCCTGAGCAGCGGCGCCAGGCGCAGCCCCGGCAGGCCCGGCGCTTCGATCGTGTCCAGATCCCAGCCCGAACCCTTGACGTGCAGCACGTCCTCGAGCTTGCCGAACAGGTCGGCGCGACGCACCTTGACCGAGGTATTGCCGCCCCCGTGCATCACCAGATCGGGGTTCTGCCCGATCAGCCGGCTGGTATAGACCCGCAGCGCCAGCGCCTGGTCGGCGGGATCATCTCCGGCGGCGGCGACAAGTTCGGCGGCGGCGGCTTCGTTATAGCGGTTTTCGATCATGCGCCCGTCCGCCCGGCCATTTCGGGGAACATCGCGGCCAGCCCTTCGGGCGAAGCCTCGGCCACGCCGCGTTCGGTGATCAGCCCGGTGACCAGCCGCGCGGGCGTCACGTCAAAGGCCGGATTGCCGCCCGGCGTGCCCTGCGG